>CAZMSA010000005.1:0-55456 GCA_964568825.1 uncultured Rhizobiaceae bacterium | reverse complement strand
CGTCGAACAGGTGATGCGGCAGGCCCTGGTTCTTCATCCACGAGCGGTGATGGAACCCGTCCATGCCCGGCATGCCGAACCATTGGCGCGAGCGCCGCGTTGGGGTCTTTGTCGATGCGGGCTTGGCCCGCCACACCGTCTTCTTCGCCATGTCGCTGTCCCTTTGCCGACAGAATTGCCTTGCCCGTTCTTATAGCGCAAATTCGCTGCTGCCGCCCGCATTGCGCGCCCAAGCCATTTGCGTATAGACATGGCAGCAGATCAACAAGAGGGGAACACGCAATGGCTGGACGTCTGGCAGGCAAGACGGCGCTGGTCACCGCAGCGGGTGCCGGCATTGGCCGGGCGACCGCGCTTGCCATGGCGCGCGAGGGAGCCAAGGTCTTCGCCACCGACATCGACAAGGAGGGCATCGATGCCCTGAAGGCCGAGGCCAGGCGCATCCGCGGTTTCGCGCTCGATGCCCTGAAGCCGCGTCAGATCGAGCAGGCCGTTGCCCGGGTAGGCACACCGGACATTCTTTTCAACTGCACCGGCTTCGTTCACCATGGCACCATCCTCGATTGCGACGACAAGGCCTGGGACTTTTCCTTCGACCTCAACGTCAAGGCCCATTACCACATGATCAAGGCGTTCCTGCCGGGCATGATCGCGGCCGGCGGCGGCTCCATCGTCAACATGGCCTCGGTGGTGTCGTCCATCAAAGGCGCCCCCAACCGTTTCGTCTACGGCGCCACCAAGGCCGCCGTCATCGGCATGACCAAGGCGATTGCCGCCGACTTCGTGGGCAAGAACATCCGCTGCAACGCGGTCTGTCCCGGCACCATCGACAGCCCGTCGCTGCGCCAGCGCATCGAGACCCTCGGCGATACCCTGGGCGGCTATGACGCCGCGCGCGCCGCCTTCATGGCCCGGCAGCCGTCCGGCCGCTTCGGGAGCCCTGAAGAGATCGCCAATCTGGTGGTGTTCCTCGCCAGCGACGAAGCAAGCTTCGTGACCGGTCAGGCCTTCGTAGCCGACGGCGGCTGGACGACGTGACGCAAATGCCCCGCAAAGCGGCCGGTTCTTGTCCTTAAGACACCCGCGAAAGATTAAGTTTCCGGCTTGCAACTGTTGTGTTGGCAAAACCTTCGCGGCGAAATATGCTGGCCCTCAAGGAATAAGAATTTGCGCGGGAGAGGTGTGTTGAGGGCTGTGGGCAAGGCCGGTGCAGGCAGGGCCAAGGCGCCGGCTGAGAAGTCGGTCGCTATAGAGGCGATTGGCGTCAGCAAGGTATTTGGCCAGGATGGGGATCGCGTCGTTGCCCTCGACGAGGTCAGCGTGGCGATCCGCCAGAACGAGTTCTTCACCCTGCTCGGTCCATCGGGTTGCGGCAAGACCACGCTGTTGCGCCTGATCGCCGGTTTCGATCACCCCACCGAAGGCCGCATCCTCCTGCATGGTTCCGACATCACCGCGCTGCCGCCGTACAAGCGCCCGGTCAACACGGTGTTCCAGAACTATGCCTTGTTCCCCCACATGACGGTGGCGGGCAATATCGCCTTCGGGCTGGAGATGCTTGGCAGGCCGCGGCCTGAGATCGATGCCCGTGTCGACGAGATGCTCGCGCTGGTCCGCATGGGAGAGCTGAAGAACCGGCTGACCAGCCAGATTTCCGGCGGCCAGCAGCAGCGCGTGGCGCTGGCGCGCGCCCTGGCGCCGAGCCCGCAGGTGCTGTTGCTGGACGAACCGCTTTCGGCGCTCGATCTGAAGCTCAGGAAGGACATGCAGATCGAATTGAAGCGCCTGCAGCATGAAACCGGCATCACCTTCATCTTCGTCACCCACGACCAGGAAGAAGCGCTCACCATGTCGGACCGCGTGGCGGTGATGAACAAGGGGCGCATCCTGCAGATCGGCCATCCGCGCGATATCTATGACCGCCCGTCGGAGCGCTTCGTGGCCAATTTCATCGGCGACACCAACTTCCTGCAGGCCGAACTGCTGCCGGCAAAAGGCCGGTCAAATCAGGTCAAGCTGCCCTCCGGCAAGGCCGTGGCTACCAGCCTGCCCGAGGGTTTCCTTGGCGAGGAGGGGAAGATGGTTTCAATCGTGGTGCGCCCCGAGCACGCCGAAGTGGTGGCCACACCCGCCGCCGGCATTCTGACGGGCACCCTCGACAACATCGTCTATTTCGGCACCGATACCCACTTTCATGTCGATCTCGACACCGGCGGCGCCTTTACCGTGCGGATGCAGAACCTGAGGGGCAGCGAAAGCGGCTTTTCGCTCGGCGACAAGGTCGGTATCGCCTTCAAGCCCGACGCCGTCCAGGCATTGAGAGACTGACATGGCCAGTGCGCCCAGCCAAGCCGCCAGCAGCATCGTCCAGCCTGGCCGCAGCGCCGCCGAAGTCACCGCCGAGGCTGCGCGTCAGGATTTGCGCAACCGCTGGCTGCTGTCGACACCTGCACTGCTCATCATCATGTGCGCGGCGGTGGGACCGCTGCTGATTGTGCTGGTCTATTCCTTTCTGACACCTGGCGATTACGGCAATGTAAAATGGCACTTCTCCACCGAGGGCTGGCAAAACGTCGTCATCCAGCGCGATATTTTCGATAACTCGCTGCATTGGGCCGATGCCAACCTGAGTATCTTCTGGCGGTCGTTGAAGCTGTCGATAATGACAACGGGGACAACTGTGCTGGTTGGCGTTCCGACCGCCTATTTCATCGCAACGCGCCCCGGGCGGCAGCGTGAATTATGGTTGTTCCTGATCACCATCCCGTTCTGGACCAATCTGCTGATCAGGACCTATGCGATCATGGACCTGCTGCGCACCGACGGGCTGGTCAACACCGTGCTGCTCGACCTCGGCATCATCCATCAGCCGCTGCAGCTCATGTTCACCGATTTTGCCATCGGCTTCGGCATGACCTACGTCTATCTGCCGCTGATGGTACTGCCCATCTATGCCTCGATCGAGAAGCTCGATTTCCGCCTGGTCGAGGCCGGCTATGATCTCTACGCCAACCGCTGGAACATGTTCTGGCGCATCATCCTGCCGCTGGTGAAGCCGGGCATCATCGCCGGGTCGATCCTCGTCTTCATTCCCTCGCTGGGCGCCTACGTCACCCCGCGCGTCCTCGGCGGCGGCAAGAACATGATGGTCGGCAACCTGATTGAGCTGCTGTTCGGCCAGGGCCGCAACTGGCCGCTGGGATCGGCCTTGTCTATCACTCTGATGGTCATCGTGATGATTGCGCTTTTGTATTACGTGCGCGTCGCCTCCTCGCAGAGGCAGAGCAATGTCTAGGCTCTTCACCTCATCGCGCGCCTTCGACATCAAGCGCATCCCCGGTTTCGCCACTGTGGCGATGATGGTTTTCGTAATCCTCTATGCACCCATCGTCACGCTGGTCGTCTATTCCTTCAACGCTGCCGACTCGATGGCCAACCTGAACGGCTTTTCCTTTCGCTGGTATGTCGCGGCCTTGCATGACGACGCGGTCCAGTCCGCGGCATTGCGCTCACTGATGATTGCCTCCTTCGCGGCCACCGTGGCCACGGTCGCGGCCACCATGGCCGCGCTGGCGACCACACGCACGGCGCCGTTCCGCGGCATGACACTGATCTACGCCATCATCAACCAGCCGCTGATGGTGCCCGAGGTCGTCACCGCGGTTGCCCTGTTGATCTTCTTTGCCCTGATAAAGGTGGCGACCGGCTACACCGGTCTTGCCTATCTTTTTGCTGCCCATGCGGCGTTCTGCATCCCCTTTGCCTACCTGCCGATCCGGGCTAGGCTGGAGAGCATGGATCTATCGCTCGAACGCGCCGCCGCCGATCTCTATGCGACACCCTGGCGGTCATTCCGCTTCGTGACGCTGCCGCTGTTGTGGCCTGGCATTCTCGCCGGCGCCATGCTTGCCTTCGTCATCTCGCTCGATGACGTGGTGATTACCGAGTTTATCAAGTCGGCGGGACAGGACACCCTGCCGACCTTCATGCTGGGCCAGTTGCGGCGCATGATCACGCCGGAAGTCGACGCCATCGCGACAACGCTGCTGCTTGCAGGCATCGTGTTCGTGACTATCTTCTTTCTCCTGAACAGGAGGAGAAGCTGATTTGACTGTTTGACAACACCACTGAAACCCATGGGAGGAACTTCAATGCAGTGGAAATTGATTGCAACCATAGCCGCCGGAGCCATGCTCTTGGGCGGGGCCACAGGCGCCAGCGCCGACGGCCAGCTCAACATCTACAACTGGGGCAACTACACCAACCCCGACCTGATTAAGAAGTTCGAGAAGACCTACAACGTCAAGGTCACGCTCACCGACTATGATTCCAACGATACCGCGTTGGCCAAGGTGAAGGCGGGCGGCTCGGGCTTCGACATCGTCGTGCCAACCTCCAGCGTCATGCCCATCTGGATCAAGGAAGGCCTGCTGCTGGAGTCGCGTCCCGACCAGATGTCGAATTTCAAGAACGTCGATCCGCGCTGGGTCGACGTGCCGTACGATCCGGGCCGCCACTACTCCGTGCCGTGGCAGTGGGGCACCACCGGCATGGCGGTGAACACCAAGACTTATAGCGGCGATCCCAACACCTCGGCCATCTTCATGGATCCGCCCAAGGAGTTGGTGGGCAAGGTCAATGTGGTGCCGGAAATGAACGACGTCATGTTTCTCGCCATCAAGTATGAGGGCGGCGACTGGTGCACCACCGACCTCAAGGTGCTGAAGAAGGTACGTGACGCGCTGGTGGCGGCCAAGCCGAAGTGGCTGTCCATGGACTACGGGACGACCAACAAGCTGGGCTCCGGCGAGTGGGTGGCGAGCGTTAACTGGAACGGCTCCACATTCCGCGCCCGGCTCAAGAATCCGGCCGTCGTCTACGGCTATCCCAAGGAAGGCTACCCGATCTGGATGGATAACGTGTCTGTGCTGAAGGATGCCAAGAACGTCGAGAACGCCAAGCTTTTCCAGAACTTCATCATGGACCCCGAGAACGCGGCCCTGATCTCGGCCTTTGCCCACTATGCCAACGGCATCAAGGGCTCCGAGAAGTACATGCCCGCCGACATGAAGACGGCGCCGGAAATCGTCGTTCCGGACCAGTTCAAGTCCGCGGGCTCCTTCGCGAGCACCTGCCCGCCTGAAGCGACGCAGATCTACACCAAGATCTGGACCGAACTGCAGAAGTAGGCAATCGCTGCCACGGGCCCGGAAGCCGCAACGCTTCCGGGCTCTTTTCATACCGCCCTTTAGTAGACAGAAATCATGACAGCCAGCATCAAGCCGGGCGCACCCGTTTCTGCCGCGCCACGCATGCCGCGTGCGGACTGGGATCGTTCCCCATGGAACCGCTGGAGCTTCCAGCACGTGCGCGAGTTTCTACCCACCGCCGAAGTCTGGCGCGGGAACGACCCGGCAAGCCGGCTTGATCGCCGCACGGTCGATCTCGATTCCGTCTCATTCGCTGCCCCCGGCGACGTGCCGACAACCGTCGCTGAATGGCTCGCCAGCAGCTTTACCGATGGTTTCATCGTCCTGCATCGCGGCCGCATCGTCTTTGAGCGTTATTTCAACGGCATGGACGAGCGCACCTTGCATCTGTCGCAATCCATGGCGAAGTCGATTGCCGGCACCGTTGCCGGCATCCTCGTCGGCAAGGGCCTGCTCGACTCGCAAGCCCCCCTTACCGATTATCTGCCCGATCTGGCACGTACCGCCTATGCCGGCGCGACGGTGCGCCATGTCCTCGATATGACCAGCGGCGTGCGCTATAGCGAGGACTATGAGAACCTCGGGTCCGATGTCGCCGCCACCGATGTCGCCTCGGGTTGGAAGCTGCCGCAACCGGGGCGTTCGTATCCCGCCTGCCTGTGGGAGCAGGTCATGGGGCTCACCGTCAAGGAACGCGAGCATGGCACCAGGTTTTCCTATCGCTCCATAGAAACTGATGTGTTGGCGTTCGCCATGGAAGCCGCCACCGGCAGCCCATTTGTCGACCTGGTGAGCGAGGCGCTGTGGTCGAAGCTGGGCGCGGAGGAAAGTGCCGCCTTCACCGTCGATGTCGCCGGCTATGGGCTTGCCGACGGCGGCTTCAATGCCACCTTGCGCGACTATGCCCGCTTCGGCCAGTTGCATCTCGACGCCGGCATGGCCAATGGCCGCCAGGTCGTGCCGTCGGCCTGGATCGAGGATAGCCGCAACGGCGATGCGAGTCTGTTTGGCGCCCCCTATACCGAAACCCTGCCGCACGGCGCCTACCGCAACTGCTTGTGGATCGAGGATCATCGCGGCCGCGCCTACATGGCACGCGGGGTGTTCGGTCAGTCCATCTATGTCGATCCCGATAATCAGATGGTGATCGTCAAGCTGTCGAGCTGGTCGGAGTTCGTATCGGTGCCGCGAAACCTTCTCGCACTGGCCGCCTTTCACGCCATCGCCCGTCACCTCGACGTCAACTGACCGGGAGCAAGGCCATGTCCGACAGCGACCTCGCCTATATCTCCGCCTCGCGGGCACTGGAACTCTTCGCCAGGAAGGAACTGTCGCCCGTCGAACTGCTCCAGGCCGTCATCGCCCGCGCCGAAAAGGTGCAGCCCAAGGTCAATGCCTTCACCGATACTTATTTCGACGAAGCTCTCGCAGCCGCCCGCCAGGCCGAGACGCGCTACGCCGGCAAAGGTGCGCGGCCGCGCCGGCTTGAGGGCCTGCCGTTGGCCGTCAAGGATGCCCAGCGCGTCGCCGGCAAGCGCACCACCCAGGGCTCGCTGATCTTCAAGCACCATGTGGACGATCATTCCGATCCGATGATCGAGCGCCTGCAAAAGTCGGGCGCCATCATCCATGCCCGCACCACAACGCCGGAATTCTGCCTGTCGGGAGTGTGCTATTCGCGCCTGTGGGGCGTGACGCGCAATCCGCACAACCTCGCTTTCGGTCCGGGCGGCTCATCGGGCGGTTCCGGCGCGGCGCTGGCGGCCGGCATGACCCTCCTCGCCACCGGCACCGATATCGGCGGCTCCATCCGCATCCCGGCATCGGCGTGCGGTGTCGTCGGCTTCAAGCCCCCGCACGGGCGCAATCCCGATGGGCCGCCGGCCAATTTCGATCGCTTCAATCACTGCGGCCCGCTCACCCGCTCGGTAGCCGATGCTGCCCTCATGCAGGGCGTAACGGCCGGCCCTCATCCGCTCGACCATAACAGCTTGCGGACACCCGTCAGGCTCGACGTCGGCCGCCGCGACCTGAAGGGCATGCGCATCGCCTGGTCCATGGACTTCGGTTATGTGCCCGTCGATCCAGACGTGCGGCGCAACACCCTTGCGGCCCTGGCGGTCATGGCCAACCTTGGAGCTACCATCGAGGAGGTCGATCTCGGCTGGACCTCCGACGTCGAGCGCGATGCCATGCATTGGTTCCACACCATGCATTTCGGCCGCCAGACCATCTGGCAGTCAAAGGACCATCGCGATCTGATGACCAACTACGCCCTGCAGTTTGCCGAATCCGCCATTACCAACACCGGCATCGACGACGTCCACAAATCCTGGGAAAGGCTGCACCGCATGTACCAGACGCTCGGTCCGGTGCTTGCAACCCACGACGTGTTGGTATGTCCTACCCTCAACCTGCCCGCGGTTGCCGCCGCGCACGACACCAGCGATCCCGACTTCCGCGTGGCCGGCGTCCGGGTCGATCCCGAATGGGGCTGGTGCATGACCCACCAGTTCAACATGCTGCACAATTGTCCGGTCATGTCGGTACCTTCCGGCAAGGCGGCAAGCGGCGTGCCGACCGGCATCCAGATCGTCGGCCGCACCTTCGATGACCCTCGTGTCTTCGCGGTGGCCGCAGCCTACGAGGCCGCTGTCGGCGGCTGGTATCGCGACAGCACCAGCCGGCCGCTGCTCGGTTGAGCCAACAAGAGGCTATGCGCACCCGCTGTTTCGCCATAACTTCTGGCGTCAGGTTCAAACCGAACGAGGATAGAAGATCATGCAAGAAATGACGGCTGGCATCACGCCCAGGGGCAAAGGCATGGACGGCATCGCGTGGAACATCCTGGGCCAGACCTACGTGCCCAAGCAGCTGTGCGAATCCTCGTTCTCCTGGCATGCGACCTTCCCGCCCGGCACTTTCGTGCCGCCCCACATCCATCCGACCCAGGACGAGTTCATCTACATGCTTGAGGGGCGTTTCGATCTGTTTCTCGACGGCAAGGATGCCGTGGCCAATGGTGGCGATCTCATCCGCCTGCCGCGCGGCATCCCGCACGGTATCTTCAACAAATCTGACCGCCCGGTGACCTGCTTTTTCTGGGTGTCGCCGACGCGCATGCTTTTTGACCTCTTCACCAAGATCCACAACGTGCCCGATCCCGCCGAGGTCATCCGTCTTGCAGGCGAGCACGAGGTGGAATTCCTCCCGCCACCCCCCGGTGCATGAGGCAGGCGATGACGGCGGCGGACAAGCGGCAATGGGCTTTGGTCACGGGGGCATCCTCCGGTATCGGGAGGGCCTTCGCCGAGCGCCTCGCCACTGACGGCTATGATCTCATCCTAGTCGCCCGCCGCCGCGACCGCCTCGATGAACTGGCAGCCCGCCTTGGCACCCAAAATGCAAGGGCCGAGGTCTTGCCGGCCGACCTCAGCGACGGTGAGGTGCTGCGAACGGTCGAAAAGCGTATTGCCGGGGAAAGGGAACTGGCACTGCTGGTGAACAACGCCGGCTTTGGCGGTTATGGGCCGTTCGTGGAAAGCGATCCCGATCTGGCGGAACGACAGATCGCGCTGCATGCAACCGCCTTGGTCCGCCTGACCAGGGCCGCCCTGCCCGGCATGGTCGCGCGCGGCAATGGTGCGATCATCAATGTCGCCTCGATGCTGGCCTTCAGCGGTCCGGCCAAGATGCCGTTCCTGAAGCGCGCCACCTATGCCGGAACCAAGTCGTTCGTCGTCACTTTCACGCAAGTCTTGCAGCACGAACTGGAGGGCACCGGCGTGAAGGTGCAAGCCCTGTGCCCGGGCCTTGTCCGCACGGAATTCCACGACAAGCTGGGCGGGCGTCCGTCGGGCCTACCGGTCCTCGAGGCGGCCGATGTCGTTGCGGCCTCGCTTGCCGGATTGGCGCTGGACGAAGTGGTCTGCATTCCGGCGATGGCGGACCCTGCCCTGCTCGAGGCCGTGAACGAGGCCGAGCAGCATCTCATGGGCGAGGTGCGCAGTTCTACCGTTGCCGCGCGTTACCGTGGGCGATCCTCAGGCTGAATGGCTGGCTCGCCGCGCTGGTCGCGGCGGCGCAATGCAGTAATTTCCGCCAGGATCGACAAGGCGATTTCCTCTGGCGTGATGGCGCCCAGATCGAGGCCGGCTGGCGCCTTGACCCGGTCAAGCTCTTGAGCCGTGACACCATTTGCGAGCAATTTGGCGCGCAAGGCGGCCATCTTGCGGCGGCTGCCGACAAACGCGCAGTATTCGCCCTTGATCTGAAGCGCTGCCTCCAGCGCTGCTTCATCGCCCTTGCCCTGCGTGGAGACAACGACGAAATACCGGGCATTGGCGGCAGGCTCGATACCAAAGCCATCGACCACGGTGTCGCCGACGGGATGGCCCGGCAAATCGGCTGCCGGGGCGGCGATGGTGACATGAAAGCCGAGCGGCGCGGCCTGACCAGCCAGCGCGATGGCCACCGGACTTGCCCCCAAGATAACCAGCGAGGGGGCCGGCAGCATCGGCTCGATGAAGATGTCCATGGTGCCCTGGCTGGGGCACATGTTCTTGGCAAAACGTACACCGTCGCGGCTTTCGCCGGGCTTTACACCGAGATCCGAAAGGAGGTTTTCAGGTTGTACGGAGACAAGGCGCGAGCGGCCGTCGGCAAGCGCCTCGCGTGCCGCCTTGAGCACCGCGCCGCGAGCGCATCCGCCACCAATCCATCCCGCCACGATGGTTCCGTCGGGCCGGATCACGGCCTTGGCGCCGGCTTTGGCCGCGGTCACCGACAGGGTGCGCACCACGGTGGCGAGAACGAAGGCCTCTTCGGCGGCCGTGAGCCGCGATACCACGTCCATCACATCGAGATGGCGCGTCATGGATATCTTCCTCATAGGCCGGCCAGATAGGGTTCGAGCGCGGCCAGGCTATTCAGCGTGTGCGCCGGAGCATAGAGATCCATATAGGGCAAGGCGGCCTTTATTCCACGCGCTTCCGGTGCATAACCCTCCCACCCGATCATCGGATTGAGCCACACGATGCGCCGGCAGCGCCGGGCAAGCGCTGCCATCTCAATCCCCAGTAAAGCCGCATCACCGGTCTCGTAGCCATCGGAAACGATCATCACGCAGGTGCGCGAATGAATGACCCGCGAGGCATGTGAACGATTGAAGGTCTGGAGCGATTCGCCGATTTTCGTGCCGCCGCCGGCTCCCTGAGCCATCATCGCGAGGCGGTCAAGCGCCCGCGCGGCGTCTTTCTCCTTCATGGCATCGGAGACATGCGCAAGACGCGTGTGGAAGAGGAGGGCCTCGGCCTCACGGAACTCGTCGAGAACACCGTGGATGAAACGCAGGAAGACCCCGGTGTAAAGGCTCATGGACCCCGAGGCATCGAGCAGGATGACAAGTCGCAGTGGCCTTGGCTTGCGCCGGCGCTTCACCAGCGAGATGAAAGCCCCGCCATGGCTGACATTGCGGTGGATGGTGCGGCGCAGATGCAGGCCACGACCGCGCCGCCGCGCCAGGTCGCGCCGCGTGAGCCGGGTGCGCATGGCCCGGGCCAGCCGTGCGGCAACCGCGTGGGCCTGCTCGATCTGGGCGGGATCGGTCATCTTGCGAAAATCAACATCGTCGAGGCCTTCGGCCTTGGATGCGCCCTCGGCGCGACCTTCGCCGGCACGGTTGTCGGGTGCATCTCCGGGCCCGGAAAGCTGATCTGTGGCGGCTTGCCGACCCTCGTCCGCCGGCTTTTCCTGCAACGTCTTGAGGGACGGGATGTTGGCCGGCTGCGCAGCATTGGAGATCATGGAGCGCGAGCGCACGCGCTGCCCCAGCCAGAAGGCATCGAACAACCCGTCGAATTTATCCCAGTCCGATTTGCGCGTGCACAGCAGGTGTTTGAAGGCGGCACGCAGCGCATTGGGCCTGGCGGCATAACCGGCGGCTATAATGCGGGCAGCATCCTGGCCTTCGCGCAAGCCCACGGCGAAATGATTGTCTCGCAAGGTTCTGAGAAACGCGGCAAGTTTTTCTGCGATCAGGCGCGCGGCGGCGTCCCCACCGCCGAACGCCATGGCTCGCGCGCTCATGCCACATGCCTCAAGAGGCGCTCGGTGACCTCGCGCGGCATGCGGGCCTTGTCCTCGCGCGTCTTGAGGAGACACATCATGGTCTCATGCACCACCTCCGGCGCATCGACGAGATCGCGCACATCGAGCCCCACCAGCGCCGCCGCCCAGTCGAGGGTCTCGGCAACGCCCGGCACCTTGCGCAAGTCCTCCTTGCGGATGGCTTCCACCATGCGGGCGATCTGCAATGACAAGGTCGCACCCGCTGCGGGGATGCGAGCCATGACGATGCGCGCTTCACGGTCGACGTCGGGATAATCGACATAATGGTAGAGGCAGCGCCGGCGCAACGCATCGGAAAGCTCGCGTGTGGCGTTCGAGGTCAACACCACGTGGGGGATCGAGATCGCGGCAATGGTGCCGAGTTCGGGGATCGAGACCTGGAAATCGGAAAGCAGTTCGAGAAGGAAGGATTCGAATTCCTCGTCGGCGCGATCAACCTCGTCGATGAGCAGAACCGGTGGCGCTGGCTGGCGGATGGCGGCAAGGAGCGGGCGTTCGAGCAGATATTTCTCGGAAAAGATCTGGTCCTCGATCTCGGCCGCCGCTTTGCCGTGGCTCGCCTGAATGGCGAGCAACTGGCGCTGGTAGTTCCATTCATACAGCGCGGCCGACTGGTCGAGCCCCTCATAGCACTGCAACCGGATCAGCTTGGTGTGATGAACCTCGGCAAGGGCCTTGGCGACCTCCGTCTTGCCAACGCCCGCCTCGCCTTCCAGCAGCAACGGCCGTTGCAGCAACTGCATCAGCGCAATTGCCGTGGCAAGGTCGGGATCGGCGATATAGCCGGCCCCGGCAAGACGTTCGGCGATTTCCTCGCGGCTGAGGCTCATGGCTTCCTGCACTGTCGACCCACCTCGCCGCCGGTCGGCCGTTACCCCGTAACCCCGAGGCGCTTAGCGGCCTCCCAGTTGCGCCAGAAGTCATGCGGCATCTGGATGTGGGTCGAACCGAGGAAGGAAAAGGCATCGTTGACGGCGTTGGAGAAGGCAGGTACCCCGCCGACATTGGGGCTTTCCCCAACCCCCTTGGCGCCGATCGGGTGATGCGGTGAGGGGGTGACGGTGAAACCGGTTTCCCAGTGCGGCGTCTCGACCGCCGTCGGCATGAAGAAATCGAGGAACGAGCCGGTGACTACGTTGCCGCCTTCGTCGTAGCGGATCTCCTGGCCCATGGCGATGGCAAAGGCCTCCGTCAGTCCGCCGTGCACCTGGCCCTCGATGATCATCGGGTTGATGCGGGTACCGCAGTCATCGAGCGCATAAAAGCGCCGCACCTTGTAGACGCCGGTATCGACGTCGATGTCCATGACGCAGATATAGGCGCCGAACGGATAGGTCATGTTCGGCGGGTCGTAATAGCTCACAGCTTCAAGACCCGGCTCCATGCCCGGCGGTACGGAATTATAGGCCGCCCAGCAGATATCTTTCATCGACAGGAATTTCTCCGGCAGGCCCTTCACCTTGAAGCCGTCGATATCCCATTCGAGGTCATCCTCGTGGACCTCCAGCTTGTAGGCGGCGATCATCTGCGCCTTCGCCCTGATCTTTCGGGCCGCCATGGCGATAGCCGCGCCCGCAACCGGTGTGGAACGTGACCCGTATGTGCCAAGTCCATAGGGTGCCGTATCGGTGTTGCCTTCCTCGACCATGATGTTGTCGGCGGGAAGCCCCAGTTCCGTGGCAATGATCTGGGCATAGGTCGTCTCGTGGCCCTGGCCCTGGCTCTTGGTGCCCATGCGGGCGATGCCGGCGCCTGTCGGGTGCAGTCTGATTTCGCAGCTATCGAACATGGCGATACCGAGGATGTCGCAATTCTTCGACGGGCCGGCACCAACGATCTCGGTGAAGAAGGAAACCCCGATACCCATGATTTCGCGGGTCTCGCCGCGCTTGAAGGCGGCGCGTTTTTCCGCCTGCTCCTTGCGCAATTCGGCGTATTTGACCGTCTCCATCGCCTTCTTCATTGCGGTGTGATAATCGCCGGAATCGTATTCCCAACCGAGCGCCGAGTGATAGGGGAACTGCTCGGGCTTGACGAAATTCTTCAAGCGCAGTTCAGCCGGATCCATTCCCAGCTTCTGGGCGAGGATGTCCATCGCACGCTCGATGCAATAGGCCGCTTCGGTGACCCGGAACGAGCAGCGATAGGCGACACCGCCCGGCGCCTTGTTGGTGTAGACGCCGTCGACCACCAGATGCGCCACCGGGAAGTCATAGGAGCCGGTGACGATGTTGAAGAAACCGGCCGGCCATTTGGATGGGTCGGCGCAGGCATCGAACGCCCCGTGATCGGCCAGCACATGCACCCTGAGACCCGTCACCTTACCGGCCTTGGTAGCGGCGATTTCCGCCGTCATGTGGTAATCGCGGGCAAATGAGGTGGCGGTGAGGTTCTCCATGCGGTCCTCGACCCATTTCACTGGCTTGCCGGTGACGATCGAGGCAACCGCGGCGCAGATATATCCCGGGTAGGCGCCGACCTTGTTGCCGAAGCCACCACCGATATCAGGCGATATCACGTGGATCTTGTGCTCGGGCAGCTTGGCGATGAGCGACACCACGGTGCGTATGACATGCGGGGCCTGGAACGTCCCCCAAACGCTGAGCTCGCCCTTGATCTTGTCGAACGAACACACGCATTGGCAGGTCTCCAGCGGCGACGGGTGGGTGCGATGATAGGAGATGAGCTCCTTGATCGTCACCTCCGCTTTCGCAAAGGCGGCATCAGTCAGGTCCTTGTCGCCCACCACCCATTCAAAAATGTGGTTGTGGTGCTTGCGCGGGCCGTGGGCACCGTCCATTTTATCCTTAATGTCCTCGCGCAGTACCGGCGCGTTGCGGTGCATGGCCTTGAACGGGTCGATGAGCACCGGCAGTTCCTCGTAGTCCACCTCGACCGCCTGGATGCCGTCATCGGCCGCGTAGCGGTCGGTGGCCACCACGAAGGCAACTTCTTGACCCTGGAACAGCACCTTGCCGTCGGCCAGCACCATCTGTACGTCGCCGGCCAGCGTCGGCATCCACGCGAGGTTGACGCCCTTCAGCTCTTCGGCCGTCAACACGGCAAGAACACCCGGCACCTTTAGTGCCGCCTCGGTGTTGATGGATTTGACACGCGCATGGGCGTAAGGCGAGCGCACAAAGTCCCCGTGCAGCATGCCCGGAAGCTTGAGATCGTCGACGTAATTGCCCTTGCCTTGCGTGAAGCGGACATCCTCGACGCGCTTTCTCTTGCAGCCCATGCCTTCGAGTTGGGCCTCGCGCTGTTCCCGCGTGGGGGTCTGGTCGTTCATTGCGCGGCCTCCGTGAATTCGGTTCCGTTGATCTTCGCCGCTGCGTACTGGATCGCCTTGACGATATTTTGATACCCGGTGCAGCGGCATAGGTTGCCGGAGATGCCGAGGCGAATTTCCGCCTCGCTGGGATTCGGATTCTCCTGCAACAATCGATGTGCCCTGAGGATCATGCCCGGCGTGCAGAAGCCGCATTGCAGGCCATGCATCTGCCTGAATCCCTCTTGCAAAGCCGACAGTGTGCCATCGGCATTGGCAACGCCCTCGATCGTGGTGATGTCGGCGCCCTCGGCCTGCACCGCGAACATAGTGCAGCTCTTCACCGACATGCCATCGATATCGACGGTGCAAGCACCGCAATGGCTCGTCTCGCAACCGATATGGGCGCCGGTGAGATTGAGGTTTTCTCTGAGGAAATGGATCAACAGGGTGCGCGGCTCGACCAAACCTTCGACCTCGGCGCCGTTCACCTTCATTTTCACGTGGGTCTTTGCCATCTCTTGTCTCCCTCAGCCGGCCACGGACGCGGCGCGCTTGAGCGCCCGCGCCACCATGATGCCGCCGACATGAACCCGGTAATCGACTGTGCCGCGCCCGTCAGCCGCCGGTGACATGATGGCCCGCGCCGCATCGACCGCCTTTTTCAGGGTGGCCTCATCGAGGCTCGAGCCGGTAATGATTTTTGCCGCTTTAGTGGCAAGTAGCGGGGTATCGGCGAGATTGGTCAGGCCGATGGAGCAGCTTGCCACCTTACCGGCTTTCATGGTGAGCACGACGGCGGCGGCCGCGGTGGCATAGTCACCGACCTTGCGTTTCAGTTTTTCATAGGCATGGCCGTGGCCGATAGGCGGCACCGGTATCGATACCGCGGTGAGGATCTCGCCCGCCTTGAGGGCCGTGTCGTAGGCGCCCTTGTAGAATTTCGCCGCCTCGACCTCACGCTTGCCCCCGGGTCCTTGCAGCCGGTAGCCGGCACCAAGTGTCAGCATCAGGGCCGGCATGTCGTTGCCGGGATCGCCGTTGGCGACATTGCCGCCGATGGTGCCGCGATAGCGCACCTGCGGGTCGGCGATCACCAGCGCGGCCTCCTGCAGCAGCGGGAGCGCCCCGGCGACGTCGCCGGAGGCCAGTAGATCGTGCTGGGTCGTCATGGCGCCGATGACCAAGCGGTCCTTCTCACGCGTCACCCCGCGCAATCCTTCGATACCGCCGACATCGACAAGATGTTCGGGTGAAGCAAACCTCAGCTTCATCATGGGAATGAGGCTCTGGCCGCCGGCCAGCGGGTGCGCCTCATCGCCCAGTTGGGTAAGCAATTTGACGGCGGCGGCAAGGGTTTTTGGCTTGTGGTAGTCGAATGCGCCTGGGATCATGGGATCCTCCGATCATTCGTTGCGGTCCGGTCAGGTAGCGGACACAGAAGCGAGATTGTGGTGCGGGCTCATGGCAAATGCAAGGCGCCGGCCGCCTCGCACCCGCGTCAGGATCAGCCTTTTTCACAGTGCGCAATCAACGAGGTGACCCCGACGCATCGCCAAGCGACCGCATCACCTGCCGTTCGCCCTGATGATTTCAGGTCTCTTCGTGAATGGGCTCGGCGGCAAACTTGCCACCCTGAAAAGTGGCTTCGACCGAATCGGCGGCAGGCACCGGCGCAATGGCATCGACCTTGTCGCGAAAGATTTCCGAATTGTCCTTCGGGCGCCACGCGGTGCATCGACATCGCCCAGCCTGACGTCTGCGGCACCGGCGGTTTCAGCGAAATACGCCGCATCGCCGACATGGCGGCACTCTGCAGTTCATGGCCGCCCTGCCACCCGATCCGCCGCGCCGCGATCCTATCGAGCTCATGCTCGAATTCGACCGCACACCCAATCCCTTCCGCCAGGCGGTGATCGAGACACCCATCGAGCACGCAAACGGCGTGGTTGCCATTCCCGCCGGCCCCGGCCTCGGCATCGAGATCAACCGGGCCACGCTGACCGAATTTGCCCTGACGGACCAATCACCCCGACTGCCATTCCCGCCAACACGCGACCCCTCGTCAGCCAGCCGCCTCGGCTCAAGCCGCCGCCCGGCGCCACCGACTGCCACATCCATGTCTATCTGCCGGGCTTTGCGCGGCAGGCAGGCGGGCCGCCGATTGCCGAACTGGCGACGGTCGCTGACTATCTCCAGGTGCAACAACGCCTCGGGATGGCGCGCGTGGTCGTCACCCAGTCGAACGCCTGCCAGTTCAACGGCCGCGACATCGAACGATACCTTGCAGCGCTGAAAGCCATCGAGACCCGTTACGTCATCAACCATTTCGGCGGCTTCATGCCGCGGGTCCCCGCCGATGACCGACGCGTCGACGAAATGCTGCGCCTCGTCGACCGCCGCAACGCCTGGTTCAAGCTCGCCGGCAGCTACGAGGTGAGCGAGGCAGCCCGCCCGGTTATGGCAACATGGCCGCCATTGCGCGACGGGTCATCGCCCATGCGTCCGAGCGCATCATCTGGGGGTCCAACTGGCCGCACGTGGGCGTGCCGCGTTCACAATACCCCGATGACGCAAAGCTGCTCGATCTCCTGCTGGACAGGGCGAGCCCCGCCCAACGGCAGAAGATACCCGTGGACAACCCGCGCGAACTCTACGATTTCTGAGGCTGGCGGCCTGCTCAGCGCAAAAAGATCCGGAAGGCCCGCCGGTCCAGCATGGCGCGTACCAGCTTGGCGAAGGAATGGCGGTCCGACACCCGCAGAAGGTCCATGAACAAGCCCTTGCCGGTCCACGCCTCGCCCATGCGCTTGACGGCAGCGTCGTCAGCGCCCGTGATCGCCTGGGCAATCTGCAAGAGGCCGCGCTGGAACGGCCGACCGACGATACGGCAGCCGAGGTGCCGTGCCTGGTTGGCGCATGAGATATTGGCGGGCGCAAAACTGCGGGTGGCGACAGCGAACATCGCCAGATCGGGCTCGCTGTCGCCGACCGCAATGGTCTCCGCGTCCTTGCTCAGAACCATGTCGCGCAAGGCGACAAGCCCTGTTCCCTTGTTCGTCTCCTTGGCCACGAAGGTGGTATCGATCAGCGTGTGGTGAAAGCTCAATCGGTCGAGCCCCAGTTCGGCCATTAGCCGGTTTGCAACCAGACCGGGCAGCGGCCCCACAGCCCCGTCACCGACGCTTGCAGCGTGCATCGACTTGAGCAGCGACAACGCCAGGCCGCGCGGCTTGTCCTGGTAGGTGAGCGCCCTGATGGAATAACGGTGACGATCATCCAGGAAAACGCCCGGAACTTGCCGCAGACGCTCGCGCAACTGCTCCATCTGGCGTGCCGTTTCATCGCAGATCAGAACCTCGCCGCGTTCACCGACGGCATCCCACAGATAGGCGCCATGCTCGGCGACGCCGCCGCACAAGCCATAGGCCGCGCAATAGTCCTTCACTTCGCTGACCGACCGCGCCGTATTCACAGTTACTGAAATGTCATTGGCATTAAGCAGCGACAGCGCCTCCATGCCAGCCGCAGAGGTGCAAGGGAAGCCGAACAGCCGGCGGTCGATGACGCCGTCGATGTCGAGTGCCAAGAGGGGTCCGCGCCACTCAGGCGCCTTGCGCGGCGGGCACATGCTGCCGCAATAACGAGCCGCCTGCACGGTGAGGAAGTTCCAGGCACGCAGGAACTGACGGTTCAGTTCCTGTTGTGCCGCCCCGTCGCGCAAGCCGCCGAACAGGTAGTCCTGCGCCTGGTTCATGCCCCAGAATCCGGCCAGCAGCTTGTTGAGGAATAACCGCTCTGCGACGTCGTCGTCTCCGGAGAGCGCGCGGTAGCGCTGCACCAGCCGCACCTCCTCATCGCCCGATAGTTCGAATTGCAGGATGGCGCTAGCCAGGTCGAAGGCCGGATCGGTCACGTTCAGTCCGGCCTTGCCCATGCCGTGATGCTCGTAATCGGTCTTCAAAAGGCCGTCCGGGCCCTGCACCCATTCGCTGCGCTGCATGTTGCCATCGACGACGGTGGGCACCGGGCAGGGCTGTCGCCGCAGTTCCGCGCCCATGTGCGAACGCATCAGCGTATCTGTCAGGAACCGCCCATAGGCCCGGCTGAGCGCCTTCTCGGCCAGTCGGATACCGTTGTTCTGGCGGGCCAGATCCATGCCGGCCTGCGACAGCGACCGCAGGGCCAGCGTGCGCACCCTGGCCGCCACATAGGCCGCCGAAGCGTCAATCCATGCCCCGCGGTCGGCAAGCCCTCGAGGGTCGGCGCCGGCGGGTTGGGCGATCCACTGCATGTAGGCGATGCCGTCGCGGAGCCCGAGAAATGCCGGAACGAAGCCCGACAAGCGGTGGCCGACAACAAAGGCATGGTAGCCCAGCCACCCCCAACCGACACTCTTGGCCAGAACATAGCGCGTCAGCCGCGCGCCATCAGGGCTCACCAGTTCGACTTCAAAGACACGCTTCAGGCGGGTGGCCCGGTCGACATAGGAGGCTTTTTGCAATTGGGCATTGAACGCCTTGGCCGCGGCGGAATTGCTGACCCTGGCCACCTTGAGGCCTTGTGGCGCGAAATATTCGGCCAGCCGGCCTTTGACGGCCTTGACGTCGAGCAACTGGCGCTTGTGCCAATGCTCCGGATCGGTCGAGATGACGAGGCCTTCGCGAACATGCCTGAACGGCGTGCGCCAGATGGGATGGGCCGGCACCAGAATCCGCAGGCGATCTTCACTGAAACCGGCACGACGGGCAATCGACAAGGCGGCATAGACGGTGCCGCCGGTGTCCGGGGGATCGTCCACGATGATGGCCATGTAGCCGAGCCGGGCATGCAACTCGAGGTCCCGGTTCTCTTCGCGTCCCGCGCCCTTGTTCGGCTCCATGGTGATGAATGAAACCGCCTCATATCCTTCCGCCTCCAGCATGGCCTTCAGCAGCGGGGCGAAATACGAGCCCGATGTCCGCAAGCCGACCAGCAACAACGGCTGCAAGCGATCCGGCATGCGTTCGACGAGGGCTCGTCCAAGCACCAGGACGTCCAGATGTGTCATGTCGAGCCGCCGGAAGGGTGAGGGGACATTCAGATACCGGCCCTGCAGGTCGGCAGGTAGCGGCTTATCCACAAGCATCTTGAGGCGGCCGGCCGCCTCGACGAACGAAGCCCGGTCGACCGCTTCGACGGTGATGGTGAGCGCAAGAATGTCATTCAGTTCCAACACCCACTGAGTCCGCCACCTTCTGACCTCGAGGCGGTGGCGCCGGCTGGGGCTGGTCGCGGCCTCGACCAGTTTGGCGCCAGCACGGCCCAGGGTCGATTTCCCCAATCGCCCGGGAAGGCGCAGGCTCGGGCCTCGGAGGTATTCATCGACGCAATTGAGAACGCCGCAGGCGAGCAGAAAGACGTTCGTGGCAACTTCTGCGAACTGCCATCCCGACGCCACGGCATCAAACTTGTCCAGCTCCTCGCGCAGGTGACCCAGTGCCTCGCCGACCCGCAGATGGGGGTTCAGGCACCAGTCATAGCCCGCATAGAATTCATGCTCGTCCGGCAGGCCATGGCCAAACGAAGTCCCGCTTGTCTTGACGTCCACACACTTGGCACGGGGTTTGTCGAGCATGCCTAGCCCTCCATGGAAACACTGGCACGCGCCGGGCGACTGCGCATGGGCTTGCGGCGGGGCTGGCGATCGGCACTCCTTGCTTCATGCGCCCGGTCCCCCACACCATCGCATTCCGTTTCGAGGCGATCGAGGAGGGCATCGATGCGGCGGACAGCGATCTGCTTGACGATGCCGTGCCATAGCCCGCGCACTGTCCATGACGGGTGAAGGTTGGCGGCCATGTGGGCATATGCGGAAGCATGAACCTCCTTCAGCAGCGCACGCCTTTGATCCTCACTTGCAATTGTAGCCAGCACCGAACCCAAGGCAGCCTCGGCAAATACCTGACGGCGCAGACGCGCCGTTGGACTGCCGATCAGGTCGCTGACGTCGGTGGCGAGATCGTAAACGAAGTGCGCGAGGTCCAGTGCTGCAGGATCCCGGCGCGGGTTTGCGGCGTTGCAGATACTGCAGCTTTCGGGCGTGCCCGGATCGATGAATGACAGCGTCTTTGACTCAAACCCGAAGAGGATGTTCTGCAGCCCAAAGTCGCCGTGAACCTGGCCGCGCGACCAGGCCTCCTGCAAGACGCTGATCGTTGCCCGCGCCGCAGCTTCGATGACTTCGGTCTCCAGAGTACCGGCATTTGCGGCACTGGCGGACATGTCGTGTCCAGGGACCATGCTCATCACCAACGCGAGTTGGGTTTCGGCCACCCACAGGGGCTTGGGCGTCGCAATCCGCCAGCCGTCGCAGATGCGACCATCCAGCGCCGCGTGCAGCCGCGACAGCGCCTCGCGTTGTTTGGTGACCATCGTCGTGTCCAGATTGGCCTCCGGCTTGAACTGCTTGACGACCAGGTGGGTGTACGCTTGCCAAACCGGCCCACCATCCTTGGCCGCGATCCCGTAAACGACCGCATGATCGCCTTCGCCTAACCTCTTGAGCACCCAGTCGCCCGTGTCCTGCCCCGTCAATTCCCGCATGGCGCGCAAGGCCGGAGCCGGATCAGCGGATTGCGGTACAAGTGTGAGAAACGCCACCCAGCGCGCGGCAGCGCCGATCAGGTTGCCCGACAGAACGCCGATGGCGGCACCGTTGAGGCCCCATTTAGCCATGAGCACACCGACGAGCGTGACACTGACGATCATGCCGATGGTTCCGGCGACGACGATGGCGCGCGGACGCTCCATGCTCGCAAGGGCGTTGGACGCCGGCATGCCCAGGGCAGTGGCAAGGACAGCAAGGCTCAGCACACCGACGATATTGCCCTTGCCGGCGAACTCGCCGCTCGGATAGAGCAGGTGCATGAGGCTTTCGCCGGCCACGAATACCACCACGCAAAACGGCGCGAGAATGGCGCCATAGAGCATCGCGTCGCGAATAGCCTGGCGGCGCAGGCTCGTCCCCCCGCCGTTTTTCCAGGCGAGGACCGATCTCGGCGTCAGGATGTTTCCAAGACCGAACACCAGCGGATTGGCGAACGCCACGATGCTCATGCACGCCGCATAGACACCAGTGACCGCCGCGCCCAGCATGGTTATCGACAACCAGTAGGTGATGTACTGCTGAACCTGCGCGGTCAGCTTGCCGGCCATCAGCCATTTTCCCAGTTCCCAACTTTGCCGCATCGTCGTCGGCAACTGTCGAACCACGACGGCAAACCGGTCGCGTGCGAGATACAGCCAGATGATGCCGGTCAGGCCATAGGCGGCGCCTAGCGCCCCGCAGGCGGCAAACGCTGACATGCGGCCAGCCCAGGCGAGCCAGGCCAGCGCCGCGATCTGCAGCGCCGCCACCGCCATATCGAGGAAGAGAGCACGCGCCACCTGCAAATGGGCAAAGGCAAAGCGGCGGCCGAATTCACGTATCAGCGCGAACGGCAGCACCCCTGTCAGCACCCACGTCATGCCCGTCAGTTGCTTGTCGGCGCCACTCACCGTGAAACCCAGCGCGACCACGGCAAGAACCACCGCAGCGATCGCCGACATGGTGCCGCTCAGGACAAGGACGCTGCCGGCGTGCTCTGTAAGGGTGCCGGTCGGCCGGTGTCGACGGATCGAATAGGGCAGTAGAAGCAACGATTCCTGCACTGCAACGAATGAAGCGATGATCGAAAGAGCGATGGCGTAGGCGCCGAGTTCACCCGGCGTCGTCGTCCGCGCGATCACCACTGTGGTTATGAAGTTCATGCCGCTGACGACGCCCTGGTCGACCAGCGCCAGGGCATGGTTTCCCGACGCCATAGCGCGTGCACGGGCAAACAGGGTACGCAACGCGGCCACCCGGCCCGGCCTGGCATCTGAGATGGGAAGTCCGGCTGCTTTCAAGACGTGCTCCAGGGCATGACACTTCGAGCCCCGAGTTTTTCCACACGATCGTTAATGTTCGTTGAGGAATTTGTCTCGAATTTGCGGCTTGGTTACCGGGAAGCTTCCATGCAAGGCGCCTGCCGTCCGGCCCCGCCAAGGTCCATCATCGCGATTGGGACGGCGGTCCCTTGAACTTCGATGCCAGGCTTGCTGCGAGCGCGCGGGCCCTGCTGAAACGGCGCCACAGGAAAGGGGTCTGTTTGATATAGCGCTTGGCGCCGAGCAGCATGTTCTTGGCCACCACCACCGGCAGGGCGATTGCCCGTTGCGCCGCCGCATGGTCGAACAGTTTCAGTTCCTCGTCGCACCAGTCGCGTTTGTAGGACTCATCGCCAATGGTGAAATCGAAATGATGAAAGCCGCGCTCGATGGCGGTGCGAAGCAGCTCGCGCAAATGCGCTGCGCCGGGACCGAAACGGGCCAGTCCGCTGTCCTGGTAGCTCGCCAACAGATAGTAGTAGCAGCCGCGCATGGTCAGTCCGAGGTTGGTGGCGGCAATTTCGTCGCCCACTTGCAATCGGCTCACATGCACGGTGTCGCGCAACTCCGGATTGAGCGCGACATCGAGATAGAATTCGCGATGGCCAGGCCGGGAAAACAGGTCCCGGACCCCCATCCGCGCAAACGATCGCGCCTTTTGCTCGAACAGGACATCAAGGGTGCTCTCGATGTCGCCGGGCTGATCGGGTTCCACAAAGCTGACTTCGCCATGCGCGGCCAGGCGATTGAGCTTGGTGCGATCACGCCGCCGCGTAGCGCTGGAGCGCTTGCCGTAATAAGCCTCCCAGGTCTCGGCCAGCGCCGACCTGTGGGCGCCGCTGGCATTCGCGGTGACTGCCAGTTCGATGAACGGATTTCGCTGCGTGCCGACCATTTCCGGCATCTTGCGCAATTCGACCAGATCGAAGCCCAGGCGCGGGTGAGCGTTGATGAGTGAGAGAACGGCATTCCATAGTGGCGCGAACTCGTTCGGCGCGACAATGCGCGAAAACGCTGGGGCAAGCAGCGGCGCGTTGTAGTCGGCGAGATCGGCGCCGAACCAGGTCAGGCGCCGCAGAAGGCCATTGCGATCCACCGACAGCGGTACGATGAACAGCAATTCCCCTTCGCCGTATCGACCGAAGATGATCGCCGGCCTTGCGCCTTGAAGGCCCCCGATGTTGCGTTGCCAGGCACTGAGCCAGTCGAACTTCTGAAAAGGAGTAAGGTCGGCATGTGCCTCGAAGGCACGCCATTCCTCCGCTGTCGCGTCCATGTCCTCATGTAGCGAAAGCTCGATTCCTGCATGGGTCGCCATGGTGACATTCCCGATCCCGCCCTCGAAGCGCGCCCGGGGCTGACGCAGCGCACGAGCATCGCCCGATACCCTGTCCAGCGTTGCATTCAATCGAACCGGCGGTTTGGCAAGTGTCATCAGGCTGTCCGGCGATGCTAGTGGACCTTTTGTAATGACAATGATTGATGAACAAAGTGTGGAGGCGCATCGCCCGACTGGACACCACGCGACACGTCTGTGATCTCCATAAAGCGCCCGGCACGGGCGATTTCGGCCGTTCAGCGCGCATCAGTCTTTTATCAATGAAGTTGTTCTAGGCTTGCGGGCCAACCGGGCCTTGAGGCCCTTGTTTGCCATGTACCGAACACCAAGGAAGCATCCCGATGGCAATCTCGCTGCGCAACCGCCAGCCACTAGCCGATCTGTTCGCCACTGCGCCCTATCCGCTGCGCCAGGGCGCTCTCGGCCTTGCCTATGTTCTGGTTCCACGCCGCCTGCCCGGGCTGGCGCCGCTGATAGCGGCAACGATCAGGGATCTGCCGCATCTGGGACATCCCCTCCTGCCGGACCCCGAGGATGCGCTGGACGTGCCCGACGGGCTGTGCGGCTTAGCGGGTCGGATTGGCGTGGAGGAACTGCTGGCCGGCTACCGCCGGGGCATGTTCGTCATGAGCCACATCGGACCGTTGAAGTGGTGGGCACCACGTTACCGGATGGTGCTGTTCTTCGACCAGGCCCGGGTCGAAAAGACAACACGCCGGTTGTTGCGCAACAATCGCTTCCGTATCACCTTCGATGAAGCCTTTGGCGAGGTCATGGAAGCCTGTGCCCAGCCGCGCAACGGCGGCACACCTCTCACCTGGATCACCCGCAAGGTCCGCGCGCTATTCGACGAAGCCCACGCACAAGGCCATGCCCACTCGGTTGAAGTGTGGGAGGGCGATGCTCTGGTGGGCGGCGCCTACGGGCTTGCGGTCGGCGGGGTGTTCTTCACCGAATCGCAGTTTCATACAGCGCGCGATGCCTCCAAGGTCGGCTTTTCGGTTCTCAACCGGCATCTGCAAGCCTGGGGCTTTGCCCTCAACGACGGCAAACACCCGACGCGTTATCTGGCCGACTGCGGCATGCAACCGGTCACCCGCTCGGAGTTCACCAACCTCGCCTTGTATCATGGCAGCCACATCGGCCGCGTCGGCCGGTGGACGGTCGAGCCCGACTTTCTCGATGACAAATGGGTGCCGGCCGAAGCCGGCGGCATAAGCAGGCAGCAGGCCTTTCCGCTCGAATCCACCTGCCCGTGGAGCGTCGACGAGCTCTTGTCGACCCACCGCAGCCCCACCTGGTGATGCGATCAGGGCGGCGTTGATCCGGCGTAGGTACGCGCACTGAGCGGTAGTCTCGATATATCCTCTCTGAGCGCCGCCAAAAAGGCGGCCTCAGCCGAATTCAGCCTCTTGAGTGGGTGCGTGACCAGGTAGATGTCTATGGCCGGCGGATTCTCATAAGGGGGCAGCCTCCACAGCAGACTCTCCCGCACATCGCGCTCCATCACGTGGATCGGCAGCGGCCCGATGCCAAGACCGCACATGATCATGCGGCGCACTTCCTCCAGATGCGCGGAATGCCCGATGATCGACTGATCGAGTTCGTACTGGCGACGCAGCAACGCCACCGGTCTCAGGGCATCAGCCAGATCGTCGGTGCCGAACGACACCGCCGACAGCCCGCGCAAATCCTCGATCTTCAGATGCCGCTTGCCGAACAGCGGGTGCGACGGTCCGCAGAAGAAGCCGAAGAACTCGCGATAGATGACTTTGTATTCGAGCTGCGGCAGACGCTTGTTGACCAGGCAGATGCCGAAGCTCACCGACTTGTCCTGCACGCTGCGCGTCACATCGGCACTGGTGGCGATCGTAATTTCGTAGGTCGCCTCGGCGTGGGCGGCGTGGAAGGTCGACAGCGTCTCGTCGAAGAGCGGTGTGGTGACATGGCTCGCCAGAGCGATGCGCACCGCCCCGGTGATCCGCCGCGAGGCCGAACCGACCATATCCTGTAGGCGGGCGATATTGCCGTGAATGTCGAGGCATTCGCGATACAGTTCCCGGCCCGCCGCGGTGAGACGGAACACCCCGCGCCCGCGCTCAACCAGCCGGCTGCCGATCTGGGCTTCGAGCCGCTGCAGCGCCAGGCTGATGGTCGGTTGGCGCAGCAGCAACCGGTTGGCCGCCGCCGTGATGCCGCGCTCGTCGACAATGACGACGAACGTCCTGAGCAGGTTCCAGTCCAGGTCGCTGACGAATTTCTCCCTCAGATCGGCCGCCATGCACCCTCATAAATCTAGTTAATTCTAGACATTTAAAATATTAATTTGGACAATTGTGGTCGGTCTTGCAATACTTTCCCGTCCGACAACCGATCCCAGCAGGATCGGAACGGACCGGGAGGCATGACGCAGGGCTAATGGCGCAGACGAGCGAATTCGACCCCCGTCCGTGGCAACTTCTTTCCCCGGCGCTCATCGCCATAACTCTGCTTGTCATCGTGCCGATGGCCTTCATGTTCGTCTATTCGTTCTATCAGAACGTTGACCTCGGCGTGGACAGGGTCGCCTTCCAGTTCGGCAACTGGAAGGAACTGCTACACGACAATTACTACCACTACGCCATTTGGAAGACCTTCCGGCTTTCGGTGATCGTGACCGTGCTGGCCGCCGTTCTGGGCTATATTCCGGCTTATTTCATCGCCAACACACGCTTCCGCCAGAAATGGCTGTTGCTACTTTTGCTGATCCTGCCGTTTTGGGTGAGTTTCATCATCCGCACCCTGTCGTGGATCCATATCATGGGCAACGAGGGCATCATCAACTGGGTGCTCATGAAATTGGGCATCATCAATGAGCCGCTGTCGATGATGTACAGCGAGTTCGCCGTCATTGTCGGCTTCATCCACGTTTTCCTGCCCTACATGATCCTCAACGTCTACGTGAGCCTCGAGGGCATCGATGGCAACCTGGTACCTGCCGCGCGCACCCTCGGCTGCACGCCATGGCAGGCCTTTCGCGAAGTGACGCTGCCACTTTCAGTACCCGGTCTCGCTGCCGGCTGCCTACTTGTGTTCGTTTTGACGGCCGGAAGCTACGTCACACCGCTGATCCTGGGCGGCCCCAATGACTTCCTGTTCGGCAGCCTGATCTACGATGCCATCATTTCCGAACTGAACTGGCCCATGGGGGCGACCCTGTCCTTCACGCTGCTGGTTCTGCTCGGTCTGGTCGTGGTGATCTACAGCCGCTTCATGGGCCTAAACCAGATCTACAAGTCGCTAGGCTGAGGGACATCATGCGCGCCTGGTCCCTCATCAGAGTCTATACCGTCGCGGTCTACATCTTCATGTTCGCGCCGATTGCGGTGGTGCTGCTGCTGGCCTTCAACTCCTCGCAGTTCGGTGGCTTTCCCATCGAGGGTTTTTCACTGCGCTGGTTCTACCGGCTGTACGAAAACGAGGCGATCGTGCGGGCCTTCAAGACCTCGCTGCTGCTTGGCGTCCTCACTTCGGTGATCGCCACCACCCTGGGCATCCTCGCCTCGCTAGCCTTGGTGCGCTACCGCATCCCCGGCAAGGACTGGATCACCGCACTGTTGATCTCTCCCGTCCTGGTACCTGAGACGGTGCTGGCGGTGGGCCTGCTGATCTTCCTGCGCTATCTGTCGGTGCCACAATCCTTCGGCCTGCTGCTGGTCGGCCATTCACTGATTGCCATGCCGTTTGTGATCCTGGTGGTACAGGCCCGCATGGTCGGCATCAGGAAGGACTATGAGGAGGCCGCCCGCAGCCTCGGCGCCAACCCGTTCCAGACCTTTCGTGAGATCACCCTGCCGCTTCTCATGCCAGCCGTGTTCGCCGGAGCGCTGTTTGCCTTCACCATTTCGTTCGACAACATTACCGCGACAATCTTCTGGCGCCCGGCGGGCCTGGAAACGGTACCGACCCAGATCTTCGGCATGTTGCGCAATTCGATCAGCCCGGAGATCAACGCGCTCGGCTTCGTCATGATCGTCATCACCGTCGGCGTGCCGCTCATGGCCGGCGGACTGGCGCGCTATTTTGCAAGGAAGCGGCAATGAAAGACTTTAACCAAGGAGGAAGACAATGAAGATCGACTCAACCAAACGCTACGAAAAATTGCACGAAAGGCTGGGCAACGGCGATATCGGCCGGCGCTCGTTCATGGCGCTCATGGGTTGCGCAGGACTTGCTGCCGGTGTCGGTGGCGGCGTCATGACCACCCTCAGTCGAGTTGCCAGAGCCGAGGCGAAGTCGCTCTATTTCGAGGGCTGGGGCGGTGTCGTCAGCGAGGCGCTGCGCAAATACGCCTTCAACCCCTACGAGGCCAAGAGCGGCAACAAGGTGGTCGATTCCACCTTCGGCGGTGAATCCGAAGTGCTCACCAAGGTGAAGGCCGCCGGCAACACCGATGGCCACAACATCCTGCACTCCTCCGGCGTTGACTGGTACAAGCGCTGGACCGACGGTGGCTATGGCGTGAAGTTGAACGAGGCCAACATCCCCAACCTCAAGTTGGTGATGGGCGCCATCATCAAGCCGTTCCGTGCCATTACCCCCGGCAGCCTGTCGGCAGTGCCCTACGACTACGGCACCACTGGCATTGCCTACAACACCAAGTACGTCACCAAGGAAGAAGCTGAAAAGCTCGGTGCCAACCTGCTCTTGAAGAAGGATCTTAAAGGCAAGATCGGCGGCTGGAACGATTGGGCCGACCGTGCCTGGTACGGTGCCCTGCAATCCGGCCAGGATCCCAACAACATCACCGACTGGAATGCCGTGTGGGATAAGGTGCGCGAGCACCGCGCTCTGGTGTTGAAATACTGGACTTCCGGCGCCGAACTCATGGACCTTCTGGCCAAGGAGGAAATCTACGTCACCGAGGCTTGGTCCGGCCGCGTCGCGGCATTGCAGGCGCAAGGCCACCCGATCGCCTATCTTGACCCGAAGAACGGCTTGGCGTGGATGGAAGACATGTTCGTTCTGAAGGGCTCGCCCATGGCTGAGGCCGAGGAACTGCTGAACTTCATGCTTGATCCCAAGACCGCCATTGCAGTGGCCGAGGGCCAGCATTATCCCTCCTCGCTCGATCCCAACAAGGTGCCCATGCCCGACGCGGTCAAGGCCCTGCCGGCCTACGATCCCACTGGCACGTTGAAGGGCCTGGTGTTCCGAGATCCCGACAAATGGAACGGCGTCGAGAAGGAACAAAAGAAGATGTGGAACCGCATCGAAAAAGGCGCCTGAGGCCTGACAGCTTTCCCGGGCCGACCGTGACAGGCCGGCCCGGGATTGCGCAATTGACCGGATGATCGGCAAGAGGACAGCATGGCAGGGGTCGAACTCAAGAACGTGAGCAAATCCTTCGGTCCGGTCGTGGCCGTGGAAAACGCCGATGTGACATTCGAGGAGGCCTCGTTCACGACACTGCTGGGCCCCTCCGGCTGCGGCAAGACGACCATCCTACGCATGATCGCCGGTCTCGAAGCGACCACCGCCGGCGACATCGAGATTGGCGGCCGCCGCATCAACGATGTGCCGATCCACAAGCGTAATCTCGGGCTGGTATTCCAGAACTACGCGCTGTTCCCCCACAAGACCATCGAGCAGAACATCGCCTTCGGACTGAAATATCGCGGCGTCAATCGCAGCGACGCGCGTGACAAGGTGAAACGCGCCCTGGATATCGTGCGCCTGCCCGGCGTGGAGGACCGTTACCCCACGCAATTGTCGGGTGGCCAGCAGCAGCGCATCGCACTGGCTCGTGCCATCGTCATCGAGCCGGACGTATTGTTGCTCGATGAGCCCCTGTCGGCACTCGATGCGAATCTGCGCGAGGAAATGCGCGTCGAACTCAAGACCATCCAGCGCCGCATCGGCGTCACCACGGTGTTCGTCACCCACGACCAGTCCGAGGCACTGGCCTTGTCCGACAAGATCGTCGTCATGAGCGAAGGGCATGTGGAGCAGACCGGGTCGCCGCAACAGGTCTACGGCCGGCCGGCGTCACAGTTCGTCGCCCGCTTTCTCGGCAATTCCAACATCCTCCCCGCCAAGGTCGTCGCCTCGGGCGCCAAGGCGATCCAGGTCAGCGTCGACGGGCTTGGCGAGTTGGCGGTTGAAGGCGAAAAAGCCGGCGTCGGCGACAAGGTCTTCGTGGTGATGCGGGCGGAGAACCTGCGGCTGGAGCCGGCCGGCAAGTCAGCTTCCAAGGCCGGCAACCATTTTCAGGGAACCGTCACCGCCGTCGACTATCAGGGCCAGGTTGCCCGCTACTTCATCACCATCGGCAATCATTCGCTCGAAGCCATCAACGGCATCGACGGCAATCCGCTGGTTGAAGGCACCAAAGTCGCGGCCGCTATCCGACCTGCCGACATCGTGCTGCTGGCCGGCTGAAAATCAGCGCCGGCGCCAACTATGCCCGCTTGGCCCTCAGCCATCCTTTCGCGACAGCCAGCGCATGGCCAACGGCACGAACCAGGGATTGCCGCGGTATAGCGGCACGGTTGCAAATGGCCGGTCGGCGAATGCCGAAGGTTCAGCCTTGCGAGCAAGCATGCGTTCAGCCACCTTAATGCCGAACCAGGTACCCATCGGAACACCGGCAAAGCAGTAGCCGGCGGCATAATGGATACCGTCGTGGCAGCCGATATGGGGATAGAGATCGAAGGTCCCGGCACAACGCCCGGTCCACGCATTGTCGATGCCGACGGCGGCCAGCGCCGGGAATATGCGCCCCAGGCGCTGGCGCAGCCTCATGGCCATTTGGCCGAGATCGCGGTTGCGCTCACCAGTCAGCCCACCGAACACGATGCGGCGGGGATCATCCGGTGCACAGCGCACGAAATCCACATTGAAGTTCCAGTCGATAAAGGTGCGGTCTCCCGGCAGCAGGTGCGCCACCTGCGCCTCCGGCAAGCGTTCGGTGGCGATCATGTAGGCATCAAACGGTATGAGGCGGCGCGCCAACCATGGAAACGCATTGCCTGAATAACCGTTGGTGGCAACCAGCACCTGGCGGGCCCTGAGTCTGCCACGCGACGTGGCGAGCTCAATTTCATCGCCGTCGCGCCCGATGGATGTGACCGTTGTCCCGTCATGGATTGCTGCACCCTGGCCTCGGGCAGCGGCAAGCAGGCCCAGATGATACTTGCCCGGATGCAGGCCGCCATGATCGGCGATCACGGCACCGCCGTAATAGCGCTGGGTGTCGATTTCGACTGACTGCTCGGCGTGCGACAGCATGGAAAACGCATCGCCCAAGTGACGCCAGCGCAGTTCCAGCTCGCGCGCCAGATCGTCATATTGGGTAGGCGTGGCCGCCATGATGAAGCGCCCCTGCCGCCGCAGGTCGCAGTTGATCCCTTCGTCAGCCACCGTCTCCAGAACACTGTCGAAGGCTGAGCGCATCTCGCGGTAGACGCGCACAGCCCGCTTCAGACCGTCGGTCCGCATGATGTCGCCGAACCCGTGCTTGAGGGTGCGCCCCACGTAACCGGCATTACGCGAACTGGCACCCTCGCCGGCGACCCCGGCCTCCAGCACTAAGACCTGGCGGCCGGCGCGCGCCAGATGCAAGGCCGCCACAATGCCGGTAAAGCCGGAGCCTACGATGGCCACATCGGTCTTTGCAGGCAGCGGCGGCGCGTCGATGTGAGGTCTTGGAGCTGCGCGCCACCAATATGGATCATGATGGGCATCGACAACGAGCGCGCCATCAGGCACCTCACTCATTTGCGCGCGTCGCGATCGTGCTTGAGCCAGCGGAAGAGTTCATCCATGCGCGCCTTCACCAGTGCCTCACCGTCGCGCCTTCCCCAATCATAGATGCCGCGGCCATTGGCCAGGCCATTGGCGCCGTTGGCCACTAGATCGGCAATGGCCTGGGGCGGTTCGGCGGACGTGTCGAGATCAGGTATCAGCGACTTGCCGAAATGATACATGGTGTAGAGACCGCCGACATCGGCCGATTCGATGGGGCCGGTCACCGCCACGCGGCGGCCGAAACTGTTGCGCACCACGGCATCGATAGCATCGGCGCTGGCGACCCCCGCCGCCCACAGCGCCCAGGCTTCGCGCAACAAGGCAAACTGCAGCCGGTTGCCGATGAAGCCCGGGATCTCTCGATCGATCACCACCGGTTCCTTGCCGGTGACGCGGATGGCATCACACGCCCACGCCACGACTTCTGGCGCCGTTTGCGGACCACCACACACTTCGACCAGCGGAATGAGCTGCGGCGGGTACCAGAAATGCGTCGCGATGACCCGGCCCGGGTTCTTGACCCGCGCAATGAGAGCCGAGGCGGGCTGGCCGCTCGATGATCCGAGCACTGCCGGCGGTGGGCAAATGGCATCGAGACGTTCGAAAATGTCGAGTTTGAGCGGTAGATCCTCCGTAACCGCCTCGATGACGAAATCGGCGCCGGCGGCATCCTCCAGCGCGATGCTGGGCGTCACCCGATCGACGATGGCATCAACATCGCCCGCTACCACCAGGCCGTGGGCGACGAATTCGCCGAGACTCGCGCGCGTCCGCTCGGTGGCCATTTTGAGGCTCTCGGCGTTACGGCCGATCAGCGTGACCGGAACGCCGCCGGTGGCAAAAACCTGCGCCACACCATGGCCGATGATGCCGTTGCCGATCACCGCCAGGCGCTTGAATTCGCTAGGCACTGCATAGCTCATCACATTGATTTCCTTTACGTTTCAGTGGCTGCCCGCATTCCTGCCGGCAGCACGACGTTTCGCACCAGCCTGCGGTTCTCTTCGGCCTTGTGGGCTGAAGCCACGATAACATTTTCTTTAGCGCTGTCGACGACAGCGCTCCGTCTCAGCGAATCCGCCCACCGGGATTGGGACTCTTGAACTGTGGACGGTCTGCACCACCCTTTGACTGAAGTTAAATGCGCTGCCCTTTCGCAGTGTGATTTTAACCGGGTATGTGCTTCTATCAGACCGAACAGGGAAGAAAAATCTCAGGTAGGCGTCTTGTTTTTGGGGCTTTCAGGTATACGCGGAGCGCTCGGTGCAGCGCTGCTGGGGCTGTGGTTGGGTGCGGCCTTGGCAACGCCTGCCGTGGCTGGGTCCGCTTCGGACGCCGCACTCAGCAAATATTATGAACTCAAGATCAAGCGCGATCCGCACGCGCGCCAGGCCATCGAGGCCGCCGCGCGGCAATTCCCCGACAATCTGACCATACAGCTTGAAGCCGGCTATGCGGCGCTGACGGCCAAGGACAATGTTGCCGCGCGCCGGGCATTCACCGCTGCGGTCAGAATTGCCCCCAGACGCGTCAAACTTTGGAAGCAACTCGGCTACATCGACATCAACCTCAAGGATATCGATGCCGCCATCGACGCCTTCGGGCATGCAAGCCGCCTAAAGCCGAACGATCAGACCCTGCTTTTGCAACTAGCCTATCTTCAGGATCAAAAAGGCGCCCGGCGGCCAGCGGCGGAGCTGTTTCACAAGGTGATGTATGGCAGCGACAGGGAAAAGGCGAAGATCGGCTGTGAAGCCTATTCGAACCTGCGCGGCCTGCCCGAAAAGGTGTTGCCGGAACCCTGGTTCGGGGAATTCACCGCCACGCCGGAGTATCTCCATCACGACAGCCTGGGGGTCATATCGTCCACCGTCCGCGTCGGGCAGCATTTCGGCAGCGACACCTACATCGACGTCTACGGCCTGGGCCGCCTCAACGCCGACACAAAATCCGGCAAGACAAGCTCGGGAACACAGTTGTTCCTCGACAACTATGGCGAACTGGGCTTCGGCATTCGCGCCAAGCCGCTGGCTGACTTACCCGTCGTCTTTTATGTAGAATCCGGTGCTGCCTACGATCTAGTCGGCAAGAATAGAGAGCGATTGCGCGGGGATTTTCGCGCCTTTGCGGCCTATTACGATGAATGGAACATGGGGCTGGATTGCAGTTCTGGCGGCCATTTCAAGCTGCGCCCGGTCGCCGACGCCTATGCCGATGCGGGCTACTACTCCCGCTACAACAATTTTCTCACCTCCGCCCGGGTACGGCCAGGGCTCAGGGTTTTCGAGACCGACACCTCGGCCATCGATGTTTATAGCATCGCCTCGGCCAACTGGGACTCCAAGGGCATAGACTCCAATCGCTTCTTCGAACTGGGTATGGGAGTGGCTTTTCGCCTCTACGAGCCGACCCGTCTGGTGTTACGGCTCGAGGGTGTCAGAAATTTCGCCATCGGCGCGCCCGACTACACTAGCCTTCGTGCCCTTGTGGAGTACTCGCTGGACTTCTGACGTCCGGTCCGGTGCGCAAGCCCGTCTTGCCATCCCGTCACCGTGCCGATAGCATCACTCGAGAGAACTCCTGTACCTTATTGCCATCTGCTGTGCCCAACCGAGTTTGGGCTCTCGAATTCACACGGGACTTGAAAGGGAGGGCGCTGCAGCGCACACGATGACCGACAAAACGCCCGTTCTGGCCGATTACTACAGCGGTTCGCAGTTGCGTATCGACCGCTGGACTTCGCTCAAGTCCGCCACTGCCCGGCTGGCCGAAGCGACCGGCACGCGCGATCGCGAGAAGCTGATCACCAAGGTCCGCACTCTCATCACCTCGCTTGAGCCAATCGAGATGTACTGGGCCTTTCCCGGCCGCCATGCCTTCGAAGCCTTGCGCGTGCTGCTAGCCGAAGAGCGCCACGGTGAAATGGCCAGGCGTGTGCGCGCCATTGTCAGGGCGCTCCATTCGGGCAGTTACCGCCATCACTTGCGCCCCAGCGAACCGCAGGAAGAGCGTGAGGAAATAGAGCGGCGTGAGGAAATCGCCGAGTACCTGCCCAGTGACCGACCCTATTTCGAGGTGCTGGTGGTCGACGTGATGAGCCACGCCCAGCAGGACCTGCAGCGCCTGGCGCTCGCCCAGATGCGAAAGGCCGACGACCACTTCATCTACGAGCCGGTCGTGGTGCCCAGCATTGAGGATGCGGTCATCGCGGTGCTCTTCAACCACAACATCCAATCGGTGATCATCCGCCCAGGTCTGGAACAGGGGTCGTCGAACCAGCTGCCGGTACTCAAGCGCTACCTCAATCGGGTGGGCGATGAAGCCATCGAGGATATCGAGCCTGACGACTATGGTCCCGAACTGTGCCGCCTGATCCACAAGGTGCGCCCGGAAATCGACGTCTTTCTGGTGACCGACCAGTCGGTCGAGGATATCGCCGGGCGCGAACTCGGGGGCTGTCGGCGGGTGTTCTACAATCAGGAAGACTATTTCGAGCTGCATCTCAATATCCTGAGGGGGGTGCAGTCGCGCTACCAATCGCCGTTCTTTACCGCGCTCAAGGAATATTCCAAGCAGCCGACAGGCGTGTTCCACGCCATGCCGATCTCTCGCGGCAAATCGATCACCCGCTCGCACTGGATCCGCGACATGGGCGATTTCTACGGCATGAACATCTTCCTGGCGGAAACCTCGGCCACTTCGGGCGGGCTCGACAGCCTGCTGGAACCGCACGGACCGATCAAGCGGGCCCAGGAACTGGCGGCCCGCGCCTTCGGGGCAAAACAGACCTTCTTTGCCACCAACGGCACCTCGACCTGCAACAAGATCGTGGTGCAGGCCGTCGTAAGGCCAGGCGACATCGTGCTGGTCGACCGCGATTGCCACAAATCGCATCATTACGGCATGGTTCTGGCGGGCGCCCAGGTCGTTTATCTCGACAGCTACCCGCTATCGGAATTTTCCATGTACGGCGCCGTGCCGCTGGCCGAGATCAAGCATAAGCTCATGGACCTGAAGAAGGCCGGCAAGCTCGACCGCGTGCGCATGTTGCTGCTCACCAACTGCACCTTCGATGGCATCGTCTACAATGTCGAGCGGGTGATGGAGGAATGCCTCGCCATCAAACCCGACCTGGTGTTCCTGTGGGACGAGGCGTGGTTCGCCTTTGCCCGCTTCGGGCCCACCTACCGCCAGCGCACCGCCATGCACTGCGCCCAGATGCTGCGTGAGCGCTACCGCTCAAATGCATATCGTGAGGCTTACGAGGCGGCCAGCAAATCAGCTGGCGAGGATGGGTCAGCCATGCCCGATCCCGACAAGGTGCGCATCAGGGTCTATGCCACCCAGTCGACCCACAAGACGCTGACCGCGCTACGCCAGGGCTCGATGATCCACGTCCACGACCAGGATTTCAAAGGCGAAGTGGCGCAGGCCTTTCACGAAGCCTACATGACCCACACCTCAACCTCGCCCAATTACCAAATCATCGCATCCCTCGACGTCGGTCGCCGCCAGGTCGAACTGGAGGGTTTTGAACTGGTGCAAAAGCAGGTGGAGGCCGCCATGGCCATGCGCAAGGCCATCGCCTCGCACCCGCTGCTGAAGAAGTATTTCAAGGTGCTGACGGTGCGCGATCTCATCGCGCCCGAATACCGCGCCTCGGGGATCGAGACATACTGGGACCCCGAGCATGGCTGGAACGACACCTGGGACGCCTGGGCGGAGGACGAATTCGCGCTCGATGCCACCCGCATCACCTTGGCGGTGGGCGGCACCGGCTTCGATGGCGACACCTTCAAGAATGAAGTGCTGATGGACCGCTACGGCATCCAGATCAACAAGACGTCGCGCAACACGGTGCTGTTCATGACCAATATCGGCACCACACGCTCATCGGTCGCCTATCTGATCGAGGTGCTGGTACAGTTCGCCAAGGAACTGGACAACCAGATGGAAGATGCCAGCCCCATGGAGCGGCTGGCCTACGACCGTCGCGTCAAGGCACTCACCAGGGACCTGCCGCCGCTTCCCGATTTCAGCTGCTTCCACGAGCGCTTTCGGGCCAATGACGGAACGGGAACGCCGGAAGGTGATATCCGCGAGGCCTTCTTCCTCGCCTATGACGAGGACAAGTGCGAATACTTTCCGCTATGGGGCGCCGAACTGGAAGACGAGATGGAAAAGGGACGCGACCTGGTTTCCACCTCTTTCGTCATCCCCTATCCGCCGGGCTTTCCGATCCTGGTGCCGGGGCAGATCTTGTCCCGCGACGTGCTGCAATTCATGCGCAAGCTCGACGTCAAGGAAATCCACGGCTACGAGCCCGAGCTGGGCTTGCGGGTGTTCAAGGCCAAGGCCCTGAAGGTCGAAAAAGCCGGCACCCGGATCGCTGCCGCAGAGTGAGCGGTACCCTGTTGTCCAGGCGGACGCCTCCCAAGTATGGTGCCGCCTGATGCAGGAGGGGATCGGGCAGGCAACGGCAATGGAAATCAGATTCGAGGCAATTTCGGAAACCCGCCCAGGAGCCAAGTGGCAGGCGTTGTTCAACCGCCTGTGGCCGGCTTATCGAGCCTGGTACCTGAAAGATGCCATCGACAATCGCGCCACCTACCACGAATGCACCCAGGCGCTCGAAAAGCACATGCCGGAATTCGTGCCCGCCTATGAGAAACTGTGCGAACTGGCGGGCGGCGGCGACCTCGAGGCGCGCTTTTTGTCCCTCTACAAGCCGCCACCTTATCTTTCCGGCTGCTCCCAGGCAGTATGGCCCGGAGAGCCGCCGTTCCTGGTGCGCAATTATGATTACAGCCCCGATGCCTTCGATGCGGTGGCGCTGAAGACGGCTTGGCTGGGTCGCCGGGTCATCGGAATGTCCGACTGCCTCGTCGGCCTCACCGATGGCATGAACGAGGACGGCCTCGTTTTATCCCTCACCTTCGGCGGGCGGCGGGCGGTGGGACCGGGGTTCGGCGTGCCGATCATCCTGCGCTATGTGCTGGAAACCTGCACCGCGGCGCCTGAAGCCCTCAATGCACTCGGCCGCATTCCCTGCCACATGTCCTACAACGTCACCGCCCTCGACCTGCAAGGACGTTGCGGCACGGTCTATCTGGCGCCCGACCGCGCCCCCCATATCTCATCGGCCACGGTCTCGACTAACCATCAGCGGCGTGTCGAATGGGCCAGCCACGCCCTTGCTACCGCTTCGGTGGAGCGTGAGCGCTTCTTGCTGCGTCAATTGATGGAGCACAAGCCATCAGGCCCCGATCTGGTTGCGGGATTTCTCAAACCGCCGCTCCACTCGACCCAGTATAAGCGCGGCTTTGGCACGCTGTTCACCAGCATCTACACACCACGCTCACGCCATATGGATCTGCTGTGGCCGGGTCTCCACTGGCCCTTGCCGCTTGAAAGCTTTACCGATGCTCACAGACTGGTGCACTACCTGATGGCGCATGACAGCGCGACCCCCAACCACCCCGGCAGTTCACCCGCCAGCGTCCGCCTTTAGCATCATCCCCGATTTTTTCTTGTGGTAATGACGGCGCGCCTTGGCACGGTTGCCGCACAAGGCCGAAATACACCAGCGTTTGGAGTTGTTGCGGGTGCGGTCGATGAACAGCCAGCCGCAACCGCCACAGGCCTTGACCCGCACCATCCATGACGAAAATCTGAGAGCAACTGCCTCATCCAGCATTACGGCAAGAAGGCCGGGCATTGGCGTTGTCTCCAGCCCGCCGATATGCCGGGCATAGAGCCGGACCAATTGCTGCCAGGCCGCGAATAATTCAGCCTCTGGCGACGGCCGATAAAAGCGATCGATGGCCTCGCGCACCACGATGACGTCATGAAGGTCCTCCGGCACCAGCGGCGCAATCTTCAGGCCGGCCGCCGCCGCCCAGGCATCTACGTCGGAGGTGGTGCGGAAACGATCCTTACGGCGGCGGGCGTCGAAGCGATAGACCACGGAATTGGCAAAATCAAGCGCCGGCGAGCCCGCAACGAAGTGATGGTCTTCCCAAGCAAAGGCAAGCGGTGATGACGGCTGGGTCACAGGTGGCGATTTCCATCTTATCTTTGACGATCAAACCTGATATAGATCGTCAAGTCAAATATACGCTCCGGCGCATCATGTGGAGTTTCCATGGCCGGCTATATCGTTCAGCAGATACTCAACGGACTGGCGCTGGCCGCCGTCTATGTGCTGCTGGCGGTCGCCTTCGCGCTGGTGCATGCCGTGACCCGGCGGATCGTCTTCACGCTTGGCGATCTTGCCACCTACGCTTCATTTTGTGCGTTGTACGTCGCCTTGCTGGCGTTGGTTTTCGATTTTCGTGATTATACTCAGATTCTCCTGGCCTTCGCCGCAGCGGGGCCGCAACCATGGCGCTGGCCTTTGTCATCCACCGTACCATGGTGGTCCCGCTTGTCGGCAAGCCGAGCCAAGCGCTAATGATCGCCTCCATTGGTCTGTCAATCGTGGTGCAGGAAGTACTGCGCCTTACCTCAAACGGGCGCGATCAATGGCTGTCACCCTATTTTCCCAACGCTGGGCTTTCCTTCGAGTTGTCGGGCTTTGAGGTGCGGGCCAGCGCCATGTCGCTGACGGCCGTGGCACTGGCCGTTTTCCTGTGCCTTTTGCTCCTCGGGTTCATGCGCCTGACCCCAGCCGGGCGCTGGTGGCGGGCGGTGAGCGAGGATGCCGGGCTGGCTGCTCTCAGTGGTATCAATGTCGGCCGGGTGATTGCCATCACATTTGCATCGGCTGGCGGATTTGCGGCCGCCGCCGGCGGTATACTCACTGTCCGCTACAGCGGGGTGAACTTTACCATGGGGCTGATGCTGGCCCTCAAGGCCTTGTTTGCAGGCATTATCGGCTGCTTCGGCACCATATCCGGCGCCATCGCTGGCGCCGTGCTGTTGGCGGCTCTTGAGACCGGCTGGCAGGCTGCCTTCGACATCAATTACCGCGATGTCGTGGTCTTCGGTGTTATAATTCTGGTGCTGATGCTGCGCCCCGACGGCCTTGTCGGCCGGCCATTGCGCGTCGATCAGCCAGATCGTGCGAGGTGAAACATGCGTGCCTTGTCTTTCCTGCTCACCCTCACCCTGGCGCTCGCCCTTGCAGGCTGCAATGAAAAGGACGACCGGCCCTATCTCAGCTTCGCAGGCGGTGGCTTCATCTTCAACTATCGCATCGGCGAGGCCTTTTACGGCTTCGTGGCCAAGCCCAGGAGGGGCATTCCCGAAGGCTCTTTGATCGAGGCGCGTTTCGAAGTGCCGGGCTCCGATCAGCCCTTCATCGCGCGCCAGCCGGCGAAGACCGGCATGTTGCAATACACCTTCAGGACACCAGCACTGCACGGCATCGTCAAGGATCACAAATACAAGGTCGAATTGCGCGTCATCGAACCCGGCGCCGCCAAGGTCCTCGCCAGTTATGACAAGTCCTTTTACACCGACGTCGACCAGAGGACGATGCCCGACAAGCCGCTGGTGCTGGGGCCGGGCTATACGCCCAACCCGGAGGTCGATATCTCCAAGCTACCCTCGGACAAGTCGCTGGAATAGATCGCCTCGCGCAGCAACTGCGCCAGTTCGCCGGTCGGCTGCCCGAGCGAGGCGTCCTCGTAATCGGGAACTGTCTCGGCGATCAGGCGGGCCAGCGGCTTGAGTCCTTCCGGCACCGGCCGACCGCTGACGGCAAACGCCCTTGCTGCTATGGGACACAAGGCGGCAAGCGCCGATTCCAGCAGAACGCCTGCCCGTTCCTGCTTCGACCAAGCGAGAAACACCGGTGAAGCCAGATCGTTCTGGCCGAAACCGCCGGACTCGCTGCCCGGCAGCAGCGTCGCCTGCGTGAGCGTGCGAATTTCCTCTTCATAGCCGGTCACCGCCATGGGCAGGCACCCAAGGTAGGCGTGACCGTCCACTCTGCTGATCTCGCCGAGAAGCGAAAGGGCAGGGTCGAGGAGCTTGGCGGAATAGCGCTCGGCCAGGATGCACAGGTTAGCGTAGGCCGCCGTGAGACCATCCATGGCCATCGGCGCCTGGGCGTTGTGATAACCGCCGGTCGAAAAGGCCTGACCTAGCGGATGGTCATCATCGGGAGGAACGATCACCGGATTGTCACTGACCGCGGCCAGCGATTCGGCCGCCACCTCCTCTGCCATCCTAGAGGCGCGGCGCGCCTGGCCGAGGATGCGCGGCAGGACGCGAAAGCTGACCGGGGCCTGGTAGGGGCGGCGTGGGGGCCCTTCTGGGGATCCAAGTAATTGCCGCAACCGTGCCAGCGCCCAGGCATCGGCGGCATTGTTCCAAAAGTCATCGAGCCAGGGCGAAAAGTGGGTAAGCGGTACGTTGAAAGCCTCCACGGCATAAGCCAGGACCTGCGCCGTCAGGTCGATCCGCCGTGCAGCCGCCAGCGCGGCATCGGCAATCAGCGCGCTGGCTGCGGGCGAGCCGTTGATGAGGCAAAGCGAGTCTTTCTCCGCCAGCTCCACCGAACGGGCAAGATCGACAAAGAGATGGGATAACGACAGGATCTCGCCCGCCCCGCCCTGACCGCGTGCCGGCACTTGCGGCAACGCCTGCCCATCGAGCATGGCAGCAACAGCCTCAGCAACATGCGGCGAAATCCCGGCGTGGCCCCCCACGAAATTGGCAAGCCTTGCTAGCACGATGGTCCGCGTCACCCGTTCCGGCAGGGGATCGCCCCAGGAGGCCGCGGCCGCCACCGGAGGCCGGCGGGCATGCGCCATGCGTTCGTCGGGCTTGAGGCGGACTTTGGCATACTGGCCATAACCGGAGGTCACGCCGTATATAACAATGTCGGGATCGTCGATCAGCCGCATGAACCGCGCCCGCGCCGCCTGCATCGCCTCGATCGACGAAGGCGCCAGGGTCACCCCCTCGCCCTTCCACGCGACCCTCAGCACCGCCTCGAGAGTGATATCGCGGCGACTGGCAATCGTGACAGTCATATCGGGTGCTCTTTGCCGTCAGCGGGCCATGGCGTGATAGTCGTCGTTGGGTCGCATGTCGACAGCCGCGGCCATACGGTTCGACATGTTGAAGAACGAGGCAACGGAAGCGATGTCCCAGATATCGCGATCGGAAAATCCGCATTCCCGGAGGGCGGCGCGGTCGGCCTCCACGACGCTGGCGGGGTCGACGGTGAGCTTGTGGGCGAAATCGAACATCGCCTTTTGGCGCCGATCGAGCGGTGCGGCCCGGTAGTTCATGACCATCTGCTCGCCCAGTTCCGGGCAACCGGACAATTTGCGCACCGCGGCGCCGTGGGCGGTCAGGCAATAATAGCAGTGATTGGAGCTGGAAACTGCGACCGCGATCATCTCGCGTTCCAGCTTAGTCAGCCCTGAGTCCCCCAACATCAGGTCATTGTACATATCCATGAAGGCTTGCAGCTTCACCGGATTGAATGCGTAGGCCTTGAGGACATTCGGCACGAAGCCGAGTTTTTCCTCACACACGCCGAAGTATTTCTCCTGCCGCTCCGTGAGCGGGACTTCCGGCTCGATGTCGAGGGCGGTCGTTGCGGTCATGCCATTGGTCATACTCGGAGCCATTCCTTGTCTTGCGTTTTCAGAAGTCGCTGGCGATGCCCTTGCGCTCCCAGTCGCCATAGCGGGTGGGCTCGGGTCCGGCGGGACCGCCGATTTCGCGCGGTTTTGCCACCTCGCCCGATGCTTGCCGGCGGGCAGCCGCTTCAGCGAGTGCGCGGCGAGCTGCCGCTTTCAGGTTGTCGGCTCGGGTCCTGGCCTTCTCGTCGGGTTCCATGATCTCCAAGGTCTTGTTGAAGTCATCTTCGAACCCCCTCATATAGGGGGCAGAGCGAGCAGCAATCAAGCGGTCGCGGGCAGCTTAGGAGGCTGCGAAGCCATGAATTTCATGCGTACCGGCCTGTTACTGGCGGGACTGACTGGGCTGTTCCTCGCCGTCGGCTACCTTATCGGCGGTCAGGCGGGCATGCTCATTGCACTTGCCTTTTCCATCGCCATGAACGTCTTTTCCTGGTGGAATTCCGACCGCATGGTGCTGTCGATGTATGGCGCCCAACAGGTCGATGCGGCCACCGCGCCGGAATATTATCATCTGGTGGAAGGTCTGGCGCAGCGGGCGGGACTGCCCATGCCCAAGCTGTTCCTCATGCACGAGGACCAGCCCAATGCCTTTGCCACCGGCAGAAATCCCGAAAATGCCGCCGTCGCCGCAACGACCGGACTGATCCGGCGTCTGTCGCACGAAGAACTTGCCGGCGTGATCTCCCATGAATTGACCCATATCCGCAATCGCGACACGCTCACCATGACCATGACGGCGACCCTGGCGGGCGCCATTTCGATGTTGGCCAATTTCGCCATGTTTTTCGGCGGGCGCAGTCGTGACAATCCCCTCGGGATTGTCGGCAGCATCGCCATGATGATTCTCGCACCGCTGGCCGCGATGCTGGTGCAGATGGCGATAAGCCGCACCCGCGAATATGCCGCCGATCGGGGTGGCGCTGAAATTTGTGGCCATCCGCTGTGGCTGGCTTCGGCTCTCGCCAAGATCGACGCGGCTGCCCATGGTACCGAAAACCTGCAGGCAGAAGCCCATCCGGCGACTGCCCACATGTTCATTATGAATCCCCTGTCGGGTGCGCGCATGGACAACCTGTTCACCACCCATCCGGCCACCGAGAACCGCATTGCGGCGCTCGAACAACTGGCAGCCGAGTGGGGCAGCAGCAAAACGACGGACAGGGCAGCACCCATACCCATGCGTCATGAGGCCCCCGCCCCCGATGGTGAGGCCCGACCCGGGCCATGGTCCATGGCCGGACGGCGGCGCCAGCGCGGGCCATGGGGGTGAGATCAGAAAGACCCGACAGGCAGAAGACCTCCGGCCAGGCCTTGCCCGGATTGCCGGCACGCGTTGCCGCGACCGCCGCGTTTCGTGCCGTCATTGAGGATGGGGCAAAACTGGAGGAGACGCTAGAAACCGCCGCCAGCGGCATTGCCGGCGCCGATCTGGCCCTTGTCCGCGCCATTGTCGCCGCAACGCTGCGGCATCTGGGCGAAATCGAGCACACCCTCAAGCAACACCTGAACAAGCCGCTGCCGGCCAAGTCGGGGCTGACGCGGGCCATCCTGGCTACCGCCGCCGCCCAGTTGCTCTACATGCGGGTACCTGCTCACGCGGCTATTGATCTTGCGGTGCGCCAGGCCAAGGCGGATCGCAAGGCGCAACACCAGGCCGGCCTCGTCAACGCAGTCCTGCGGCGGACCGACAGCACACCACTGGATGGGAACGCCGCATCCACCATCAACATTCCAGCCCCGTTTTCCACCCGCTGGCGGGCCAATTGGGGCAATGAGGCCTTTGCAGCCATCGCATCGGAATTGCTCAACGAGCCGCCACTCGACCTCTCTGTCAAGGACGATGCCGCCGTCTGGGCCGAACGGCTGGGCGCGCGCGTGCTTTCAACCGGCAGCCTGAGGATCGACGCACCACGCGGTGCCATCGACGCGCTTCCCGGTTTCGGGGAAGGTCAATGGTGGGTGCAAGACGCCGCAGCGGCTCTCCCGGTTGCATTGCTGGGCGATCTCAAGATCAAGAGGGTCCTCGACCTTTTCGCGGCACCGGGCGGCAAGACGGCGCAACTTGCCGCAACTGGCGCTCAAGTGACGGCCGTCGACATATCCGCGCCGCGCATGTTGAAGGTCCGCCACAACCTGGAGCGGCTGCACCTCGACGCCGAACTCGCGGTGACTGACGCCTTGCACTTTGCAGCGCCGGAAGCCTTCGACGCGGTGCTGCTCGATGCGCCCTGTTCGGCAACCGGCACGGCGCGGCGCAACCCTGACGTGCTTTACCATCGCAAGGCGGCCGACATCGCAGCCCTCGCCCGGCTTCAGGCCCGCGCCCTTGACCATGCGGCCGGACTGGTGCGGCCCGGCGGTCTATTCGTTTACTGCACCTGCTCGCTCGAACCGGAAGAGGGCGAGGCACAGGTGTTGCGATTTCTAGCGGAAAACAGCCAATTCCAACGCGTTCCGGTGACCGCCGCTGAAATCGGCGGTCTCGCAGCTGCCATCGATCGAAACGGCGACGTACGCACCCTGCCCGGGCAAATCATTGACGGCGGTGGCAGCCTCGATGGATTTTTCATCGCCCGCTTACGGCGTATCGCGGTATCGTTATCAGATCGTTAAGGGGCTTCGAGCTTACAATGCCTGCCCGGTGCCAAGGGGCACCAAACTCCTAAACCGACCATGGCATTGAGCGCCCTGATTACTGTCCACGACCCAGCCGTGCCCGGCAACCGGGCTGAGCTTGCACGCCTTGTCATGGGCGGCATGGCCGACGTGGTCCGCCGCAAGCTGGCCGGCATGGCGCCTGCTTTCAGCACCATCAGGGCGACCGGCATCGGCCGGCCGATGCCGCCGCTCATTCGCGGCCGGCCGGAACGCGCCAGCGACATCTATCGTGGCACTTTCAGTTTCGCCGGCCACACCGCCCGTGGCGTAGGTGGGGCCGCTTTCATCGAAACCGCAGCACCGGTTGACTGGCTCATGCAATTGCATGGCTTCGACTGGTTAAGGCATCTGTCGGCATCGGGTCGGGAGCTCAACCGGGTCAACGCACGTGCCCTCATCGCGGACTGGGTCGCCCTCGCCGGCCGCCATCCCTCGCAAGCCCGGCGCAACGACGTGACCGCCCGTCGCCTGATCGCCTGGCTCGGTCATGCCCCGTTCTACATGCGCGGTGCCTCCCAAAGCTTCGAGACGCTGCTGTTCAAGAGCCTCACCCACCAGACACGCCGTTTGCTGCATGGCTTGCGGGCCGAGACCGATCCATGCCAACGCCTGCTTGCGGCCATTGCCCTTGCCCGCGCCAGCATCGGACTTCAGGGCACGGAAGCGCTGATGCCGGTGGCCTTTCAGGCGCTGGAAGCTGAGCTCGAACTGCAAGTCCTGTCAGACGGCGGACACCGTTCGCGCAATCCCGCCGACATCGTGGCACTGATGGTCGAACTGGTTCCGTTGCGCATGGCACTCGAGGCGGCCCGGTTGGAGATTCCCGCCCGCTTCAACGCCGCCATCGAGCGCATGCTGCCGGCCTTGCGTTTCTTCTCCCATGGCGATGGCGGGCTTGCCGCCTTCAACGGCCTCAGGGACGGCATGGCCGGCTGGGCGCGCGCCGTTCTGGAAACCGACAACGTTCAAGGCAAGCCGCTGACCCATGCGGTGCATTCGGGCTATTGCCGACTGCAGGCGGGCCAAGCCGTGGTGATCGCCGATGCCGGCCGCTCACCCTCACCCGGCACCAATGCGCAAGCTGGCCTCGGGGCGCTTTCCTTTGAGTTCTCCGACGGCGCTCACCGCATTGTGGTCAACTGCGGCGCCCTTGCTGAGGCCGATTCCGACTGGGACATGGCCGCCCGCCATACCGCTGCCCATTCGACCGTCTGCCTCGGCGGTGCCCCTGCCGGCCGTATCCTGGCCGGCCGCCTAGCCTGTCGCATGTTCGGTGGACCCGTCGTGCTCGGCCCCCGAGGCATCGAGGCAAACATCGCCGCCAACCCCGAGGGCTCGGTGATGGTCGCCCGCCATGATGGCTATGAGCAGGCCTTCGGCGTGACCCATGAACGCCGCCTGTTTCTCGCCGCCAACGGTCGCGATCTGCGGGGCGAGGACCGATTCCTTGCCGACCTGGACAGCCTCGACCACCTGGCCAATGTCGACTTCGCCATCCGCTTCCACCTGCATCCCTCGCTCAATGCCAGTCTGTCCCGGGACAGATCGAGCGTCATGCTGGTGCTCCCCAACCGTCAGGGCTGGCGCTTTTCCGCGCGTGGCGGTGTCATGGTGCTGGAGGACAGCGTCTACCTCCCCGGCCATGCAAAGCCAAGACGTGGTCAGCAAATCGTGCTCAAGGGCACCGTCGGGCGGCCGGACCGGGTCCTGTGGGCGTTTAAGCGCATGGAGCGCACCGGCGCCAACCGCCCAAGCCCGGCAAGCGAGCCCGAATTGCCGTTGTGATCCAATACCGCAAGAACTGAGACGATTGGCCGGTTCCGCCTCCGGCCAACCCATGCTATGCGAGCCCATTCCGCACTTCTGCTCCAAGGCCTCGCATGTCCATGTCTCCACCAATTCGGCGCGCTCTGATATCGGTTTCCGACAAACAGCGGCTTGAAGACCTTGCCCGTCATCTGGCCGCCCTCGGCGTCGAGATCATCTCGACCGGCGGCACGGCAAGGGCAATCGCTGCTGCCGGCATCGCCGTGCGCGATGTGTCTGATCTTACCGGCTTTCCCGAAATCATGGACGGCCGCGTCAAGACACTGCATCCCAAGGTGCACGGCGGCCTGCTGGCGGTTCGTGGTGACCCCAGCCACGAACTGGCGCAACGCCAGCACGACATCGTCAATATCGACCTGCTGGTGGTCAACCTTTACCCCTTCGAGGCTACACTGGCGGCAGGTGGCAATTACGACATGCTTGTCGAGAACATCGATATCGGGGGCCCCGCCATGACCCGGGCCGCCGCCAAGAACCATGCCGCAGTGACGGTGATCGTCGATCCCGAGGACTACGGGCCGGTGCTGGCCGAAATGCAATCGGGTGGTGGTGCGACCACGCCTGAAACCCGCCGGCGACTTGCCGCAAAGGCTTTTGCCCGCACCGCCGCCTACGACGCCGAGGTCAGCACGTGGCTGCTGGCCCAAACCGACCAGACGACCCCACGCTACCGTGCCTTCGGCGGACGCCTCGCCCAGACCCTGCGCTACGGCGAAAACCCGCACCAGTGGGCAGCGTTTTATACCAGCGGTAGCGGTATCGAAGGCGTTGCCACGGCGCGTCAGGTACAGGGCAAGGAGCTCTCCTACAACAACATCAACGATACCGATGCGGCGTTTGAATGCGTTGCCGAGTTCGATCCAACCGCCTCGCCGGCCTGCGTGATCGTCAAGCATGCCAATCCGTGCGGCGTGGCGATCGGGGCGAACCTGACTGAGGCTTATGGACGGGCGCTTGCCTGCGATCCGGTCAGCGCCTTCGGCGGCATCGTCGCCCTCAACCGGCCGCTCGATGCCTCATCGGCACGCGAGATCGCCAAGATCTTCACCGAGGTCATCATCGCCCCCGGTGCCGACGAAGAGGCCAAGGCCATCATCGCCACCAAAAAGAATCTGCGGCTGCTGCTGACCGACGGCCTGCCCGATGCGCGTCGGCCAGGGGTGCAGGTGAAGTCGGTGAGCGGTGGACTTCTGGTGCAGTCGCGCGATGCCGGTGCCGTCGATGATCTGGACCTGAAGGTGGCAACCAAGCGCGCGCCGAGCCAGGCCGAGTTCGCCGATCTGAGATTCGCCTTCCGTGTCGCCAAGCACGTGAAATCAAACGCCATCGTCTATGCCCGTGACGGCGCCACCGTCGGGATCGGCGCGGGTCAGATGTCGCGGGTCGATTCCAGCCGCATCGCGGCGCAGAAATCTGTCGATGCAGCCGCTGCAGCCGGCTCACCCGCGCCCATGACGCAGGGGTCCGTCGTGGCGTCCGATGCCTTTTTCCCCTTCGCCGACGGGCTGTTGAAGGCCGTCGAAGCCGGCGCCACGGCAGTAATCCAGCCCGGCGGGTCGCTACGCGACGACGACGTGATCCGTGCCGCCGACGAGGCCGGCATCGCCATGGTTTTCACTGGCATGCGGCATTTTCGCCATTAATATCGTACCGATCCTTTCGTAAGGAGGTTGCCGTCATGATCGTCACCACGACCAATGTCATCGAAGGTCATCGCGTCACTACGTACAAGGGAATCGTCGCCGGTGAAGCCATTCTGGGCGCCAACCTGTTTCGCGATCTGTTCGCTTCCATCCGCGATATCGTCGGTGGCAGGGCGGGTGCCTACGAAAAGGTACTCGGCGATGCCCGTGAGACGGCAATAGCGGAAATGACCGACAAGGCTTCCCGCCTTGGCGCCAACGCGGTGATCGGCGTCGACATCGACTATGAGACAGTTGGCCACAACGGCTCTATGCTCATGGTGACGGCCGCCGGAACCGCCGTCGTCATCGAATAGTGGTTCGCGCCTAAACCGCCAGTTCGGCAAGTTGGCCGGCAGCGATTGTCAGCCGGGCGAGGCCGGACGAGCGATCGGCAGCAAATTCATCGATGCCAGTTCGGATTCGCGCCACCGCGGCCGCTCGCTGATCTGCCCAACTTTGCCAGCTGACCCTGTCCTTGGCACTGCCCACAAACACCGCCGAGACGATGGCGCGATGGGTCTGGAATACCGAATCGATGACACGGCTGACAGCGAGCCTTTCAAAGAAATCCGCCCCCTCGATGGCGCTGGCCTGCACGACCAACCGGTCGACACCCAGATCGCTCGTCGATTCATAGAACGCCCGCGCCACCGCGGCGATGGGCCGGCTGGTGCGGGTAGCGACGTAAATGATGTCAGGGCCACGTTGCACATGGCTCAACTGCGCCAGCCTTTCAGCGCCAGACTTCGCAACGCCGGCTTCGGTCAGAACGCGAATGCGCTCGGCGATGCGCTCAGCGGCGACCGGCGGCAGAGCCTTGTCCAGGTTTTCGCGCAATTCGGCGATGCCGTTGCGATAGCGAGCGATCTGCTTGGTCAGATTATCGGTCGCCGGCTCGTTACGCAGGAACCACGCGGTAGCGCGCCGCAGCAGCGTTTGCAGATCAAGGTAGAGCTCGGTCTGCAACTTCCCGGAAATAACCGTATCCTGTGCATCGACAATATCGTTGAGGGCGACGAAATCGAAGGCGTCGCGGGCAAGGACGAAGGCGCGAGTGATCGCCGCGGTATCGCGGCCGCTCTCTTCGGTCAGACGCGAGACGAAGCTGGGGCCGCCGCGGTTGATCATCGAATTGGATAGCCGCGTGGCAATGATCTCATGACGCAGCTTGTGGGCCGAAATATCGGCGGCATATTTCTTTTGCATCTGCGGCGGGAAATAGCGGATCAACTCCGATTCCAGATAGGGATCGTCGGTCACGCCACTTTGCATCAGATGATCGAAGAGATCGATCTTGGCATAGGCCATCAACACAGCCAGTTCCGGTCGCACCAATCCCTTGCCGCGGGCTTCACGTTCGGAAAGGACGGTGTCGTCGGGCAGCGCCTCAAGGCGGCGATGCAGCACGCTGTCAGCTTCCAGCGCCCGCATCAACCGGGCATTGTAACCGAACTCGGCCTGGCCGCGCTTCTCCGACATGGTCAGGCACAAGGTCTGCTGATAGTTGTTGCGCAGCACGATTTCGGCGACTTCGCTCGTCATGGCGGCCAGAAGCTTGTTGCGCGCCGGCCGCTTGAGGCGCCCGGCCGCTTCGGCGGCGCCAAGCGCAATCTTGAGGTTAACCTCCACGTCCGACGAATTCACCCCGGCGGAATTGTCGACGGCGTCATTGTTGATGCGCCCGCCGTGCAACGCGAACTCGATGCGGGCGCGCTGGGTGAGGCCGAGATTGGCGCCCTCCCCGACGACCTTGGCGCCAAGTTCGCGGGCAGTGATGCGCAAGGCATCGTTGGCGCGATCACCGACGTCCGGGTTGGTTTCGCTCGATGCTCTCACATATGTGCCGATCCCGCCGAACCACAAAAGATCGACCTTCGCCTTCAACAAGGCGGTAATCACTTCGGTGGGGGTCGCGGCGGTCGAATTGATCCCAGTCAGCTTCTTGATTTGCGGGCTGAGAGTGATCGACTTGAGCTGACGCGAGAAAATCCCGCCGCCAGCGGAGATGAGGGATTTATCGTAGTCCTGCCAGCTTGACCGCGGCAACGCGAACAAACGCTCGCGCTCAGCAAAGCTCGCCGCGGCGTCCGGGTCAGGATCAATCAGGATATCGCGATGGTCGAAGGCGGCTAATAGACGGATTTGCCTGGACAGCAACATGCCATTGCCGAACACGTCGCCCGACATGTCGCCAACCCCGACGACGGTGAAGGGGCTCGACTGTATATCGATGTCCATTTCGCGGAAGTGACGCTTGACCGCTTCCCAGCCGCCGCGCGCGGTGATGCCCATCTTCTTGTGGTCGTAGCCGGCCGAGCCGCCGGAGGCGAAGGCATCATCGAGCCAGAATCCGTGCTCCAGCGACAAGCCATTGGCGGTATCGGAAAAGGTTGCCGTTCCCTTGTCGGCGGCGACCACCAGATAGGGATCGTCGCCGTCATAGCGGATTACGTCCTTGGGTGGGACCACCTTGCCGGCCACCACGTTGTCGGTAAGGTCAAGCAGCGCTGACACGAACAACTTGTAGACGCGGGTGCCTTCCGCGAAGATCTCATCACGGCTGCCGCCCTGGGGCAGGCGCTTGGGCACGAAGCCGCCCTTGGCGCCAACCGGCACGATGACCGCGTTCTTGACGTTCTGGGCCTTGGCCAGACCGAGCACCTCGGTGCGAAAATCTTCTGGCCGGTCTGACCAGCGCAATCCGCCGCGGGCAATCCTCCCACCGCGCAAATGCACGCCTTCCACATCAGGAGCATAAACGAAGATTTCCGCAAATGGTCGCGGCTCGGGCAGGTCGTCGATCTCAGCGCTGTCGATCTTGAAGGCAATGGTGGGTGCCTTCGCGCCATCGTTGGTGGGCTGGAAATAATTCGTCCGGGTGATGGACCGGATCAGATTGAGCAATCGCCTGACGATACGGTCCTCATCAAGGCTCGGCACTTCGGCAAGGGCAGCGACAATGGCACGCGACAGCTTGCGCTCGCCAGGCTTGCGCGCATCCTTGGCCAGTGGCACGCCCGAGGTCGTGGTGTGCGCAGTATCGAAGCGCTGATAGAAGAGTTCGACAAGTTGGCAGGCAATATCACCGTGACGCACCAGTGTCGTGGCGACATAGTCGGGCGAATAGGCGATGCCGGCCTGGCGCAAATAGCGCGCCATGGACCTCAGCAGCGCCACGTCGCGCCAATCGAGGCTTTGTTTGAGGACGAGGCTGTTGAAACGGTCGTTCTCGGCCTGCCCGGTCCACACCGCCAAGAAGCACTGTTCGAGCTTTTCCCGCTCGGCCAGCACGTCGAATTCGGCGCTGTCCGCGGTTGCCAGCATGACTTCGTGGATGAAGACAGTACGGCGCTTGCCATCGATGAGGGGAGAAACCGTGAAGGTGCTTTCCTCGATGGCGAGCAATCCCATGTTCTCCAGGATCGGCAGCCGCCCGGAAAGCGGAATGGCGTCATCGTAATGGTAGAGCTTCAGCCGACAGGTGTTTGCGGCATCGGCCGCGACGCGATAAAATTCCACGGCAACCGCATCCTCGGCCCCGAGGGTGGCAATCTCATGAATGTCCTGCAAAGACGCGCCTGGCGTGAAGGCCGATTGATAGGCGACGGAAAAAGCACCGCGATAGCTTTGTTCTATGGCAAAGGCAGCTTCCGCTGGCATGGCTTCGGCAATAGCTTCCGCCAGCCGGTCATCCCAATTACGCACGATCTCGACAATACGTGCCTCTAGCTCGGCCATGTCGGGATCAACCGCTTTGCCCGGTTGCCGCGTAATGATGAAATGCACCCTGACCATCGCGCCTTCGTCGAAAAACGGCGAGAAGGACGTCACCTGCCCGCTAAAGGCCTGAGCCAATTCCTCGCCCACCTTGACGCGCACATCGGTATTGAAGCGGTCACGCGGGATGAAGACATAGGCCGAGACGAAACGGTCGAAGCGGTCTCGGCGCACAAAGGCGCGCGTGCGCGGGCGCTCTTCCAATTGCAGGATGCCGCGTGCCATCTCGCCCAGGCGCTCGATCTCGATCTGGAACAACTCGTCGCGGGGAAAATGCTCCAGCACGTTTAGCAGTCCCTTGCCGGAATGGCTGTTGGGGCTGAAGCCGGAGTTGGCGACGACGCTGGCGATTTTGCGACGGATCAGCGGTATCTCGCGCGGCGAACGGGTGTAGGCACTCGACGTGAACAGGCCAACAAGACGCAATTCGCCGCTCAACTCGCCGCTGGCGTCGAACTGCTTGATGCCCACATAGTCCATCATCACTCGGCGATGCACCTTGGAGCGGCTGTCAGCCTTGGTGATGATGAGCGGTGCCGGCTGCAGCAGGAAGGCGCGGATTTCAGCCGTCATCGAAACCATGGTCTTGCCGCGGCGCAGGACATGGGTATCGGGATTGCGCAAGATGCCGAGACCGGTGTCGTCCAGCGGCTTCAGTTCGCCATTCTCAGCCCCGCCTACGAAACTATATTCACGCACACCCAGCAAGGTGAAATGGTTTTCGCTCAGCCATTGCAGAAACGATATCGCCTCGGTCAGTTCCTCAACCGGTACCGGCGGCGGGGCACTCTGGTAGCTGCCGATGGCCTGTCGCAAGCGGGCGAGCATGGCATGCCAGTCAAGTACCGCCATGCGCACATCGGCCAGCACCTCGCCGATCTCTTCGATCAGTTGTTTGTGCCGCGCTTCTTCGATGCTGCCCGCCAGATGGACATGAATGAAACTCTCGCGGACAAACCCATCGCCGTCGCGACGCTCGGGCGATAACTCCGTGAGCCTCCCTGAGGCCTGGCGCTTCAGGGACAGGATAGGATGCAGGACCAGCCGGATCTCGCAGCCTTTCTCGGTCAGCAGCATGAGCGTCGAATCGACCAGAAACGGCATGTCGTCGTTGATGATCTCGAGGATAGTGACATCGCCAATGCCCGGCATGAGCCTGATGCTGGGTCGTCCGGGCCGCCGCTCCTTCAGGAATTCAAACGCCGCTTTCGCCAGATCGGCCAGGTCCTGATTGCTGTAGGACGCAATGTCGGCGGGAACGGCGGCAGCAAACAACTGGGCCGCCAAATCGCGGGCGCCGGGCTTCGACTTGAGCAAAGCCACAATGGATTCCAGCCGGGCGACGGGCCGGGTCGGCTTGTTCATTGACGTTTTATCCTTAATTTACATGGATTTGCCAGCTTGTGAGGCCGGTTGAAAATCCAGCTTCCTCCCCACCCGGCTGCCGGGAAAATGCGGCCGGAAACGACCCATCATAAGATCATTTGGTGCAAGAGGCCAACTACCGGTTAATGTGGTCTACAGCACAATAACTTTGGCGCCGATTTTTGTTCGATTATAGAGGTCGATTATCTCGGCATTGACCAGGCGAATGCAGCCGCTCGATACCGCCTTGCCGATGGTCGAGGGGTCGTTGGTGCCATGGATGCGATAGAGCGTGTCGCGGTTGTCCTCGTAGAGGTAGAGCGCACGGGCACCGAGCGGATTGTCCGGGCCACCCGGCATGACGTCGGGTAGGCGGCGTCCATATTCGCGCAGTTCGCGCTGGATCATCTCCTTGGGCGGATGCCAGTCCGGCCATTCCCGCATGTTGCCAACCTGCGCCACGCCCGACCATGTAAAACCCTGGCGGCCGACGCCGATCCCGTATTGGATGACACGAGCAGCGTTCAACACAAAGAACAGCCTGCAGCTCGCTGTATCGACAATGATGGTTCCGGGCGCTTCGTTGGTGCGGTAGTCGATGATCCGCTTGCCGCGGTAGCTGCCGTAGTAGGTACGATTTCCGAGTACGGCAGAAAAGTCGAAGCGGTTGCCCTTGTTTTCCGCCAGCGCCGGGTTTCCCAGGCTAACCGATGCGGCAAGGGTCATGAGCAGGTGACGGCGGTTCATGGCTGTTCTTGGTCTGTGGATGCGAGATCTCAACTCACCGGGAGCCGCATCCAGTTTGCCCCGGAAGTGATAAGAGCAGGTTTACGACATCGCCCTCAAGCTGACCTAGCGCCCTTCACAAACGTGTGAGCATACCACACGCCGGGCGCCCGCCGGACCCGATAGGGGTCCGGCCTTGCTTGGCGCATTTTCGCTATTTCTTGCGGTTTTGTCGGTTGTTGACGAGGTCGTCCACCACGCTGGTATCTGCCAGCGTCGAAATGTCACCGAGATTGGAAAAATCGTCCTCGGCAATCTTGCGCAGGATGCGGCGCATGATCTTGCCCGAGCGGGTCTTGGGCAGGCCGGGGGCAAACTGGATCAGGTCCGGCGAGGCGATGGCGCCGATATCTTTCCTGACCCAGTCGCGCAGTTCCTTCTTCAGGTCATCGTCACCTTTCTGGCCAGCCATCAAGGTCACATAACAGTAGATGCCCTGGCCCTTGATATCGTGAGGATAGCCCACCACAGCAGCTTCCGAGACCTTGGGATGGGCAACCAGCGAGGATTCGACTTCAGCCGTACCCATCCGGTGACCCGAGACGTTGAGGACATCGTCGACGCGGCCAGTGATCCAGTAATAACCGTCCTCGTCGCGACGGCACCCGTCGCCGGTGAAGTACATGCCCTTGTAGGCGGAAAAGTAGGTCTGGACGAAGCGTTCGTGGTCGCCATAGACCGAACGCATCTGGCCCGGCCATGAATCGGTGATGACAAGATTGCCTTCGGCAGCACCTTTCAGAAGTTTGCCGTCGGCATCGACCAGGGCTGGCTGGATGCCGAAGAACGGCCGCGTCGCCGAACCGGGCTTGAGCTTGGTCGCGCCGGGCAACGGAGTGATGAGAATGCCGCCGGTCTCGGTCTGCCACCAGGTGTCGACGATCGGGCAGCGAGCCTCACCCACCACATTGTAATACCATTCCCAGGCTTCCGGATTGATCGGCTCGCCCACCGATCCGAGCAGCCGCAAGGAGGCGCGCGAGCAATCCTTCACCGGCTTGTCGCCTACCCCCATCAAGGCGCGGATGGCAGTGTAAGTGTGGCCGCTTGGCTGCTGAACAGCAAAT
>CAZMSA010000004.1:0-56424 GCA_964568825.1 uncultured Rhizobiaceae bacterium | reverse complement strand
AACTACTTCGCCGCCGCCGGATACGATCCAGATTAAGCCGAATCCGCTCTAGAGCTAGGGGGTCACGATGGCGATTTGCCAGCCCGCATCGGTTGGCCTATTTTCTCCCCGGGAGCCAGAACGCCATCGGGGACCGTCAATTGGCTAGCGCAATCCAGTCCTTCCGCGGCCTCCAGCAATTTCTGGAAAATCCCGACCGCGACGAAAAGAAATACTTCCTTGGCTGCCACCGCACCCTCCCGCCCGCTGCAACTGTCGAGCGCATGCGTGCCCTGATGCCTCACATGGGCATCACCCGCATTGCCAATGTCACCGGCCTCGATCGCATCGGCGTTCCGGTCGTCATGGTCTGCCGCCCCAATGCGCGCTCGCTGGCGGTGTCACAGGGCAAGGGGCTTGATCTGGCGGCCGCAATCGCCTCGGGCCTGATGGAATCGGTTGAGCTTTATCACGCCGAACATGTCGAACTGCCCCTCAAGCTGATGAGCCTGCGCGAGCTTGCCACTTCGCATGCCGTGGTCGACGTCGGCCGCCTGCCACGGGTCGCGGGCGGGCGTTTCGATCCCGACCTTGTGATGCTGTGGATCGAAGGCTTCAATCTTGTGTCGGGCCAGCCACGTTGGCTGCCCTTCGAGTGCGTGCGGACAGATTTCACGCTGCCGCCACCACCCGGTAGCGGGTGTTTTGATTGCAGCAGCAACGGCCTGGCCTCGGGAAACACGCTTGGCGAGGCCGTGTGTCATGCGATTTGCGAAGTCATCGAACGCGACGCCACGGCCATCTGGAACCAGTCACCAGCCAACAGGCGCCGGCAGACCGGACTCGTTCTGGAGAGCGTGGATGATACCGCCTGCCGGCAAGTGCTCGAACGGCTCGAAAGCGCCGAGTTCGACGTCGCCGTCTGGGATACGACGGGCGATATCGGGGCTGCTTCCTTCTTCTGCCTGATCATCGACCGCCGCAGCCGCGATGGCCATTGCGGTATCGGTGCGGGAACCCACCCGGCACGGGAAATTGCACTGCTGCGGGCACTGACCGAAGCGGTGCAGGTGCGCACCACCTATATATCGGGCACCCGTGATGACTTGTTGCCTGAGGACTATGGCGAGGCGGAAAGGGCGAGAAAGCGCCAATTGGCCGACGGCCTGTTGCGGGATCACCGCCCGCTCCGCTCGCTTGCAGATGTTCCCGACCTGTCGTCGCGATCACTGTCGGTCGACCTTTCGCGGCTTCTTGAGCGGCTGAAGGGCGCCGGTGTCACTGAAGTGCTGGCGGTCGATCTGACCCAAGCGCGGTTTGAAGTCCCCGTTGTCCGGGTCGTCATTCCAGGGCTGGAAGGCCCGGATGACCACGACGCCTATGTGCCGGGTGAGCGGGTTCGCCGGCTTGGTGGGAGACGCCCATGAATGTGGTCATCTTCTGCGGCCCGAGCCTGCCGATCTCGGAGCGGACGCAATACGCGGATTTCCAATTCCGCCCGCCGGTTCGCCAGGGCGACCTTTACGGCGCAACGCGTGAGCGGCCAGCGGCCATCGGCATCATAGACGGCCTTTTCGATGGCGTGCCGTCGGTCTGGCACAAGGAGGTTCTGTGGGCGCTGGCCGAGGGCATTGCGGTGTTCGGCGCCGCCAGCATGGGTGCACTCCGCGCCGCCGAGTTGCATCCCTTCGGAATGCTGGGCATCGGAAAGATTTTTGAGGACTACCGCGACGGCCGGCTCAACGACGACGATGAAGTTGCTCTGCTGCATGGCCCGGCCGAGACCGGCTATATCGCCTTGAGCGAGCCCATGGTGAATGTGCGTGCAACCCTTGATCACGCGGTCGCCGAGGGGGTGATCGAAAAGGCGGCTGCCGACGCGATCGGCGCGGCGGCCAAGGCGCAGTTCTACCAGGAGCGCACCTGGGAAACCGTCATGACGGCGGCTGAGGCGCAGCTTCCGGCTGACACCGCCCGGCATCTGACGACGTGGCTTGCCGGCGGCAAGGTCGATCAGAAGCGGGCCGATGCCGTGCTCCTTCTTGAAGCCATCGATCGCTTCGTGAAGGAAGGCGCCAGGTCTTCCCCGGCATCGTTTGCATTCGAATTCACGCAAAGCTGGGCCAACGCGCCGTGGCGAAGCGCCGATAGCGAGACTGACGAGGAAGCCGAAGCGATACTCGACGAATTGCGTCTGTCGGGCGACGACTATAACCGCCTGCGGCAACGCGCACTCCTCGATGTACTGGCCCATGATGCCCTGGCAAGTTCAGGTCTCGAGCCCGATCGCCGCGATGTTTACCGCGTCCTGAAGGCGTTTCGCGCGCAACGCGGGATGTCGCGCCAGGCCGACGTCGCCAGATGGGCATCAGACAATGACATCTCCATCGCCCGCCTCGAACAGCTCATGGCGCAGTGCGCCGGGTTGGAAAAGCTGCAACGCGTCCGCGATAAGGCGTTGCGTTCAGCCCTGCTTGATCAGCTTCGACTGGCGGATTCCTACGCGGAGATGCGCCGCCGCGCCCGGGCCAAGGCGCCGCTTCGCGAGGCCGCGGCGCGCCAGACCTTGGCGCGCGTGCCGCCGCCGGTTCTGGTCTCCTGGTACTTTTCCACCCAACTGAAGCAGCCGGTGCCCGACAATCTTGCCGATTATGCAGCGAACCTTGGGCTGGACGGCCTGCCGCAATTCTACGAACTGCTGGCGCTGGCCTACGCCCAAGCCCATGCCAACACCCACGCCCGGGACAATGCCGTGCCCAGGCGCTCTGGCGGGCCGCGCAAGAAAGGATTATCGTGAATGTACTGGCCGGTGCATCACGCGAAAGGAGGATCGCGCCGTGACCGCGGGCATGATGGCATACCCGGGAGGAACGCGCTTCCGTTTGTTTGCGCAGGCGCCTTTTCTGCCACCGTTCGATGAACCCGAGACGGTCTGGGTCTCGCCACCGGCCGGCACGGTCGGGCCGGGCCCGGCAGATGGGCGGATGTATGTCATCGATCCGATCGGCAAGTCGCTGCCCTACGGCGAGACAGATGGAGACTCCGGCAATCGGGCCTACCTGATGCCGCCATGGCCAGGGCCGATCTACCCTCCGGCGCTGCCCGATGCGCAAGGTCATTTCGACCACATTCCGATCACCAGCCCTGAATTCCAGTTGGCCCATCTCTACGGCGTGGTGCGGCGAACGCTGGATGTGTGGGAGGGCTATTTCGGCCATCGCATCGAATGGCACTTCGCCCGCAATTTCGATCGGCTGGAACTGGTGATCCAGCGCAACCTGATCGACAACGCCTATATGGGCTTCGGTTTCCTCGAGGTCGGCTACCACCCGGCCCACAACGGCGACCACCAGTCCTTCACCCTGAACTTCGACGTGGTGGCGCATGAGGTCGGCCATTGCATCGTCTACGCGACGGTGGGTGTACCCGATCCCGGCACGGCCGATGCCGAGTATTACGGCTTCCATGAATCGGCCGCCGACCTGACGGCGCTGATCGCCGCCCTCAACTTCGAGTCGGCGCTCGACGACCTCCTCGAGACGAGCCACGGCAATCTCTATACCTTCAATTACGTCGACCGCATCGCCGAGCTTTCGCGCAACGACCAGATCCGCATGGCGGCGAACCCGGTGACGCTGCTCGATTTCGTCGACGGCTGGCGCGACGAGCATCAGCTGGCCCAGCCGATGACCGGTTTCGTGTTCGATACCCTGGTCGACATCTTCCATGAGGAACTGGTGGACCGCAGCCTGATCAGCGCCAGCGCCGAGGATCTCTCCGACAAGCTGGAGGAATCGCCGGACTACTGCATGGTGATCCAGCCCATCTTCGATGAGGCCTATGCGGCCGCACCCGAACTTTTCCGCGCGGCGCTCATTGCCGCCCGCGACACGCTCGGCACCTATCTGGCGGAGACCTGGCGGCTGCTGCCGCCCGATAATCTCAGCTACGTCGAGGTGGGCCGGACGCTGCTGGCGGTCGACCGTATGCTAAGCGGCGGACGCTACCAGCGCATCATCGAGGTCAACCTGCGCGAGCGCGCCATCGGCTACGTCAAGGTAGGCCCGCGCCTCGGGCCGCCCTCTCCGCATCACCACTTCGATGAAACCCGCCTGTTCATTCCACCGCCGCCCCGGCTGCCGCGCAGGGACCGGCGGCGGCTCTCCTACCGCGAGCGGTTCGAACTGGCACGGGCGGGGCACAAAAATTGACGTAACATCCGTCTCCGGTGGATCGTTGTAAGTAACAGTAATATCAATTATGCTTCAAGTTTACGCGGGGTTTTGGGGCGGGTGGCGAATTGCCGGCTTATTGAATGGAGGATGCATTCATGCCCGAAACACTGCTGAGTCCTTCGAACGTGTTGCTCTTTGGTTTGGTAGTCAAAGACCTGAATATAGACCACACTGGCGGCGCCAGTCACGACCCCGCAAAGGGTGGCCGCAAGGGCGTGGAGCACGAACTGTCGAAGCAACTTAAGGACCCTCACGCAAAATTTGCGCGGATTTACGGATTTAGCTACGAGGGATTCTATTACGATTTGCCAAGGCCGGTACTCTTTCTGGTACATGGTGATGGGGATGACGTGAGTCCCGATATCGGGGCCGGACCTCCGAACGTAGCAAGGTCTGTTCCCGATGCGGAAGTGGGCGGCGTAGGTGCAGGGGACTTCCAAGTCGCAGACCACATTAAGTTCTGGTCCTACGACAAGGCCGACTACACTATCCGCATGGACGTCGACAACGGCATGTTCCAGGAGGTGCTGCTTGATGCCATGCTGGGCAGTGGAGCGGACGGCATGGACGCCCGCGGCATGAATGCCAGGGGCATGAACGCACGCGGCATGAATGCAAGGGGCATGAACGCCCGAGGCATGAACGCTCGCGGCATGAATGCCCGCGGTGGAAGCAGCGACTGATCGGCGCGGAAGTAACAGCAGCGGACTCAGGCGCTCCCTGTCCAGACCATGTCGAGGATGGTCGAAGCATCCGCATCGACGATGCGAAAGCCGAGGCGTTGGTAAAGGCCGATCGCCCGGTTGGTGCGGATAGCGGAGAGCGAAACGGTCTTTCCCGCCCGTTGCGCGCGCTCAAGCAGGCTATTGATCAGCCGCGTGCCGATGCCGTTGCCGCGATAGGGTTCGAGCACCTGGATCTGCGCCAGGTTGAAATCGGTGTCGCGTTCGCTGACCTGCATCCAGCCAATGGCCATGCCGTCAAGCGTCACGATGCTGACTTCGTCGGTCTTGTAGGAGCGGCGGAAAGCAGTTCTGCGCTGAGCCTCGTTCCAGCAGCCGAGTTCAAGCATGAGCGGACGCATCGTGTCGATATACGTCGCTTCGGCAAAGTCGTTTTCGTCGGCTCGGGCTGGCCTCAACCCAAATCCAGCTTCGCCCATCATGAGACAAATATAGCCGATATTGGCGCCCGGTTCAGCCGTTGCTTCAGGAGCTGCCCGATACTGGGGTCGGCGCCCACATGTGGTATACTGGTCTGACAAGGCGCGGCAGGCTCCAGTCGGCGCCTTGAGGGAGTGGGAGCCGATTATGAACCGAGCGCCGCAACACGCTTCGGACCGCAAGCTGTCGGCGGTGCTGCACGCCGACATCCAGGGCTATGGGCGCCTGATGGAACGCGACGAGGCGGGCACCATCGAGCGGGTGACCCGATCGCTCAAGCTTATCCGCAATTTGGTTCGCGACTATGGCGGCTATGTCGAGAACGTTGCCGGCGATGGCGTGCTGGCCCTGTTTCCGACACCCCGGCAGGCGCTGCACTTTGCAGTGGAAATGCAACGCGAGATGTCAAACGAGACCACCTGGTCGAGCGGCGAGGAAGCCATCGCCTACCGCATCGGTATCGCCATTGGAGAAATCGCCGCCGGCGGGGGTACCCTTCACGGGCACAGCATCAACCTGGCGGCACGTCTGCAGTCGATTGCGCCACCGGGCGGTATCCGCGTATCCGAGACCGTATACCAGACTGTGAGAGACAAGACAGAGTTTGCCATGCAGTCTCTCGGCAAGCAGGCGCTGAAGAACATTACCGAGCCGGTTGAGGTCTTCAGCGTGGCGATCGATTCCGGCCACCCCAGCCCGCAGCCCGCTCCGCGCCTCGTCCGGCCGTCTTCGGACCCGCTCACCCCCGACAGCTCGCTTGCCGTCCTGCCGTTTGAAAACGTCTCGGGCGATCCAGCCGATGCCCATCTGTGCCTCGGCATCGCATCCGATCTTATCTCCAACCTGTGCCGTTTCCGCAACCTGATGGTGATCGCGCGGCAATCGGCCTTTCTGGTTTCCGCGCACCTGAGGTCGGTTCGCGAAGTCGGCCGACAGCTCGGGGTCCGCTATGTGCTGTCGGGAAGTCTGCGACGTGCCGGCAACCAGATACGCATAGCGGTCGACCTTGTCGAGGCGAGTACGGAAAACACCATCTGGTCAGAGCGCTACGATGGCTCGCTGGCGGACATTTTCGCCTTTCAGGATGACGTCACCGCGAGCACGGCCGCACGCCTTGCGGTGCAGATCGACATGGCTGAAAGACGCCGCCTTGCAATGCACGCCCACCCGGACCTTCACGCCTACGGGCTGGTTCTCAGGGGACAGGATATGAGCTATCGGTTCAGGCCCGAAAGCAATGCCCATGCCCGCCGGCTGTTCGAGCAGGCACGCGACACCGACCCACGCTACGGTCGCAGCTACGCGGCAATCTCGAGGACGTTCAATGTCGAGTGGCGCTACAACTGGACCAGCGATCCCGAGGCGGCCCTCGACAAGGCGCTGAGCCTTGCCCAGCTGGCCGTCCAGCATGACGACCTCGACGCTCGCGGCTTTTCGGAGATGGGGCTGGCCCATCTCTACAAGAAGCAGCACGATGAGTCGCTTGCAGCCTACGAGCGGGCGCTCGAGCTCAATCCCAACGATGCCGACCTGCTGGCCGAAATGGGGGATTGCCTTGTCTACGTGCGTCAGCCCGAACGGGCCGTGCGGCTGCTTCACCAGGCCATCAAGCTCAATCCCTATCATCCCGATTCCTATCTCTGGTATCTGGGGGACGCGCACTTCCATATCGGCGAATATGAAAAGACCATCCAGACCCTGCACAAGATGCGGGACCAGTCCGAGGGCCACAGGCTGATGGCCGCCAGCTATGCGCTATTGGGCAAGATGGACGAAGCGCGCCAACAGGCCCGGGCGGTGTTGGAGGCGCACCCGAATTTCACCATCGAACAGTGGCGCAAGGTTCCGCCCAACAAGTACCCAGAGGACCTGGAAGTCTTTGTCGAAGGGCTGAGAAAGGCTGGATTGCAATAGCCTTCCCATCCGATGTACGCATGCGGCTGATCTGCCAGTCACATCGGCGGCGGCTGCTCACCGCATGATGGGGAGTAGACTCAAATGGCGCCGGGCAGGTTGCTGACCTTCGCGGCAAGTTGCGGGTCTGTTGAAACGCCTCAGTCCGCTCACGCATAAAAAGTGCAAAGCATGGAAATCGATGCCGATCACTTCCCTCCTGGCGCCATGGCAAAATCCCCGATAACACTTCTGCAACCCACAACAGCCTTCATGCAGTTGCCCGCCAGCCGATGAGCACCCAAGCCCGCGAACGGCCCCCCGGCATTGCTGACGACGACCTGCTCGAACTGGTGCAAAGGCAGACCTTCGGCTATTTCCGGGATATGGCTCATCCATCGAGCGGCCTCGTGAAGGATCGCTCCAGCGGTCCGCCCGACCTTGTCACCATCGGCGGATCGGGCTTTGCCGTCATGGCCATGATCGTGGCGACCGAGCGTGGATGGGTGACACGCGAGGAAGCACTGGCACGCATCGCGCAGATGGTCGCCTTTCTGCGCCAGGCGGTTGCCTATCACGGCGTCTTCCCCCACTTCATGAACGGCCGCACCGGCGCCACCATTCCGTTCTCGCGGCACGATGACGGTGCCGATCTGATCGAAACGAGTTTCCTGATCCAGGGGCTTTTATGCGCCCGACTGTATTTCAGCACCGAGACGCCGAAGGAAGCCGCGCTGCGTGAGGGCATCGATACGTTGTGGCTTGCGGTCGAATGGGACTGGCACACGCGCGGTGAAAACTGCCTCACCTGGCACTGGAGCCCTAACGGCGGATGGAACATGGATCATCGCGTCCGCGGCTGGGACGAGTGTCTCATCGCCTATGTGCTGGCCGCCTCGTCGCCCAGCCACCCCGTCGGCCCTGAGGTCTACCATGAAGGCTGGGCGACCGGGCGGACCTTCCTCAACGGCCAGAGCTATTACGGCATCGACCTGCCGCTGGGCCCGGCCTTCGGGGGACCGCTGTTTTTTGCCCATTACTCGTTCCTCGGCCTCGATCCCCGGGGCTTGCGCGACCGCTATGCCGACTATTGGCACCAGAACACCCACCACGTGCGGATCAACCATGCCCACTGCCTGCACAATCCAAATCACTGTCGCGGCTACGGGGCCGCCTGCTGGGGCCTGACGGCAAGCGACAAACCCGGCGGTTATGCCGCCCACGCACCAGCCAACGACCACTGCGTCATCGCACCGACCGCTGCGCTTGCGAGCTTTCCCTATTGCCCGGAGCTTTCGATGCCCGCCCTGCGCCATTTCTATCACGATATGGGCGCCCACATCTGGCGTGAACATGGCTTCACCGACGCCTTCAGCGAGGAGGCCGGCTGGTATTCCAGCGATCATCTTGCCATCGACCAGGGACCGATCGTCGTCATGATAGAGAACTATCGCAGTGGCCTCATGTGGCGGCTGTTCATGAGCTGCCCGGAGATCCAGGCCGGGGTCAGGCGTCTCGGCTTCGAGAGCCCGCAGCTTTCCTGAGGCAAGGCCCCCATGTCCCGTGATCACGACCGCCCGAGCGCCCGCAAGACGCCGTTCGAAGCCTGGCTCGCCGCTGAACTCCAGTTTGCAGCGGGCGCCATGATGCGCAGCGTTTCGGCCACCGGTCTGACGCGCCGACGCACCGGCTTTGGCCAGACGATCATGCCGAAGAAAGGCTCGGTCGTCGCCTCGCCCGAATTCGGCGACTACAACCCCCGACCCGATTACTTCTTCCACTGGCTCCGCGATTCCGCCCTGGTGATGGATGCCTTGCGCGAATTGATGATTGCCGGCATGGCCGGTGCCCAGGTTCACGCGCATTTTGCCGATTTCATCGCGTTCAGCCTTTCCCTCAACGCCATCGACGGGCGCCGGGTGCAGCCCGACCCTCTCTCGATAAGCTCATCGCATCGCCAGTTCCTGCGGCCACCTGAGGAACTCGACAAGGCCGTGGGCGAGAACTTGCTCACCGAAGCGCGATACAATCCCGACGGCACCCTCGACATCATCCAATGGGCGCGCCCGCAGCACGACGGCCCAGCACTGCGCGCCCTCGCCCTGATGCGCTACTGGCCCCATTGCCCACCGGGCGACCGCGAGACAGGAGAGGCGTTGCAGCGGCTAATCCGCCAGGACCTCGCCTTCACGCTGCGCCATTGCCCCGAGCCCTCCTACGACCTGTGGGAGGAAGAGCTTGGCGGGCATTACTACACCCGGCTCGTGCAGCTCGGCGCGCTGGTCCACGGCAAGACGTGGCTGCGCTCCATCGGCGAAATGGCCGAGGCCCAACGGGCTGACGAGGCGACCGGGGTTCTCGCTGCCCGGCTCGATGCCCACTGGTCCGATGCGGCCGGCATCTACAGGGCCCGCTCGGATAGCCCCGACGGCGTTCCCGGCAAGGACCCCGACATCGCGATCGTTCTCGGTGCCCTGCACGCCGACCTGCCGCACGGAGCCCACTCGCCCTTCGATCCCCGGGTGATGTCCACGCTTGCCGCCACCGAACAGGTGTTTGCCGAAAGCCTTGCGATCAACGCCCGTGGCGGTAACGACGAGGCGCCGGCACTGGGCCGCTTTCCCGGCGATGTCTATTATGGCGGAGGGGCGTTCTATCTGGCGACCCTGGCAGCGGCGGAACTTCATTTCCGGCTGGCCATCGCCGCCACGCCCGGGGAGCCCACGAAAGCCGCCGCACTGTTTGAACGCGGAGACGCCTTCCTCTCAACCGTCAGGAAGTTCACGCCTTCTTCAGGCGAGCTCTCCGAGCAGTTCGACCGGGCAACGGGTGAGCAGACCTCAGCGGGCAATCTCGCCTGGAGCTATGCCGCCTTCATCACGGCCTGTCGTGCCCGCGCTGCGGCGCAGGCTCGCCGCTAGATCAGCATGCAATTGGGTGGAATCACCCAATTGCATAAAAGCTGATCGATTCCAATATGTTGAGCATGATGTTATCCGAAAAGTGGTTTCCACTTTTCGGCATCATGCTCTAAGAACCTCCGCCACCCTGTCATCGGCCTCCCATTCGATCTTGTGCGCCAACAGCACATCCGAACTCGGTCCGATCTGCACGATGAACGTGCCCGGCTCCCACACCCGTTCGGGCTGGGCGAGGCGCTCGGCGGGGAAGAACGAGAGATCGGCAACCGTGATCGAAAAACTCACCACCTGCTCCTCGCCCGGTTGCAGGACGATCTTGCGGAAACCTTTAAGTTCGCGCACCGGGCGTGAGCGGCTGGCCACCGGATCGCTGATATAGAGCTGGACGATTTCCTCACCCGCAACCGCGCCTGCGTTGCGCACCGACACCGAGGCGGTGAGGACGGCTTGCGCCCCGCGCAGCCTTGTCTGGTCAAGCTTCGGCTCGCCATACGTAAAGGCGGCGTAGCCAAGACCATGACCAAAGGGGTAGAGCGGTGTATGGGCGCCCTCGAGGCGGCAGGCGGTCGTGAACTTGCGAAACACATGCCGGCCGTGCGCGTCCACCTCGTTATCACCGGCAACATCGACGCCGATCCCGTCGATTGGGCGCCCCGTCGGCGCCTCGGCATAATTGACCGGGCACTGCCCGTCGCTGCGCGGAAAGCTCATGGCCAGCTTGCCGCAAGGGTTGGCATCGCCGAACAACAAATCGGCGATCGCGTTGCCCGCTTCACTGCCGCCGAACCACGCATGCAGGATGGCGTCGGCGTTTCGATCTTCCCATTCGAGCGCCAGCGGCCGACCGCTCATGGTCACCACGACAAGCGGCTTGCCGGTCTTCTTGAGCGCCAGCAGCAGCCGGCGCTGGCTGTCGGGCAGGGTGAGCGTCGTGCGTGTCGAGGATTCGCCGGAATGCTCCTTTGCCTCGCCAACGCAAGCGATGATCACATCGGACTGCATGGCGATCGCCATCGCCTCGCTCGCCATTTCCTCGGCACTGCGCGCATCGATGGTGAAGGTGGCGCCAAAGACATTGAGCCGTGCGGCGATATTGGCATCATCTTCGATATTGGCGCCCTTGGCGTGGAGGACTCGGCAATCGTCGCCGGCGGCCCGCTGCATGCCCTCCAGCACCGTGACGCTGTCGCCCGGATGGGCCGAAACCGCCCAGGTTCCCTGCATGTTGATGCGGCTGTCGGCCAGGGGCCCGATGAGAGCGAAGGTGTGACCGTCGCGGCGAAGCGGCAGTGCACCGTTGTTCTTGAGCAAGACGCAGGCTTTCGCCGCCGCCTCGCGCGCCAGCCGGCGATTGTCCGCGGTCAGGGTGACGCTGCGCCGGACATCTTCGTCTAGGCCGCGATAGGGAGTCTCGAAGAGGCCGAGCCGTGCCTTGGCAAGCAGTACCCGGCGGCAGGCGGCATCGACCGCGGCCTCTGTGATCCGCCCTTCGGCCACCAGTCCGGGCAGGTGGTTGAAATAGCATTCGCTGATCAGATCGATATCGACGCCGGCGGAAAATGCCAGCAACGCCGCCTCCTTTTCATCCCCCGCCACACCGTGGTTCATCAGTTCCATGATGGCGGTGTAGTCCGAGACGATGAGCCCATCGAACCCCCACAGGCCGCGCAGCACATCGACCAGCAATTCGCGGTGGGCCGTGCAGGGGATCCCCGACAGGTCATGAAAGCCAACCATCACGGCGCCGGCGCCGGCATCGACAGCGGCCTTGAACGGCGGCAGCACGACGTTGTGCATCCGGTAGGGGCTGGCATCGACACAGTTGTAGTCGCGCCCGCTCTCGGCAAGGCCGTAGCCGGCGAAATGCTTGGCCGTCGCCATCATCGTGTCCGCGCGGGCGAGGTCGTCCTGCTGGAACCCTTCGACCATGGCTGTAGCATAGGCGGCAGCCAGGAACGGATCCTCGCCAGGACTTTCAGCCGAACGCCCCCAGCGGGCATCGCGTGCGATGTCGAGCATCGGTGCCCAGGCGAGCGCCACGCCGCTTGCCGCAGCTTCGCTCGCGGCGACACGGGCAGTGCGGCGCACCAGATCGGCATCCCATGCGCAGGCGAGGCCAAGTGGCAACGGGAATATCGTCCGGTGGCCATGGATCACGTCCAGCGTGAAGAGCAGAGGGATGCCGTTCGGCGACTGTTCGACGGCTATCGTCTGGAGCACTCGCAGGCGGGCTATGTCAAAGCCCGCCGCCAGGCTTCCAACCTCGCCCAGACGTAGGCGTGACTCGATGTTGCCGACCGCAGTGCCCGCGCCGGTGCTGGTCTCGGACGTGGCCTTTGGATGGTTGAGCTGCCCCACCTTTTCATCGAGGCTCATCCGTTGCATCAAGGTTTCAATGAAGTCAGGCATCGTCTTCCACCGCCTTGGGAAAGGGTGGCCTCACAGCCTTGCGGTCACGGGCAGGCGTTGAGGCGATTTCAAGCAGTCGCTCGCGCCACCTAAGTCTCTGCTTTCAGCTTTGGCAATGCCGCGACGACAGCCATCTGAAGCCCGGTGGCGACGTCGAGGCCGGCTTCTGGCGGCTGTCCGCGTTCGCCGGCCGGCTGCGGCGAAGGCCGCTTGTGATGCAGCATCGCTCCGTCCGGCGTGCGTATCAGGTGCAGGGTGCGGGTGTGAAATGCCTCAAGGCCCGGGCGGTGACCGATACTCAGGACAGCGGCACGCGACAACTCATGTTCGAAGATGGACATCACCCTGTGCTGACTGACCTCGTCGAGCGCAGAGGTCGCCTCATCGAGGAAAACCCAGCCGGGCTTGTGCAGCAGCAGGCGGGCAAACCCGATAAGCTGTTGCTCGCCGAGCGACAGGTGCTTGTCCAGCCGTTCTTCGACATCGAGCATCGGCAGGAAATCCTCGAGGCCGATCCGCTTTATGACGGCAATGATGTCGGCCGCCGCGAAGGCATCCGGCGGGTCCGGGTAGGTGATCGCCGCCCGCATGGTGCCGAGCGGCAGGTAAGGTCGCTGCGGCATGAACATCATCGCTTCGGTTTCGGGAAGACGGATCGTGCCATATCCCCACGGCCACAGGCCGGCAAGGGCGCGGAACAGCGTGCTCTTGCCGGCACCCGATTCACCGACGATGAGTACCCGTTCGCCACGATTGATCTCGACCGTCGCCTCGGCAACGACCACCCGGCCGTCGGACAAGAGCACGCTCACATTGTCGAAGGCGAGCTTGCCGTGGGGATGTTTCTCCAGCTTGATGCGTTCGACGGCTTCGTCGATCTCGTCCACTTTGTCGACCGCCGCCTTGAAGACGCTGACGCGATGCAGCGTGGCGCGCCAGTCGGCGATGGCCGGGAAATGGTCGACAAACCAGCGCAGTGAGCCCTGCACCTGGTTGAAGGCGCCGACCACCATCATCAACCCGCCGATGGTGAGACCGCCGTTGAAGTAGCCCGGCGAGGCCACGACGACCGGCACGACGATGGCGATCCAGCCATAGCCGGAGGTAATCCAGGTGAGGCGCGAACGCGAACCCGACAGTCTTCGCATGGTGAAGATGATGCGATCGAGGATGCCGGAGAGCTGGCGGCGCTCATCCTGCTCGCCCCCGAACAGCGCGATGCTTTCAGCACTTTCGCTCACCCGCACCAGCGCAAAGCGCAATTCGGCCTCGCGGGCATAGAGCTCGACGTTGAGGCCGATCAGGGGGTAACCCGCCCGCCATGTCAGCAACGATCCGATCACGGCATAGGCGAGAGCGCACCACACCATGTAGCCGGGGATGTTGAAGTGATGGCCGCCGAGCACGAACAGCAGCTTGCTCGACAGCGCCCACAAGATGCCGATGAAGCTGATCAGCAGCAGGCTCGCCTGCAACAGCCCGACAGCGAGGCTTGCCGACAGCTCGGTGAGCTTGCGCGTGTCCTCCTCGATGCGCTGATCGGGATTAACGCCAATCTGGCCGGCAAGGCCCAGGCGGTAGGCGCGGCCGGCGACGAGCCATTCGTCCAGCAGGTGGTGGGTCAGCCACTCTCTGAGGCGGACCTTCAGCATCTCCTGCATCCAGGTCTGCCCGACAACCAGCGCAAGCAGCACCGCGACAATGGCGAAAAAGATCACCAGCTGATGGCCAAGGCCGAAGAGATTGCGCTGCGCCAGTGCATCGAAGAATTGGCCATGCCAGATGTTGAGCCTGACCTGGCCGACCATATTGGCAATGAGAATGGAGAAGATCCCGCCGGCCAGAAGCCCGACCTTGAGGCAATAGCGCGAACTCCACAGACAACGCAGGAGATCGAGGCTTTCGGAAGTGAAGCTATGGCCTTGGCGGGCGGGCGGGCCGGCATCTGCGCCACCGTCGGCGCCCTGCCCCATCTGTTGTTGTCCGGAAATGTCGTCGCCTGGCAGGCCTTCAGGTTGAAGGCGCAGTTTAGCGGTCGCGCCCGGGTTCAAGTCAGACCACTGCGTGTCGACCGTTGGCATCAACCACTTGTCTTGTCTGGCATGATAACCTCGCCCCCCGAATCAAATGCAGTGTATGAGGGCAATTGTCACGCTGCAATCGAGGTAATGGATTACGATGTGTTACCTAGCGGCATGAACACGCCGCGACATCCGCGGCTCGCCGGGATTGGCCCGCATTTCTCACACGCGCAAGCTCAGCCTGCCAAACGCCATGACGGCGCCGCCTGGCGTCGCGGTCGGGACATGAAACGGCCACAAACGTGGCTGAGATTTTTCCTGGTTCTTCGCAGCCACTCGCCCCGAGACACGCTCTTCGGCCGCAAGCCGGCTACGACCGGCGTTCCAGGACTTGACGACATGGCCGTAGCCGAAACCGATATTGCAGCAATTCGATTTGGCTTCGGGCGCCTTCCCGGCAGCCCGCCCAGCGCCAGGCTTGTCGACCTGCTCGACCAGGTCAGGCAGGTGCCCGCCCGCCCGCCCGGCGCTGCTGGCCGATATCACCTCGCCGCCGCGCATCAAGAGCTATTCCGCCATCGCTCGCGCCCGTGACAAGAACAGCATGGAAAGCGTGTCGGTCTTCAAAAAGCTGCGACACCAACTCTTTGTCGGCAATCTCCTGGCCGACAGCCACGCCAAGATCGCCCAGGCGGTTGCCTCGCCCTTCGGGTTCGTCGAACGGCTGGTACAGTTCTGGGGTAATCATTTCACCGTGTCGGTTACGACCGTGGGCCTTGTCAGGATGCTCGCCGGGCCCTTCGAGATGGAAGTCATCAGGCCCCACCTGGGCGGCCGCTTCGCCGACCTGTTGATCGCCTCGACCATGCATCCCGCCATGCTCGATTATCTCAACCAGCGCGCTTCGGTGGGCCCCGACTCCCGTATCGGCAAGCGCAAGAACGAGGGGCTGAACGGGAACCTGGCGCGCGAGGTTCTCGAACTGCATACCCTCGGCGCCGAAGGCGGCTATACGCAGCGCGACGTGGTCGAATTCGCCCGCCTGCTGACCGGATTGAACTACGACAACAACACCGGCCGCTTCCGGTTCCGTCGAAACGCCGCCGAGCCCGGGATCAAGACCATCCTGGGCCGGACCTATGGCCGCGGCAGGCCCGGCAGGCAAGATATCGTCGCAGCGCTGCAGGACCTTGCCCGCCACCCCGCCACCGCCCGTCATATCGCCCGGCAATTGTGCGTTCACTTCATCGCCGACGATCCCGCACCCGAAACCGTCGCACGGCTGGCGACGCGTTTCACCGAAACTGATGGCAACCTGCCGGACGTCTACGAGGCCCTTTTGACGGCGCCCGAGGCGGTCAGTCGTTTCGGCGATAAGCGCAAGACGCCCTACGATTTTCTCATCTCCGCCCTGCGCACCATGAAGGTGCCGCCCCATTGGTTGCAGCCGGTCGACAGGAATGGCCGGCAGCGCGCCAACCCGATGACGGCGGGTCTGCTGGCGAAACTCGACCAAGGCTTGTGGCAGGCGCCTTCTCCGGCGGGATGGCCGGACCTCAACGAGCGATGGATCACCCCTGCAGGCCTTGCAGACCGCCTCGACTGGATCGGCAAGGCGGCAGATCACGCCGCGATCGACGACCCGATCGCCTTTGTCGATGCGGTGCTGGGTTCAACCGCCAACCCGCACGTCCGCGGTATCATTGCCAATGCCGCCTCGCGCCGCAGCGGACTGGCGCTGGTGCTGGCGAGCGCCGAATTCAACAGCCGGTAACCCCATGATCTCGCGACGCGCTTTGCTACAGACTGCACTGGCATCCGGCCTCATCTCGGTGGCCCCGCGCCTTGCCGTGGCGGCCGCCCCCGGCGATCAGCGTTTCGTGTTCATCATCCTGCGCGGCGGCATGGACGGGCTGGATATCGTGCAACCCTACGGCGACCCCAACCTGGCGCGCCTGCGCCCCGGCCTGGCCAAGACACCGGACACCGGACTGCTCGACCTCGACGGCTTCTTCGGCCTCACGCCTGACCTGAAGGGGCTGGGTGAGCTGTGGTCGTCGAAGCAACTGGCCTTCGTCCATGCGGTCTCACCGCCTTACCGCGCCCGCAGTCACTTCGAGGCCCAGGATTCCCTGGAAAACGGCACCGCCTCGCCAACCGGCGCCCATGACGGCTGGCTCAACCGCTTCTTGTCGCTGATGCCCGCGCCGAGTCCCGAACTCGCCGCCGACCTCATGCCCACCAGTTCGATCGTCCTGTCGGGCACCAACAAGGTCGACCGCTGGCAGCCCAACACCGATTTGCGGCTTGATGCCGACATCGAATTCTTCCTGCACAAGCTCTACGAGGGTCACGACGACTTCGCCACCGCCCTCAATCGGGCCATTATCTCCGAGAGCGAGGACCTCGACGGCCCCGCCGGCCGGGGCAACACCGTGACCGGCAGCTATGCCAGGCTGGCCGCCGCGATGCTGTCGCGCCATGCCCGCATCGCGGCCATCTCCGTGAACGGCTGGGACAGTCACCAGAACCAGGCTGGAATCCTGCGCCGGCCGACCCGCGAGCTGGCCGACGGCATCCTCGAATTGAGAAAGTCGCTTGGCCCCTTGTGGAAGAAAACCACCTTCGTTGCGGTCAGCGAATTCGGCCGCACGGTGCGCTCCAACGGCACTGCTGGCACCGACCACGGTACCGGCGGGCTCATGCTGATCGGCGGCGGCGCCGTCAACGGCGGGCGCATGACCGGGCCCGCCTGGCCGGGCCTTGGCGATGGACGCCTCTATGAGGATCGCGACCTGATGCCGGCCGACGATGTCCGCCGCTACATCGCCTGGCTGCTGATGGGCCTTTATGGCGCCGGGCGCCAGCAGCTTGCATCGGCGGTTTTCCCTGGCCTCGAACTGGGCAACGATCCCGGCTTGCTGTAAGGACGCCGTCGGCTTGCGCATGACGGGTGAAAAGTGGATGCCATCTTTCCGATGACATCGCACTCTGCCTCTTGAGACCGATCAGCTCATTTGCAATCGGGTATCACCAGCCTGTTACGCGCTGACCTGCCCTGCAGCTGCGTAGATCAAATCCACATTCCGACTGTCCAATACCCGCATCTTGTGGTTTTATGCCGCGCCGTGCCGCATCGGGTTTACCGGTGCGGAGATTGGGGGCTGGACCATCGGCCGTGCCGGTTGATTTGACGCCTGAGAATGTGTCGTGGTGGAGGCTGTGTAACCGTCGTGAAAAGAACAATAAAGGCGAACGCGGCGACAGGTCGGCGCGACAAGGACACTGCAATGACGCCCCGGTCTGCAAAGCTGGCCGTCATCATCGGCCTGCGGCCAGAACCGATCAGGCTTGCGCCGGTGATCCGTGCCCTGGAATCCGCCAGCGATTGGGTCAGGAACCTTGTGGCCAGCGACCGCATCCTGGCGACGCAAGCCGGCAACACGATTATCGGAGGCCGGGCGTAGACGATGTTTGAGCCCCTGTCTTTCCTGGTGCCCTACCTGACCGTGATGATCGCGGTCATCGCCACGATTTTTCTCGTCACCGGCATCGACGATCTCATCCTCGACGTCTTCTCGCTGATCTATTGGAACTCGCGCCGCTCCAGGCGCCATGACGAGTTGCCGCCGTTCACCCTCAAGATGCTGCTGGAAATGCCGCAAAAGCCCATCGCCATGATGGTGCCGACCTGGCAGGAATCCGATGTCGTCGACAAGATGCTGTTGCGGGCGGTCGAGGTTCTGCAATACGCGGACTATCATGTCTATGTCGGCGTCTACCCCAACGACCTGCCGACCATGGTCACCGTCAAATCGGTTGCCGACCTCCACCCCGACCGCATCACCATGGTCATCCTCGACCATGACGGGCCCACCACCAAGTCCGACAATATCAACTCGATCGTTTCCTACATCTTCGCCGATGAGGCGCGGCGCGGCCGGCACTACGAGATTTTCGTCATTGACGACGCCGAGGACTACCTGCCGCCGCACGAATTGAACGTCTTCAACTACTTCATTCCGTTCCGCGACGTGGTGCAGTTGCCGGTGTTTCCCATGGATGCCGGATGGGGCGAGTTCACGTCCGGCCATTACATGGATGAATTCGCCCAGATGCATCTGAAAGAGATGCCGGTACGCGAATGGCTCACCGGCGTCATTCCCAGCGCCGGCGTCGGCACCGGCTTCAGCCGCCGTGCCATATTCACCGCCATGCGGCTGAATGACGGCAAGGTATTCAGCGAGGCGACCCTGACCGAGGACTACGAACTGCCCATGCTGATGGCCGACGCCGAGGAACGCACCATGTTCGCCGGCCTGTCCATTGAGCCGGACGAACTGGGGCCGGTTCTGTCGTCTGGCACCTGGTCGGGCTCGCGGGTTGCGGTGCGCAGTTTCTTTCCGCGGCACTTCTGGACCGCGGTGCGCCAGAAGACCCGCTGGGTCATCGGCATCACTCTGCAGGGCTGGGCGCACCTGGGGTGGCGGGGAACACCCTACCAGCGCTACATGCTGGCGCGCGACCGCAAGGCGCTGGTCAGCAACATCGTCGCCTTCCTGGGCTATACCCTTGTCTTGGTTACCCTGGTGGTCTGGTATAGCCAGTGGTTGGTGACCGGCGACCAGTCGTTCCCCGACCTGGTGCGCCAGGGCTCATGGGTGTGGTATGTGCTGATCGCCAACTTCTATGTGGTGCTCTACCGCCTGCTGGTGCGCGGCATATGCACCTACAAGATCTATGGGCTGGTGCACGCCATCCTGTCGGCGCCGCGCGCAGTGTGGGGAAATCTCATCAATTTCTGCGCCACGGTCAGGGCGATCTGGATCTATCTCACGCGCTCGAAAGGGGACGGTGCCCGCATCCCGTGGGACAAGACCGATCACGAATTCCTTGAATGACAGGCCAGGCGGGCAGGCAATTTCAGCGCGCCAGGTCCAGCATCGAAGGGTGGATCGGACGGGGCCTGGATTCTGCCATCGCCGGAACGGTTTGAGCGGACCGGCCACGACTCCACAACACCTCGGCGATAAGCGTGACGTTGGCCAGCAGGCCGCATCTGAGGACCAGCCCGACAACCACAGCCGCGGAGACGATGGCAGACACCAGATCGATCGTTTGCATGGACGAAAACCTCCCGGCTGATATGTTCTCAACTGGGGCCGAGCTTACTGATCGGGTTCGAAGATCCGGTTATGAAAGCCGTGAAAATTGTATGAAAACCTTAATCAAATCAGGTGCTTGATCAGCATGGAGGTGGATGGGCAAGGCCACTGCGGCCACCTGCCTTTTGTCGCGCCAGGACCCAATACGATGGTGGTTCAATCCGCCGGGTATATACTCTAGACTGAACGACGTGGAACTGGGCACAACAGGGATGGATTGTTGATGGTGGCGAAGGCGGATGCGATTACTGACTCGAAATTTGGGTCGTTGACGATCATCGTGCTGGCCGCGCGGGTCTTCCGTTGGGCAGTTCTTTTCATTGTTGTCGTGTTGTTGCTGGCCCAGCTACTCAGCCGCTTCGAGGGCGCCTACAAGTATCCGCTGATCAAGACGATCTATGCCACCCGCGCCGTCATCATGGACACCGTCGGCGCCGGCGTCCGGGCCAGCATCCCGACGCGCTTTGGCGGGCGTGACCGCACCGACTGGATCATCATCGTCCTGGCGCTCATGGCCAGCATCGCTGCGAGCCGCGTGAGCGATGGCGCCAAACGCAAGATTTTCCAGCAACAAATGGATTCCAAGGTCGCCGCCTTGCGCGCCGACATGGGCGTCGAGGCCGGATCGACCCTCACCAAGGAGCTTGAGGAAAAGGTCAGGGCCATGAAGTCCGGCGGCAAGACCGACCGCGAGGAACTGCTCAAGATCTTCGCCGAGACCAAGCGCAAGCTGGATGGCATGGGCCGCGAACTGGCGTTTCTGTCCATCGACGTGGTTGGGTCCACCGCCATGAAGGAAGAAGAAGACGCCGCCTCTGCCCAGATCGATTTCGCCGAGTACCGCAAACTGGTCGAGAACGTGTTCAGGGCCAATGGCGTAATCAAGGCCGCCTGGACGCCCGATGGCGTCATGGCCTGCTTTTCCCAGATCGACACCGCCGTCAAGGCCGGTCAAGGCGTGATCAACGCCCTCGATCATTTCAACCGCGAGGTCAAGCTGATGAAATCCAACTTCGCGGTGCGCTGCGGGGTGAACTCGGGCTTCCTCTACCTTGACGACAACATGCCGCTGGAACAGGTTTCCGACCGCGTCATCGACATTGCCGGCCACATGCAGAAATATGCCGAGCCCAACACCGTCGCGGTGCCCAAGACGGCCATCAAGCCGCTGGCCGACGCAGGCGGCTTTGCCCCCACCGACAAGGTGGTCGACGGCCTCGAGGTGTATCACTGGCAGCAGCGTGGCGCGTCCACCTCGACGGCCTGATTTCGCGCTGCCCCCTTGACGTACTGTCGCCGACCCGGCCCATTGCCGGGCATGCGGCGTTCAAGGTTTGAGGACGGCTGGAAGCGTCACCGGCGTTCCGACCTGCACCCCCAGCTTGCGGGCGCTCATCGCCTTCAGTTCAAGCACGTAGCGGGCCGGCTGCGACGGTCGGAAGACCTTGGGATAGGTCTCCGGCGCCACATCTTCGGCAATGTGGATCACCTTGAGGTCGGCACTGATCCACAAGATGTCGATGGCAAAGTTCATCTCCTTCATCCAGAAGCCGTAGGTCGCCTCGTTTGGAAACACGAACAGCAGCCCGCTGCCGGCGGCCAGGTCGCGGCGTCCGGAAAGACCACGTATCCGCTCTTCATCGGTATTGGCGATCTCGACCGATATGCCGCGATCACCCAGCCGCATGGTGTAGGTGCCCGGCCAGGAGCGCTCGCTCGCAGCGCTGCTGCTTCCCGGGGCAATGGCTGCGGCAAGCAGAACGATGAAGCCCAGCGCAAGTGATATGAGCGTGCGTGACATCAACCTGTCGTCCTCGAATTGGCAAGAGCCGGTCCCCTCAACGATCCTGCCGCCGGCTGCGGCGTGACGCAATGGGGCGCTATTTCGCCCGCGCCCGTCGTTTGGCAGTGGCTTCGCGGTGGGCGATATAGGTGACCGAGGCGACGATCACCCCACCGCCGGCGATCACCCAGGGGTCGAGCGGCTCGCCGAACATCGCCATGCCGAGTAGCGCGGCCCACACCAGCTGCAGGAAGGCGAAAGGCTGCGTCACGGTGAGCGGCGCGGCCTTGAAGGCCCTGGTCAGCGCATAGTGCCCGCTGGTCGCAAAGAACGCCGTGAGTGATAAAAACAGCGTCTCGTGCAGCGACGGCGTCTGCCAGTTGGCGATGGCGAACGGCGTGAGCGCCAGCGTCGAGGTGATGGTCAGGACGCCGACGATCACCGCCGAATTTTCGGTGCGGGTCAGCGACTTGGCAATGAGGTAGGAGGTGGCGAACAGGGGCGCCGCGGCAAGCTGGGCAAGCTCGCCGATCGACACCTCGGCAAAGCCCGGCCGGATGACCAGCATGGCGCCGGCGAACCCCGCCAATACCGCCAGCATGCGCCGTGCCCGCATCGTCTCGCCCAGGAACAGCGCCGCCCCGATGGTGATGAAGATCGGCGCCAGGTAGCCGATGGCGGTGACTTCGGCGATCGGGATGCGCGCCATGGCGAAGAACCACAAGATGACGCCGAGCCCGTGCACCAGGCCGCGGATGCCGTAGAGCATGAACGCGCGCGGGCCAGGTCGATAATTGATCATCCGGATCAGCACCGGCGACAAGATGACCAGCCCCATGAAATAGCGCATGAAAGCGGCAACCGGCGCCGGCAGGTTGGTGCCGATATAGCGCACCGTGACGGTGACCATCACGAACAGCACCCCGGCCAGGATCATCCAGGCGATGCCGACAAACGTCGACCGCCGCTCGATCTCGGCGGCCAGTGCGGCCTCGGCGGCAACGACTTCGCTCATTTGGGGGGTTCCGTCGGTGATAGCGAACAAGCGCTTGGTCTCTTAGCGGATCGACCCCACGATGGAAACGTCCGAAGCCGAAGCTGAGCCCTGCACCATTTGCATGGCTTGGAAATGACCAGGGGCTCTACCCGGCTGGCCAGTCCCGGCAGGCCTGCTAGGATTGTCGCCAACCAGGGTCAGGGCCCTGATCGCTCACCAACGAGGAGCCATAACCATGGCTGAGATCATCGGCGCCATCGATCGCGCTTTTCTGCACGCCGCCTATGAAGAAGCGCTGGCCGGCTACAACGAAGGCGGTTGTCCCATCGGCTCGGTGCTGGCCGAGGGCGAACGGCTGATCTCTCGCGGCCGCAACCAGCGGGTCCAGAAGGGCGATCCCATCGCCCATGGCGAGATGGACGCCCTGCGCAACGCCGGCCGCCAGAAGACCTACCGCGGCATGACCCTCTACACTTCCTTGAGCCCGTGCATGATGTGCGCCGGCACCATCGTCCAGTTCGGCATTCCCCGGGTGGTCATCGGCGAAAACACCACCTTCGGCGGCAACGAGGATTTCCTGCGCGAACGCGGCATCGAGGTCATCGTTGCAAATGATCCTGGATGCATCGCCCTGATGCAGCGCTTCATCGCCGAAAAGCCCGAACTGTGGGCCGAAGACATTGCCGAGGACTAGGCTCAGGCCCCGTCTCGGGCCAGATCATCCTTGAAGGATTCCTTGTCGCGCTTGGCGATCATGCCCGGCAGCCGCCCTTGCGGGTTGGCAAAGACATGGTGCGCCGGCAACGCTCGAACGGTCGGAAAGATCTGGCTGGAAAAGCGCTGCAACAAGCGCTGCAGCAACGGCCCCGAGGCCTTCACCATGAAGCACAAGGGATCGGGCTCGGCACCCAGCTTCGCCTTGGTCTCATCGCCCGACTGGCCCAGCACCAGTTCCTTCGCGCCATTGCGGAAAGCCCAGTTCATGGAGCGGTAGATGACGTTGAAATAGAGGCTGCCCGCCTTGTTGAGCTGTTCTTCATAGCCCAGGTAGAGCGCGTGGTAGCGCCCGGCCTGCAGCACCGCAAAGCCGAACGCCACCGGTTCGCCGGCGTGCTCGATGATACTCAGCACCACCTGGCCCGGCAGCGCCGCCGGCAAGCGTTGGAAGAACGACTTGGGAAAGCACTCCATACGTTGCGCGCTGTGCTCCCACACCTGCAGATAGAGCCTGTGCAGCCGGTCGTCGAAACGCCGGGCGATCTCATGCGGGTCGGTAATGTGGGAAATGCTGAGGCCGAGGGCATCGAAGTTCTTCCAGGCAGCGTCAAGCGCCCGGCGGTAGTCGGTGCGTATCGCAATCCGATAAGCTTCGATATCGTCGAAAGTCCTCTTCAGGTGATAGTTGGGCGGCACGGCGCCGCGCAGATAGCCGCGACACTGCAGCGCCCGGGCTATGGGTTCATCGGCCGCGCTCAGTTCCTTGACCACCACCAGGCGGGCGCCCTCGCGCTGGGCCAGTTCGCGCAGGTGCCGGTCGATGAGGTGAAGCACGGCATCCGCATCGGCGCCGCGCGCCAGCCGCAGGTGACTGCCGCCACACGGCACCGGCAGCCCGCAGAACAGCACCCTCGTCTTGAGAAAGCCGGGGTAGACCCGGCGCACCATGTCCGCCAGTCGAGCCAGCCTGCCGCCGCCGCGGACGATATCGGCATGAAACAGCGCCAGCGCCGCGGCGGCCACCGGTGCGCCGTCGCCATCGCGGATCACCGCGAACCGGCAGCGGGCCTGACCGGCCAGCGCCGCCTGCTGCACGGCGAGCGCATCGAGCCGCATGCCCCAGTCGTCCAGCCCGCACACCCGCGTCCACGCCGCCCGGTCAACATCGGCGACGTGCTCAGCGATTTCCCACGACAGACCGGGGGGCGAATCGGCTACAAAGGAAAGCGGCAAAGCAACTTGCAACATGGCTGACGGGTATCCGAACGCTTACGCAAACAACAATAGATACTGCGGCGATTACGGCCCTCCTGTGGCAATCGGCAGGCCACAGTGTCGCAGCGTCAACAAGATATTTCAGCGATTTTGAGTGCACCTCGGAAAAGGTAGGACCCTCATGTCCAGCAATATCACCCGCATCGACCATCCCCTCATCGCCCACAAGCTCTCCCTCATGCGCGACAAGTCCACGCCATCCGCGGTCTTTCGCCAGCTCCTGAGGGAAACCAGCCTTTTGATGGCCTATGAGGTCCTGCGCGACCTGCCGCTCACCGCGCGCCGCATCGAAACCCCGCTGGAAGCCATGGACGCCCCGTTCCTTGCCGGCAGGAAGCTGGTCCTGGTCTCCATTCTGCGGGCCGGCAACGGGCTGCTCGACGGCATGCTCGACCTGGTTCCGTCGGCCCGCGTCGGCCATATCGGCCTTTACCGCGACCACGAGACCCTGGCCGCTGTCGAGTATTATCTGAAACTGCCCGCCGATGTGGGCGAACGCCCGGTAATCCTGGTCGATCCCATGCTGGCTACCGGCAATTCGGTGTCGGCCGCCGTCGCGCGGCTCAAGCAGCATGGCTGTCGCGACATCCGTTTCGTCTGCCTCCTGGCGGCCCCGCAAGGCATTGCCGCCCTCGCCGAGGCCCATCCCGATGTCCGCGTCTTCACCGCCGCCATCGACAGCCATCTCGACGACCACGGCTATATCGTACCCGGCCTCGGCGATGCCGGCGACCGCATGTACGGCACCAAATAGAAACTACCCCGCCTGCGCGCCGTTGCCGTTGGCATCGTAGCGTTGCCTCGACTGATCGATCAGCCGGCGGTTGTCGCGGGCCCAGCCGACCAACGTATCAACCGGCGCGATCAGCGAGCGCCCGAGCGCCGTCAGTTCGTAATCGACCCGCGGCGGTATCGTCGCATGCACGGTGCGCGTCACCAGCCCATCGCGCTCCAGCCCGCGCAGGGTCAGCGTCAGCATGCGCTGCGAGATCGACCCCAGAGCCCGGCGGATTTCGCTGAAGCGTTTCGATCCGGGCGCCAGCACCGTAACCACCAGCACCGTCCACTTGTCGCCAATGCGCGACAAGACCTCGCTGACCGCCCGGCATTCTCCGGGCACTTCGAGGTTACTGAGTATATTCGATGTGCCTTCTTGCAGCTTCACCATGGTCTTCTATATAGCCTCGGTATCAATTCGTAACCAGGGTAGAGAATCCATGGCAAACGTCAAGATCGCCGTTGTCGTCGGCAGCAACCGGCGCGAATCCATCAACCGCAAGTTCGCCAATGCCCTCATTCATCTGGGCAAGGACAAGGCCGACTTCCATATGGCCGAGATCGCCGACCTGCCAATGTTCAACCAGGACAATGAAGGCACCCCACCGCCGGCCGTTACCCGCTTCAAGGCAGACATTGAGGCCGCAGACGGTGTGCTGATCGTCACCCCGGAGCACAACCGCTCCATGCCGGCCGTTCTCAAGAACGCCATCGACTGGGGCACCCGCCCCTACGGCCACAACAACTGGACGGGCAAGACGGTCGCCATCACCGGCACCTCGCAGGGCGCCATCAGCACCGCCATCGCCCAGCAGCACCTGCGCCAGGTGATCGGCAACCTCGGCGCCGTCGTCCTGGGCGGCGAGGCCTATATCAACTTCAAGCCGGACTTCCTCGACGCCGCCGGCCATGTCGCCAATGAAGACAGCGCGAAGTTTCTGCAGACCTTCATCGACCGCTTTCTGGCGCTGGTAAGCCGCCTGAAGGACTGAGCCACAATCGCCGCACCGGTTTTTTGTCCTCCTGAGCGGAAATCAGGCTAGGTTACCAGGCTGAAACCAATTGCGTGCGATGATTGCCGGGCGGAGAGGCCGGGCAACGACAGCCATTCAGTTGGCGGCGCGGCGGTGGGGGACCTTACAATGGCAAACGAGACGAGCGGTCTGATCACGCCGGTCATTCTGGCGGGCGGCTCGGGAACACGGCTGTGGCCGCTCTCCAGCGACCAGCGGCCCAAGCAGTTCCAGACCGTGTCGGGGCGCCGGTCGATGTTCCAGCAGACCCTGATGCGCATTGCCGATCCCGGCCGCTTCACCGCCCCGATCATCATCGCCAACCACCACCACGCCGACCTGCTTGACGCCGAGATCGCCGCCAGTGGCATCAAGCCCGCCGCCATCGTCTTCGAGCCCGAAGGGCGCAACACCGCGCCGGCCATCACGCTGGCGGCCATGATGGTGCTGGCGCTACGGCTCGGCGACAATATCCTGGTGATGCCGTCCGACCACGCCATCGGCAATCCCGGCAAGTTGATCAGCGCCATCGACAAGGCCCGCGCCGCCGTCCGCCGTGGCTTTTTCGTCACCTTCGGCATCACCCCCAGCGGACCTGAAACCTGCTACGGCTACATCCGCCAGGGTGCCCAACTGACCGATGGAGCCGATATGGCGGACCATATCGCCGGCATTTTCCACGTCGAGCGGTTTGTCGAAAAGCCGCCGCGCGACAAGGCTGAGGCCATGCTGGCCGAAGGCGGCTACCTGTGGAATTCCGGCATGTTCCTGTTCCCGGTCACGGCGCTGTTGAGCGAATTGAGCCGCCTGCAGCCGGCCACCGTGAAGGCTTGTCAGCAATCGCTCACCGCCGCCCGCATCGAAGGCCGGGCGGTGCACCCCGATGGGCTCGCCTTTTCTGATGCCGAGGCCATCAGCATCGACTACGCGTTGATGGAAAAGACCGAACACGCCGCCGTGGTGCCCACCGATCCGTTATGGAACGACGTCGGCTCGTGGACCTCGGTGTGGCAGATGTCCGACCGCGACCAGTTGCAGAACGTCACCATCGGCGATGTCATCCTGCATGATGTCTCCGGTGCCTATGTACGTTCGGAAGGTCCATTGACCGCCGTCGTCGGCCTCTCCGATGTCATCGTCGTCAATACCGGCGATGCGGTCATCGTCGCTGCCAAGAGCCACGCCCAGGACATCCGCCGCATCGCCGAGGCCGTCAAGAGCCGCAGCGCCGCAGCCGTCGGCACACCGCCCACCGGCAAGGTCGACACCATACTTGATCCGGCGATGGAGGAGAGCCTCGCCGAGATCATGCCCCTGCCACGCCGCGCCTGAGCCGGGCTCGGAGGCTGTGCCGTCAAGCGGCCCGGGTTCGCATCGGGCGCTGGCGGTCATGTCATAAACACCATCTTTACCGATGCCACCTATGCTCACCGCTGTCCGGTGGGCGAATACGCCGCGCTTTTGGCGGGACGTTGGTGGGTGAGTAGCATGTGTTCTGTCGCCGATAATCGGCTGAAAAATCCCCGCGCGGCCATGTCGTACGGCAAGCTGACGCGGGCCGACGGTGGGCGCCCGCGGTTGCTGCTTGCCGACGATTCCGCCACCGCCCGCGAGCTGATGAAGGCCCTTTTGGAGCAGATGGGGTGCAGCGTCGATACCGTCGATGACGGCCACGAGGCGGTCGCCCATGCCCGCGGGGGCAACTATGACGCCATCCTCATGGATATCGAGATGCCGTTCCTCGACGGCCTGTCGGCCGCCCTTGAAATCCGCCGCCTGGAGGGTAGCGCCGCCCGCACCCCCATCATTGCCCTGTCGGCCCTGATCGCCGATATTTCCAGCCGGCCGGTCCTCGCCGCCGCCTTCGATGCAACCATCGTCAAGCCGGCCCGACGTGCCGACCTGCATGGCGTGCTCGCCCCCATCGTCGAAATCGGCCGCCATGCTGCCGACGCCGGTTCGCCGGACGCCACGGACCGCGGCGACGTGCCGCCGGAGCCCCTCGACCGCACCAAGCTGGGGGAGATCCTGCATGGACTGAAGCCATCGCATCAGCGCGCCCTGCAGGACATGGCCGCCGACGAACTTGCCCGTCTGACGGATGAGCTCAGCGCCGCCGTTTCGGCCGGCGCGGCCGGCGACATCAACCGCCTCGCCCACAAGATCCGGGGCACCGCCGCGAATTTCGCTGCCGCGCAACTGGCCGGCGCGGCCGCCGGCCTGGAGGCCGATTGTGCCGCCGGCCTGCCCGTCGACATCGCCGTCCGCAGCGCCGCCCTCGAGCGTACCGCCGCCGCCACCATTGCCGCCCTGAGGTCGCTGCGCCGCTCGGCCCAGCCACAGAAAGCGAGGCAAATTGGCTAAGGAGCGCATACTGCTGGTCGAGGACAGCCAGTCGCTGGCCGCCATCTATCGCGCCCAGCTCGAGACGCGCGGCTTCGAGGTCGATCATGCCGATACCGGACGCGCCGGTCTCGGCCTCGCCGATCGCAGCGACTATCCGCTCATCCTGCTCGATCTCGGGCTGCCCGACCTTGACGGCCTGGAACTGCTGCGCGCCTGGCGCGCCGCCGCCAAGCCCGCCGAGATCATCGTCATCACCGCCAATGCCTCCATCGCCAAGGCCGTCCAGGCGGTGCGCGAAGGGGCCTACGACTACCTGGTCAAGCCGATCACCCGCGACCGGCTATTGACCACCATCGACAATGCGCTCGACCGCAATCGCCTGCGCCAGAGCGTTGCGATCTCAAAGGAACGGCCCCAGGCCGGGTCGTTCTGCGGTTTCATCGGCGACAGCGAGGCTATGCAGGCGGTGTATCGCAAGATCCGCTCGGTCGCCCAGTCCAGAGCCTCCATCTTCATCACCGGCGACAGCGGCACCGGAAAGGAGCTGTGCGCCGAGGCGATCCACCGCTCCAGCCCGCGCGCCGCCGGGCCGTTCGTTGCCATCAACTGCGGCGCGATCCCCAAGGATCTGATGGAATCGGAGATCTTCGGCCATCTGAAAGGGTCCTTCACCGGCGCCATTTCCGACCGCGAGGGGGCTGCCCGCCTGGCCCACGGCGGGACCCTCTTCCTCGACGAGATCTGCGAGCTCGACCTCGGCTTGCAGACCAAGCTCTTGCGCTTCCTGCAGACCGGTCTCATCCAGCGCGTCGGCTCGACAGCAACCGAAAAGGTCGACATCCGCGTCCTGTGCGCCACCAACCGCTCGCCCGTCGAAGAGGTGCGTCAGGGCCGGTTTCGCGAGGACCTGTTCTATCGCCTGCACGTGGTGCCGATCCACCTGCCGACGCTCAGCGAACGCGGCGATGACGTCCTCAGGCTGTCGCGGCACTTCCTCACCCAGTTCGCGCGTGAGGAGGCGAAGTCCTTCCGCCGCTATTCCCCCGTCGCCGAGCGCACCCTCCTCGCCCATGACTGGCCGGGAAATGTACGCGAGCTGCAAAATGCCATCCGCGAGGCCGTGGTACTCAACGAGGGCGAGGTGATAGAGGCGCACATGCTGCGCATAGCCGGCACCCTGGCGCCTGTTCTTGCAAGCGGCGATGCCGGCGAGCCGGCTCTCGATGTGGCGGATCTGCGCACCCGCGCTGCCAGCGCCGGGACCAGCCTCATCGGCCGCGAACTGCGCGACATCGAGCGCCAGGCCATCGAAACCACCATTGCGGCCTGCGACGGCTCGGTTCCGCGCGCCGCCAAGCTTTTGGGCGTCAGCCCCTCGACCATCTACAGAAAGCGTGAAAGCTGGTAGCGTTTAGGCGCTCGACGGTTCAGGCGCGGCCGAAATCGTCCTCGATGCGCACGATGTCGTCCTCGCCGAGATAATCGCCGCACTGCACCTCGATGAGCACCACATCGCCGTCGCTGCGGTTGTCGAGGCGATGCACGCTGCCCAACGGCACATAGATGCTCTCATCGCACTGCAGCACCATGACATCATCGCCGATGGTCACGTGGACTTCGCCCTCGACCACCGTCCAGTGTTCGGAACGATGCTGGTGGTATTGCAGCGACAGCTTCTTGCCGGCCGCCACCACGAGACGCTTGACCTGGTAGCCTTCACCGCACATCACCGCTTCATAGCTCCCCCAGGGCCGGTGCACGACATTGCTGGAACGGGCCTTGCGATGGTCCGGCACCAGGGCGTTGATCTGGTAGCGGGGAGCCGATTGCGGAATCGGCGGTACGGCGCTTGTCATCTTCTTCGTCTCCCGGTTTTCCCTAGCCACGACACTCCCGCGCCGCCTTGCATGGCGGCCGCAGGGCCGTGGTGGACACACGATGTGATCCCCGAGCAATACCTGTGCCATTCACCGCCCGCAGTCGCCGGCCGGCAAATAGCCAAAACCTTTCATGCACTTAGAGTGACAAGCCGCGGCCAGCCCGCGACCCGGCCGGCGGGCGGTTTTTGCAAATTGCGAAGCGAAACGCGAATCCATCGCCCGGCGATATTGCCGTTTTGCGAATCTGCCAGCCCCCAAAGTCAAAAAAGCCTTGGAAAATCAATGCATACCCAACTGGCACGCCACTTGCCTGAGGCCTGCGTGGGGAGGTCCGCCAATAAAAGAAGCAGGCGGGCTAAAGAGGCAGATGACGGTTAAGGTACGACGCGAGCGTCCGGACCAGCGGCGGTATCATAGGGTTACCGCGCCGCTCTACTTGCGCATTGACGATGGTCCCGTTGTGCGGGCGCGCGACTGGAGCCTCGGGGGCCTGAGGGTCGATGGCTACCCCGAAGCGCTTCCCGGCGTCGGCAGTGATATCGAAATTTCCGTAGCGCTGCCCTTCCAGGGCTTCGACATCTCTTTCCGGGTGAAGGCAGAGGTCGTCCGCAACGTTCCCGAGATCGCCTCATTCGCGGTCCAGTTCACCGAGATCGGTGAGCGTGAACGCGCCTTGATGTCGCATTTCATCGAGGACCTGGTGCGCGGCGCCATGACCGAGGTGGCCGACCAGATCCAGCGCATCGACGTGCCGGTGACCCCGGTGTCGACCGATCCCACCCCCAGCGCCAAGGAACCCGCCAAGGTCCAGCGGTTGCCGGTCAAGCAGATGGCATGGGTCGGCATCTACGCGACCCTTGGCTTCATGGTCTTCGGCTACATGGCGCTGGTGCTGTATTCCAATATCTTCCGCATGGAGGTGCAGACGGCGGTGGTCACCGCGCCGCAGGTCCAGGTGCAGGCCCAGACCGACGGCGAGATATCCTTCGTGCGCGCGACCCCCGGCGACCACGTCTCCACGGGCGAGACCGTTCTCTATGTCGCCGACTACAACCTCGAACAGCAGATCGACCTCGCCAAGCTGAACATCGATCAGACGGAGGCCAATCTGACCAATGTCCTGCAGCGCCGCAACGCCGAGATGGAGCGCATGACCCAGTATGCCTCGCTCGATCTCAAGAACATCGAGCAGCTGCAGGTCGACCTCGCGTCGCTCGAGACCCAGCACCAGACCGCCCTTGCCCGCTACAACCGCACCCGCAAGCTCAAGAACGAGGGCTATGCCACCAAGGCCCAGCTCGAGGAGGCCGACGGCTGGCTGGCCGATGCCCGCGCCAAGCTCAAATCCAAGAAAATCGAGCTCGCCGAGCAGAAGCGCCTGGTCGACGAGGGCATGGGCCGCACCTTCTACAATGGCCGCGAACTGCTCGGCAACATGGGTGAGATGGACGCCGCCATCAAGCTGGCCCGCTATCAGGTTTCCCTTGCCAACGAGCGTCACGAGGCGCTGTTGAAGCATCGTGAGCGGCTGGCGGTGCATGCCCCCTTCGACGGGCTGCTCACCGACTTGCCGCGCCCCGAGCATGCCCCCATCAAGAAGGGCGATGTCATTGCCGTGTTCGAAAAGAACAAGGACCGCCGCGTCGTTGCATATCTTACCCAGGACGAAGTCATGAAGGTCGGTCTGGGTGACCGGGCATCGGTGTATTTTCCCGCTCTCGATACCTCCCTCAAGGTGCGGGTGATCAACGTCGACCGCACCGCTGGTTTCCGCCAGGAGGTCTCGCGGCGCTTCTCGTGGCGCGGTGCCGAGGACCGCTCGGCCGAGGTCACCCTGGCTTTCGAGGAGGGGGACAATCCCGCCGTCGAGGCCCAGGCCCGACCCGGCCTGCCGGCGGTCGTGCTGTTTGAATCTCATTCGACCAACCCGATCCTTGCCGCCATGTGGCGCAAGGTGGCATCCCTCCTCCTGTGACGCCGCCGCCATGTTCTTGAAGCGCGCCACCCCCAAGCTCGACGATCCGACCTACTGGCCGACCACCGCCGAGAAGTGGAACACCACCGTCATCCTGCAGATCGCGCTTTATTGCTCGGTGTGCTTCATTCTCATCTCGCTGGTGCCCAACAAGCTGTTCGACCCTTCGGTGCGCCAGGTGACCTACACCATCGGCATCATCGGCGTGTGGCGTTATTCCTGGTGGTTCACCCATGCCGTGCGGGCCGTCATCTACCGGCACTTCGTCTATCCGCGCATGCGCGAGGAAGGCGCTCGGGTGATGGCCGCGGGCTGGCGTCCGCGGCATCTGCATTTCATGATGACCACCTTCAAGGAGCACAAGGAGATCACCGAGGCGGTGATCCGCGGCATCGTCGCCCAGGTGCGCGAAGTGGGCTGCCCGGCCACCTTGTGGCTCGGCTCCGGCGATCGCTATGATGAAGACATCATCGAAAACCAGCTCAACCTGATCGCCAGCGATCTCGATTTCACCTTCCGCATCATCCGCCAGAACGTCTCGGGCAAGCGCATGGCCATCGGCCTGGTACTGCGCGCCATGTCGCGCGCCATGGTGCCCGACGATGACATCGTGGTGTTCCTCGACGGCGACTTCATCATGACCAGGAGTGCAGTGACGCGCTGCCTACCGCTGTTCAGGCTGTATCCCGACCTCGAGGCGGTCACCACCGATGAGGACGTGATCTGCAAGGGCCCCAAATGGATGCAGTCGATGCTGTCCATGCGCTTTGCCCAGCGCCGTCTGGCCATGCAGTCGCATTCGCTGTCGGGCCGCGTCCTCACCCTCACCGGACGCATGTCGGTGTTCCGCGTCCGCCACGTGAAGTCGCTGGAATTCATCCGCCTCCTGGAGGCCGATTACTTGAACCACTGGCTGTGGGGCGGCTTTCGCTTCCTGTCGGGCGACGACAAGTCGACGCTCTATTACATGCTCAAGCACGGCGCCCGCCTGCTCTATGTGCCGGACTCTCTCGGTTACACCGTCGAGGTGGTGGACGGTAACGGCATCAACCGCATGGTCCAGAACTATCGCCGCTGGTCGGGCAACATGCTCAGGAACGGCGCCCGTGTCATCGCGCTCGGTCCGCGCCGGGTGCCGTTCTTCATCTGGTGGTGCTTCGTCGACCAGCGCATCGCCATGTGGACCATGCTGATCAACCCGGCGGTCGCCCTCGCCACGGCCTTTTTGTATTCGGTGAACTACCTCATCCAGTATGTGCTGTTCATCGCCCTGTCGCGCCTGGTGCTGTCGCTGGTGCTGTTCACCTATGCGCGCCGCGTGGATATGAACTTTCCCTGGGTGATGTACGTCAACCAGCTCATCAACGCCGCGGTGAAGGTATATTCCATCTTCCGCCTGGCCAAGCAGCGCTGGTTCAATCGCGGCGACCAGAAGGCGGGCCAGTCCGGCGACCGACTGGTCGCGAGGCTGCGCGACGGTTTTGCCAACTATCAGACCGCACTCGGGGTGGCCACGCTGTTCCTAGTGGTGATGCTGGCCAGCGGCCTGGTCAACGTCCCCGGCGTCCGCTTCTTCTACTTCCTCAGCCACGGCGCCTGACCCGGCCCGGCAATTCTACGAACATGCTTGCGAAAGCCTTTCCGGTGAGTCCCGGAACGGCACGCATTTTTATGTTAACCATATGATTTAAAACACTTTTTCTTAATACCCCCGTGTCATGCTCCGCCTCGGTCATTGAAATGTCTCTGGGGAGAGAACATGTCGAACAGGCAAGCTGCGCTTGCCGCTGCGGCGTCGCATGCGGTGGAAAGCCGTCTCGTGGAGCTGCATGTCAGCGACGCGCGGCCGGCTATCAGTGTCATCGGGTTGGGCTATGTGGGCGCCGTGTCGGTCGCCTGCTTTGCCAATCTTGGATTCCGCATGGTTGGCGCCGACGTGGTGGCGGGCAAGGTCGAGGCGATCGCCGCCGGCACCGCCCCCATCGTCGAACACGGCCTCGATCAATTGCTGCGCGACGGCGTGACCTGCGGGCGCATAACCGCCACCACCGATGTCGAGGCCGCGGTGCGCGACACCGACATCACCTTCTTGTCGGTCGGCACCCCGACGGCCGCCGACGGCGGTTGCGACATGAGCTACGTCCGCGCCGCGGCCCAGGCCATCGGCCGGGCCATCAAGGCAAAGGATGGCTGGCACCTGGTGGTCATGCGCTGTTCGGTGCCGCCCGGCACCACCATGAGCGTCGTGGTTCCCGAGATCGAGGAGACGAGCGGCAAGCAACTGGATGTCGGGTTCGGCGTATGCTTCAACCCCGAATTCCTGCGCGAGGGTGTCGCCGTCGCCGACTTCTACTCGCCGCCGAAGACGGTGATCGGCGCCTCGTGCGAGCGCGCCGCCCAGCAACTGGCCAATGTCTACAGGCTGGTCGACGACAAGATCCTCAAGTGCTCCATTACCGGCGCCGAGATGGTCAAGTATATCGACAACGTCTGGCACGCCACCAAGGTCACCTTCGCCAACGAAGTCGGCCGCCTGTGCAAGGTGGTTGAGGTCGACAGCCACGAGGTGATGAACATCTTCGTGGAAGACACCAAGCTCAACCTGTCACCCTATTACCTGAAACCCGGCTTTGCCTTCGGCGGCTCGTGCCTGCCCAAGGAGGTGCGCGCGGTGGAGCATCTGGCCCGCATGTACCAGATCCGCACGCCGCTGTTCGATGCCCTGATGGAATCCAACCGCCAGCAGGTGGAGGAAGGACTGAAGCTCATCAACCGCTTCCCCGGCCGTCGCATCGGCTTTCTCGGCGTGGCCTTCAAGTGCGACACCGACGATCTGCGCGAAAGCCCGGCGCTGGAGTTGATGGCGGCGCTCAACGCGCAAGGCTGGGAGTTCTCCGCCTTCGATCCCAACCTGAAGCTCGACAAATCGACGCGCTCGCATTTCGAGTACATGCGCCATTCCCGCCCGCATCTCGCCTCGCTGATGGACGAGCTGCCCTCGATCCTGCGCGCCTCGATCGCCGATGTCGTCGACAACGTCGATGTGCTGGTGGTGAGCCATGCCCGCGACGACTACCGCGAGGTGGTTCGGCGGCGACCCCAGGGCGTGCACGTGATCGATCTGGTGCGCCTGTTCAAGGAGATCCCGGACGATGCCACCTACCACGGCATTTCGTGGTGAAACCGTTCGGATTTTAGCGATACGCTCCACCCAATCCTAAAATCTCATCCCTAGTATGTTGACGTCACGGGCGGTTGTCCTGCCCGCTTCTCTGGGGAGAGAGCACGGATATGGCTGAGATCGAGGGCACTACCCTCGCCGACGCGCTCGTCGGTACCGAAGGCGACGACACCATTATCGGCCTGGGCGGCAGCGACACCATTTATGGCGGCGGTGGCAATGACCTCATACGGGGCGGCGGCCTGCCGTTCACGCCGCTCGATGGCGCCTTTGGCGGCCCTCATGCCTCCCTCGCCCATATCACTTTCGAGGGCGAGGATGCCAGCTTCCGCTCGACCGTCGGCTATTACGTTATCAATCCCGACGGCACCATCTGCAATGTCGGCGTGGCTTTCGCCAATGCCTCCGAGATCAATAACGGTGGCGACCTGACGCCCGGCGGCGCCACCGTCGACGTCGCGCTCGAAGCCGGCCAGCAGATCGGCCTTTTCCTCATTTCCGACGGCGGCGCCAGCAACGCCAACCGCAAGATCATGGAAAAGGCGGGCATGCTCTTTGAGCTGCTTACCCCCGACGGCCATCCGGCCACCATCCATGACAGCGGGCCGATCTCCCTCGTCGCCATCGATCCGGTCAACGGCAAGGAGACCGTCATCTCCGGCGCCTACGGCAGCGACACCTTCCATTCCATCGGCGCCGATGGCCTCAACTATTCCCTCAACGATGACGGCGTGAAGCATTCGGTCACCACCGTGGACGCGGACGGCAACTACATCGTCAGCTTCGAGGACCAGCTTGGCGGTGGCGACCAGGACTACAACGACGTGACGGTGCAGGTGGCGCTCGATACGATCACCGATCCAGCCAGCGGACCGGTCCATGCCGACGGCGCCGACGAATTGCATGGTGGTGACGGCAACGACACCATCTATGGCGGCCAGGGCCAGGACACCATCTACGGCGGCAACGACAACGACCTGCTGTTCGGTAATTCAAGCAACGATACCGTCTATGGCGACGCCGGCAACGACACCATCTACGGCGGCACCGGCAACGACCATCTCGAGGGTGGCACCGGCGACGATATGATCTACGGCGGCAAGGGCGCCGACCGCATCTACGGTGGCGATGGCAACGACACCATCATGGGTCAATCAGGCAACGACACCATCGATGGCGGGGCCGGCAACGACAGAATCCTCGGCGACGCCAACAACGACAGCATCACCGGCGGCATCGGCGACGACAGCATCTGGGGTTGCACCGGCGATGATCGCCTGCATGGCGGCGACGGCAATGACCTGATCTACGGCAACACCGGCAATGACAGCCTGTATGGCGAGGCCGGCAACGACAGCCTCAATGGCGGCAATGGCGAGGATTACCTGTCGGGCGGCAGCGGCAACGACACCATCAACGGCGGCTCGGACAACGATCACCTGCTCGGCGGTTCCGGCAGCGATCTCATCTCCGGTGGCAGCGGCAACGACAGCATCGACGGCGGCAGCGACAACGACACCATCAATGGCAATACCGGCAACGACACCATCGCCGGCGGCAATGGTGACGACAGCCTCAACGGCAGCGCCGGCAATGATATTGTGAGCGGCGGCGATGGCAGCGACCACGTGGTTGGCGGCAGCGGCAATGACACCCTCGACGGTGGCGGCGGCAACGACACCGTGGACGGCGGCTCGGGCAACGATCACATCATCGCCGATGCCGGCAACGACACCTATATCGGTGGCTCGGGGACAGACACCATCGACTTTTCCGCCACCGCCGGTGCCGTGTCGGTCAATCTCGAAAGCCACGTGATTACCGGTGCTGCGGGGACCGATGCCATCTCCGGTGTCGAGGACGTCATCGGTTCAGCCTTTGGCGACATCATCACCGGTGACCTGCGCGACAATGCCTTGTCGGGCGGCGGCGGCGATGATCTCATCCGCGGCGGCAAGGGCAACGATGTGCTCTCCGGCGGTGACGGCGCCGACACCTTCACATGGACCGTCAAGGACGTGAGCGGCGATGCCGGCACCGACAAGTTTGTCGATCACATCACCGACTTCTTCGCCGGCGATACCCTCGACTTCTCCAAACTTGCAGGGCCCGGCTTGGGCATGGCGATCGGCGATGTCGTGCACACTGCGGAAAATCCCGACGGCTCGACCACCCTGTCGGTGCTGTTTGCCAGCGATGGCACCTGGCACGACGTGGTGGTGCTTGACGGCGTGACCGGCATCGACCTGGCGGCCCTGCATGCCGCCGGCGATCTGGTTATCTGAAGGTGACCGGCGCCCGCCATCCGTGCTAAGTCGGCGGCCATGAAGGTCGCCGGCACCCATTACCGCTCCATCTGGCTCAACGACGATGCCTGGTCGGTGTCGATCATCGACCAGACGCAGTTGCCCCACCGCTTCGAGATCGCACGGCTTGAAACCCTTGAAGACGCCGCCCACGCCATCGAAGTCATGCAGGTGCGCGGTGCCCCGCTGATCGGCGCCACCGCCGCCTACGGCATCTGCCTCGCCTTGCGCGCCGATCAATCCGATGCAGCACTTGAGGCCGCCGACAAGCGCCTGCGCCGCACCCGCCCCACCGCCATCAACCTCATGTGGGCGCTCGATGAGATGCTGGCCGCCTGCCGCAACCGCCCGCGCGGCGAGCGTCGCGCCGCCGCCTATGCCCGTGCCGCCGAAATCTGCGATGCCGATGTCGCCACCAACCGCGCGATCGGCGACAACGGCCTTCAAATCATCGAAAAGATCGCCGCTGGAAAGCCGGATGCGACCGTCAACATCCTCACTCATTGCAATGCCGGCTGGCTCGCCACCGTCGACTGGGGCACTGCGCTGGCGCCCATTTACAAGGCCCACGACAAGGGCCTGCCGGTGCATGTCTTCGCCGATGAGACCCGGCCCCGCAACCAGGGCGCGGCGCTCACCGCCTGGGAACTGGGCAGCCACGGCGTGCCCCATACGGTGATTGCCGACAATGCCGGCGGCCACCTGATGCAGCACGGGCTGATCGACATGGCGATCGTCGGCACCGACCGCACCGCCGCCAATGGCGATGTCGCCAACAAGATCGGCACCTACCTCAAGGCCCTGGCGGCGAAGGACAACGGCGTGCCGTTCTACGTGGCGCTCCCCCATTCGACCATCGACTGGCGCGTCCGCGACGGGGTCGCCGAAATTCCCATCGAAGAGCGTTCGCCCCGCGAGGTCACCCATATAAAGGGGCTCAGCCCCGCGGGAGAGATCGTCGAGGTGGAAATCGCCGCGCCCGGCTCACCTGCCGCCAATCCCGCCTTCGATGTCACCCCCGCCCGCCTTGTCACCGGCCTGATCACCGAGCGCGGTGTCTGCGCCGCCAGTATCGAAGGCCTGTTGTCGCTTTATCCGGAGCATCGTGATGGGCAAGAAGGCTGAACATCGCCTCAGGAAGGAAGTAGTTGCGACCGCCTTTTTGATGTCGCAAAAGGGCCTGTCCCCGCAGCGCTCCGGCAACGTTTCGACCCGCTTTGAGGACGCCTTGCTGGTGACGCCGTCGGGCATTCCCTACGGCGACATCTCAGCCGACGACATCGTGCGCGTCGAGATGGATGGCAGCGTCAAGCCCGGCCAGTTGAAGCCATCGTCGGAAGCCCCCTTCCATCGCGCCATCTACCAGGCCTTCCCGACCGCCCGGGCCATCGTTCACTGCCACTCCATGGCAGCGACCGCCCTGGCCTGCGCCCGCAAGGAAATCCCCGCCTTCCATTACATGGTGGCCGTGGCGGGGGGCAAAAAAATCCCGCTCGCCGATTATGCCACCTTCGGTACCGACGAACTGGCGGCCGCCGCCGTCAGGGCGCTCCAGGGCCACCGCGCCTGCCTACTTGCCAACCACGGCCAGATCGCCTGGTCGGCGACCCTTCAAAAGGCGCTGGAACTGGCCGCCGAGGTGGAGACCCTCGCCCGCCAGTACATCGACGTCCTCGCCCTCGGCCGCCCCCATATCCTCGACGATGCCGAGATGGACCGCGTGATCGGCAAGTTCAAATCCTACGGCAAGCAGGCTTGAAACCCACTCACCCCCGCCCGATGAACGGCATCTTGGTTGCCATGATGGTCATGAACTGGATGTTGGCGCTGAGCGGCAGGCTCGCCATGTGCACCACGGCATCGCCCACGTGGGCGGCGTCCATGGTCGGTTCCGGCTTCATCGAGCCGTCGGCCTGCGGCACACCGTCGGCCATGCGTGCCGTCATCGGCGTTGCGGCATTGCCGATGTCGATCTGCCCGCAGGTGATGTCATAGGCCCGCCCGTCGAGCGCGATGGACCGCGTCAGGCCAGTGATGGCATGCTTTGAAGCCGTGTAGGGTGCCGAGCCGGGGCGCGGCACATAGGCCGATATCGAGCCGTTGTTGATGATCCGTCCGCCTTGCGGGTCCTGTCTTTTCATCAGCGCGAAGGCGCCTTGCGCGATGAGGAAGGCGCCGTCGAGATTGACCGAAAGCACTTTCCGCCAGGTCTCGAAGTCGAGATCGCCGAAATTGGTGGCCCTGGAGCCGGCGCCGGCATTGTTGAACACCGCGTCGAGCCGCCCGAATTGCTTTTCGATGCCGGCATAGAGCCCGGCCACCGCCTTGGGGTCGGTGACATCGGCCGCCATGACGGTGCCGCGCCCCTCGCACAAGGCTTGCGTTTCCTCAAGCGCCGCCACCCGGCGTCCGGTCAGCACCACCTGAAAGCCCGCCGCGACGAGCGCCACCGCCGCCGCCCGCCCCACACCCGAGCCCGCGCCCGTCACCAGGGCGATCTTGCCGTTGCTCATGCCGGTTTCCTCGCCACCAACAGCTTGCCGGTAAAGCTCATGACCATCTCCCCCTTCTGGTTGACGCCTTCATTGTGGAAGAACACCAGCCCCCAGCCCGGCCTTGAGCCTAAAGGGCGCTTTTCCTTGACCGTCGAGGCATAGGCGATGGTATCGCCGGCATAGACCGGGCGCATCCATCTGAGGTCCTCGAAACCCGGCGACGGTCCGGGCGGCGGCAGGGCCTTGCCTGCAGCCACAACGGCGGCGCGACCCGCCTGGTCGGTGGCGGCGCAGCATTTCATGTAGGCGGCCAGCGTCTGCCAGCCCGAAGCGCAAAACCCGCCGAGATAGCTGTCGCGGCCCGCCTCCTCGTCAAGGTGGAACGGCTGCGGATCGTAGAGTTCGGCAAAGGCGACGATGTCCTCGGGGCTGAAGTGGAAGCTGCCCAGTTCCAGCCGCTCGCCGGTGACCATGTCCTCGTACCAGCGGCCCTTCATCACGCCCCCCGCACCCGGAACAGGTTGACGCCATCGGCCATGAGCTTCAATTCACCGCTGCGGTCGCTGAGTTCGAAATGCATGGTGATGATGCCCATCTCCGGCCGCCGGGTCGAAACGCGCTTGTCGGTGACGGACCATCTGAGCATCAGCTCATCGCCGGGGAACACCGGCTTGGCCCACCTCACCTCGCTCAAGCCGAACGAGCCCATCGAGGCCGATTTGTTGACATAGCCGTCGACCATCAGCCGGTTCATCATGGCGCACACATGCCAGCCCGAGGCGCAAAGCCCCCCCATCAGGCTACGGCGGCCGGCCTCCTCGTCGAGATGGAACGGCTGCGGGTCCCAGCGCCGGGCGAAATCCTTGATTTCCTCAACCGTCACCGCGTAGGGGCCATGTTCGCCCACCTGGCCCAGCGCGTAGTCCTCATAGTGCAAGAGTTCGCTCATGCGCCCTCCTTCAGTTGGCGAAGCGGAAATGCATGACATCGCCGTCGGCGACCACGTAGTCCTTGCCTTCCAGCCGCATGCGTCCGGCTTCACGGGCGCCGGCTTCGCCATTCAGCCCGACATAGTCGTCATAGGCAATGGTTTCGGCGCGGATGAAGCCCTTCTCGAAATCCGTATGGATGACCCCGGCGGCCTGCGGCGCGCGGGTGCCGCGCGTCACCGTCCAGGCGCGTGCCTCCTTGGGACCGGCGGTGAAGAAAGTGAGGAGATCGAGCAGCTTGTAGCCCTCGCGGATCACCCGGTTGAGCCCCGGCTCATCCAGCCCGATGGCATCCAGATAGTCCTTTTGCTCCTCCAGCGGCAGCACTGCGATCTCGCTTTCGATCTTGGCCGAGCACACGACGGCGCGCTCGCCTTCCTCGGCTGCCCGGGCGAACACCTTTGCCGAGAAATCGTTGCCGTCTCGCGCCGAGGCCTCATCGACGTTGCACACATAAAGGACCGGCTTGGCGGTCAGGAGGCCGAGGCCGCGAAACGCCTTTTCCTCTTCGGGTGCACGTTCAGTCAGGCGGGCGGGTCTGCCTTCGCGCAAAAGGTTGAGCGCCCGGCCCATCAGGTCGGCCAGGGCTCTCGCCTCCTTGTCGCCGCCCTTGCCGCGCTTGTCGAGCGGTTCGTGGCGCCGTTCCAGGCTGTCGAGATCGGCCAGCATCAGTTCGGTCTCGATGGTCTCAATGTCAGCGACCGGGTCGATGCGGTTTTCCACATGCGTGACATCGCCGTCCTCGAAGCAGCGAACCACATGGGCGATGGCGTCCACCTCGCGGATGTTGGCCAGGAACTGGTTGCCGAGCCCCTCGCCCTTGGAGGCGCCGCGCACCAGCCCGGCTATATCCACGAAAGTGAGGCGTGTCGGAATGATCTGGGCGCTCTTGGCAATGGCGGCGAGCTTGTCGAGGCGCCCATCCGGCACCGCCACATCGCCGACATTGGGCTCGATGGTGCAGAAGGGATAGTTCGCCGCCTGTGCCGCCGCCGTCTGGGTCAGCGCGTTGAAGAGGGTCGACTTGCCGACGTTGGGCAAACCGACGATGCCGCATTTGAAGCCCATCAGGATTTGCCCTTTTCTTCTCTTTTCTCGTCCGGATTGAGGCTTAAGTGGACCTTGTTCTGGAACGTCCCGAACTGGTGGCGGGCCAGAAGCCCGGCATTGTCGGCAATGGTCTCGAGGAAGCGCTCGAGCCATGCCCGGTCGGCCTTGGCGAAGTCGCCGAGCACGTGGCCGGTCACCCGCTCGCGCTCGCCGGGATGGCCGATGCCGAGGCGCACCCGGTGGAAGTCCGCGCCGATGTGCTGGGTGATCGAGCGCAGGCCATTGTGACCCGCCGCTCCGCCGCCCAGCTTCATGCGCAGCTTGCCGGCCGGCAGGTCGAGTTCGTCGTGGAACACCACCACCTCGTCGGGCAGAAAGCCGTAAAAGCGCGCCGCCTCGCCGACCGCGCGCCCCGACTCGTTCATGTAGGTCAAGGGCTTCAGGACCAGCACCTTTTCGCCCTCGATGAGGCCGTCGCAGATCTCGCTCTGGAACTTGCGCCGCCACGGCGAAAAGCGATGGCGGCGGACGATCTCGTCCACCGCCAGAAAGCCGATATTATGCCGGTTGCGTTCGTATTTCGGTCCCGGGTTGCCGAGACCGACGAATAGCAGCATGGGCCTTGCTCACGAAATATCGGGCCGCGGAGGTCCGCAGGCCTTAGTCTTCGCTCTCTTCTTCGGCTTCTTCTTCCTCGCCGATCACCACGGTCTCGGGCGTCTCCTCCTCAGCCTCTTCCTCTTCCTCCGGTCCGGCACCGGCGATGGTGGCGATGGTGAAGTCGCGGTCCGAGATGGTCGGCGTAACACCTTCCGGCAGCTTGACGTAGCTGATGTGGATGGAATCGCCGATGTTGAAGCCGGTGAGATCGATGTCGATCTGGTCGGGGATGGATTCGGCCGGGCAGAAAAGCTCGACTTCATGGCGCACCACGTTGAGGGCACCGCCGCGCTTGATGCCTGGCGCCTCTTCATGGTTGAAGAAATGCACCGGCACTTCCACCGCGATGCGCGCGCCCTTGCCGAGGCGCAGGAAATCCACATGCACCAGCGTGTCGCGCACCGGATCGAACTGGATGTCGCGGGGAATGGTGCGGATCTTGGTGCCTTCGACGTCGAGGTCGACGAGGGTGGAAAGGAACCGCCCGGTCTGCACGTGCGCCCACAGGCTCTTGTAGTCTGCCGAAATCATCTGCGGCTGCTTCTTGTCGCCGTAGATGACGCCGGGAACGCGGTTGAGGCGACGCTCGGCCCGGGCGGCCCCCTTGCCGGCCCGGTTGCGTGCCGTGACCGCCAACTCGAAAATCTTGGCCATGGTCAACTCCTTGTCTGACAAATAGATCGAGCGGCCCGGCCATCCTCCAGGGGTGAACTTAAGCCGGTCCGCCCGCCGCGCCTTATACAGAGGCCGCAGCGCCCGCGCAATGGTCTGCCAGACTAGGCCGTTTCCCGATCAGAAGGGATAACGCGGCCCCGGATAGCCAAAGGTATAACCGTAGGCACCGCTGCCCAGCGCCCAGTCGCGGTCGGTGAGGCGCCTCCCGCTGTCGGTCACCACGACGGTGACGACCTTGACGCTGGTCCGCTCGGCGCGCGCCTTGTGGGGCACCGCCTTCACCGGGGTCGGCACCCATATCCTCACGCTCTGGGCCGCCGCGCTGCCGCAGAAACCGGCGATCAGGCCGGCGCACAAAATTCCTGTCCATACGCTACGCATGAAACTCAACTCCACTTTGCAACGCCGCATCATTTCTGGTTCTTGGAAACCAAGCCTAGCGCAACCGTTGGGCTAGTCAATCGCCAAGGCGCTCTTGAGTGGTTGTCGATGCGTCTAGGGTCTGTTGAGTATCACGGTTCAGGCGCTGGCGTGGCCCATTTTGTTTCTGGCTAGCTTTGAGGGGCGCCGCAGGGCCCACCCCTTCAAGCCGCTCAAAGTGACGTCCAGAGGCGAAATGGGCCACGTCCCTTCGGGGTTTGACAGGATTGGCCCATCTTCACGGGGTTTCGTCGTCGAATATGCCAGCATGTCCTTCCTCCTCAACCCCGTGGAATCTGAGCCAATCCTGTCAAACCAGCACCACAACCGTGATTCTCAACAGGCCCTAGTCGGTCTCGACCGCGATCGCCGTCGGATTGAAGTCGTTGCACGGGTTGAGCACCTGCGGGCAGTTGGAGATGACGGCAAGCACGTCCATTTCGGCCCTCAGCAGCACGGAATCGCCGGGCTTTGAGGCCCCCGTCGCGATCGCCGCGCCGCCACCGGTGGAAACCGGCACCTTCATGAACCAGTTGACGTTGGGCACAATATCCTTCCAGCCGAGACCCCGGGGCTCCAGCTCGGCCAGAAAATTCTCCCGGCAGCCGGCATTGTCGATGCCATACAGCATGCGGTTGGACGGCCTTGAACAGCACCCGCCGATGGTGTCGTGGCCGCCAAAGGTGTCCTCGATGATGGTGATGAGCCCGCGCGCCTGATCGGAATAGAGCGTATGGCCGGCCGTCAGCAATATGCTGCCGGCCTTCTTGATGGTGTTGGGCGCATGATAGCGCTCAGCCGGATCGGCGGCATTGTAGGCGATGAAATCCACCGCCTGCCGGCCCTCCAGATCGATGATCCTCAAGCGCCGGCCCTTGCCGATCACGCCGCTCCAATGACCGCGCGCCGCGATGACCTGCCGCATCGACTGTCCTGATTGTCGCTGACCTTCGGCACCAGGCTATAGCGGGCCGGCCGTGCCGGCAAGGCGTTCGGAAAGGTTTGGCGCGCGCCAGGCCTTGATTGCCGGGGCAGCGTTCGGATGGGTTATAGCGCCGACCAGCCCCTTAAAGGGGTCGGCTGCCCGCGTCGTCCGCGGCTCATGGAGCCTCAGTGGTTTTCGCCGCGGTCCTTGGTGCAGGCATCGGGATGTTCCTCGATCACCTGCAGCATGTGGAGGAACTCCTTGAGTTCCGGGCTCAATCGACCGGCCTGCTCGCTTTGAGCCGGCACTTGCTGTGCGACGCGTCGATCGCTCATCGGAGGTTTACTCACTTGTTTACACACCAACCCACATGGGGTCATGTCTCCACGTTATCACGAAAGCCTCTAAGGAAAGCCTAAAGCTCTACCTGCCCTTGTAGTCGTCGAATCGCGGCCGGGCGGCCACCAGGACGCCGGCATTAGCAGTCCGAACACGGCGGAATTTGGACGCTGGCGCGGCGACAAGATGAGTGCTGGCGCATACTGAAGAAATGGTGATCGCCTGTGTCGTGAACAAGTGGCATCGCCAGCCATCAGTCCGGCGCTCTTGAGCCGGTGCCGTCACTTCACCCGCCGCCCGGTGAGCGCATGGAACGCCCGCTTGCCCGCCGCGCGCACCCTTCGCCTCGCCCTTTCCGCTGCCACTAGCAGGCCGAACAGCCTGGCCAGCGTGCCCGGTGTGGCAATCATCACATCGCAGATGCCGATGCGGTCGTCCCACAGGTGGTCGATCAGCGGATGGCCCGGCACGGCGCAGGAATCAATGAGGCTGAAGCGGCCGGCGGCCAGCAGTTCGCGGGTCGCTTCGAGGATGATGAGCAGGCCCGGAGAGAACCGGGCGAAGGCTTCGTCATGGGCAATCTTGAGAAGCCAGGCCCGCTCTCGCGCCATGGGTGCAAACAGCATGGCGACCGGGCGCTCATCGATGCTGAGCCGCCAGAAGCCGAGATCGCCGTGCCGGTGAAGTCTTTCAAGCCCTGTGCGCAGGGCCGCCGTGAGCGCCGGGTCGCAGCCGATGGCGGTGCCGCGATGCCCCTTCCAGCCCGCCTGTTCGAGGGCGATGAACTGATCGATCCAGGGGGTGAGCGGCTCTGCCTTGCCGAGGCTGTCGCAGCCGAGCTTGCCGGTTTCCCCCAGGCGAGTCTTGAGGCGGCGATACTCGCGCCGCCGCTTGGCCGTGAAACGGCGCTGCAGCCAATCTTCGAAGCACTCATCCCTCACCCGCAACGCGGCGCGCTGGTGGCGGGAAAGGATCTGCCAGCCAAGCTCCTGCGCTGCGGCCGCCGCCGCGATGGCCTCCAGCAGGCGGGCATCGGCCTCCATGCCGTTGATCAACAGCGCGCTGGCGCCCGTTTCACGCCGTGCCGCCTCGAGAAGGCCGGCCACCGCTCCGGCCGCGTCCCGGCCGGCGATGAGCGGGGTTCCCGCAAAGGTGAGATCGCTGTGCCAGCCCACTGCCACAGTTCCCGGATAGCCGGCCGCTGGCCCCTTGACCGTCACCGCCATTAAAGCAGCGATCTCGTTGCCGCGACGCCCCATGAGCGGCCGGGCCTTGGCGCCGAGCGTCTCCATGAGGCTTCCCAGCCAGTCCGGCCCCGCTCCGGCCGCCGGCACTAGCGCGGTTTCGGCCAGCCGCCGCCACCCGGCGTTGCCTGACCCCGTCGCGTCGGCGGCGAGTTCGTTCAGTCTCTCGGCGCCGGTGACGGGGAAACGCTCATTCAGCGGCCGCGCCATGCATCCTCCCCTCGGCCAGCAACGGCGCATCACCCGCTGTCACCCGCCGCACGACGACATGCAGGACAAGCGCCTGGAAGGCCAGCGACAGCGAGGTCGCCGCCGCCGCGCCCAGCAGACCCCAATAGGGAATGAGCGCCAGGTTCAAGGCGGCGTTGATGAAAACTGTTGCGGCAAGAACGATGGCCGTCACGTTCTGGTGGCCGGTCACCACCAAAAGGCCCTGCACCGGTCCCGCCGCCGCCATCGCCAGGAGCCCGCCGGCCAGCACCAGCATTACCGGATAGGCATCGGTGAAGGCCGGCCCGAACAGCCACAACAACGGCTTGCCGAGGATGAGCAGCATCGCTGCCCCGGCCAGCGACGGCCACAAGGTCCAGGCCCGCATCTGCGCCAGCCGTTGCCGGATGCCCTTGTTGTCGCCGGCGACCGCCAGGGCGGTGAATTGCGGCATGGCGACCGCGGTAATGGCGAAATGCACGAAACCGATCAGCGAGATGGTGCGCGCCGCCGCGAAATAAAGCGCGATATGGTCGGCGCTGACGAAGATGTTCAGCAAGAGGATGTCGAGGTTGGTCATCATCAAGGTGAAACCCTCGAGCAGCAACAGCGGCAATGACACCTTGAACCACAGCGGCCAGCGGTAGCGCCGTTCGCCATCCGGCACCCGCGTCTGCATGCGCTGCTTCTGCATGACGAACTGGGCGACGACCGTCAGCCAGGTGGCTATCACCGCGCCCTGAACAGCGGTTTCGGCGCTGCGTGTCCAGCCGATGGCAACGATGAACGCCACGAACAGCAGTATGAGCAGCGGCCGGAAGATGTAGGGCGGTCCCAGCGCCAGGTCGATCCAGCCCTCGGCGCGACCCACCCCGTCCTGGAAATCGGTCAGCGCGAAGGCCGGCAGGCACAAGAGGCCGATGGCAATGGGCACCCGGTACTGGGCGTCCACGGCATCGGCATGGGTCAACAGGAAGGCCATGCCCGCAACTGTCACCGTGAGCCCCGCCATGAACGACAGCGAACGCCCGGTGAGCAGGAAGCCGCGCGTCAGCGCAAAATGGCCGCGGCTGCGGTATTCCGGGATGAAGCGGATGGCCGAGGTTGAAAAGCCCAGGGCGCACAGGGTCCCAACCACGGTGGCCAGCACCCACACGTACGTGAAGATGCCGAATTCGTGCACCCCGATCCAGCGCGCCAGAAGCACCTGCGACATGAACGCGATGCCCGCCGAGACGACGCGGATGGCAAAGGCGGCAAGCGCGCCACGCTTGGCATCGGCGCCATCGCCGTCGCCCCCGAGTATCTGCTTTGCCAGTCGTCCGAGGGGACCCGGCAGAAGGGTTATCAGCCTGTCAATGGCGATCACGCTCGCCTCCGCTCGGGCCCAACCGCAGTGCGCGCAAGGCCTGATGCCAGGGCAATCCCGGCATCAGTTGGTGAAACACCCGCCAAATCTAGCGGTTAGTCCCTAAAATTCGGTTGCAATGGTGTTTCAGGCAAAGCCGCGGCCGCCTGCAGGGCCGCGGCGAACAGTATCACCAGTCCGGCCGCGACGAGCAGGTTGCCGCAAAAACGAAAGGCCGGCATTGGCTGCCGGCCTTCGGATCGATAGACGATCGGCCAAGACGCATCAGAACTCGGTCTTGGGCTCCAGCACCTGCTTGCCGCGATACATGCCGGTCTTCAGGTCGACATGGTGCGGGCGATGCAATTCGCCGGTCTGCTTGTTTTCCACATAGGTGACACCCGGCACCTTGTGGCCCGAGCGGCGCAGGCCGCGCTTCATCGGCGAGGTTTTCTTCTTCGGAACAGCCATGGGTCTAGAAACTCCGTGCGATCATGCCGGCGGGCAAGGCGAATGGCGCCTGAAACTGCCCTTTGCGGTTTAGAGGTTGGGGGCTTATAGCCTCACATCGGGCAAAACGCCAGAGGAGAATTGGGCTGCATTGAAGCTGATCGCAAGCGGTCATTGCAGCGACGGCAGGCAATCGAGATAGCCGATGGTGCTGGCCACCCGGTGCTCGATGCGGCGGGCGATCCGCCTCACCTGAGCATCCGGCCTGGCAACGGATCGCTCCAGCGGGTTGGGCAGCACGGCAGCCAGGACGGCGGCCTCGTAGCGACTGAGTTTGGCGGCCGGTTTGTGGAAATAGTGACGCGCAGCGGCTTCGGCGCCGTAGATGCCGGGTCCCCATTCGGCGATGTTGAGATAAACTTCGATGATCCGCCGCTTGGGCCACACCAGATCGATCCACAGGGCGAGCGGGATCTCCAGCGCCTTCCTCACATACGAGCGTTGCGGCCACAAGAAGAGGTTCTTCACCGTCTGCATGTCGATGGTCGACCCGCCGCGGCTGGGCGCGCTCTCAGAATCGACGGCCTTGTCGACGATACCCCTCAGCACATCCCAGTCGACCCCGTGATGCAGGCAGAAACGGGCATCCTCCGAAGTGATGACGGCACGCGCCAGATTGGGCGAGATCCGTGCCATCGGCACCCAGCGATAGTCCGCCCCCGCTCCGCCCGCCGCCCTCAGGAGCATCAGGGCCGATACCGGCGGCGGGATGAAGCGATAGCTGACGGCTACACCGAGGACCCCCAGCACCAGCAAGGTGACGGCGAGCACGACGCGAACAGCCCATCGCCGCCAGCCCCGCCCTGCCGATTGCCGCCAAACCATCGTTCCGCCTGTTGTTTTCCCGCTCTTGAGGGTTTCAATCTCAGGGTTGCAGTCGACGGCAGCGGACATTAAGACTGCGCGGTCCCCTTTGCCAGCCGAAAGAACCCCTGAAATGACGTTCGAAGACGCCCTGTCCGCGACCGCCGGCAAGGTCGATGCACTCCTCGACCGCCTGTTGGCGCTTGACGGCGCCCCGGCCCCGCGGGTGCTGACCGCCATGCGCTATTCCGCCCTCGCCCAGGGCAAGCGCCTGCGCCCCTTCTTCGTGGTCGAGAGCGCCCGCCTCATGGGGGTGACGGGGATGCCGGCGCTGCGCACCGGTGCAGCGCTTGAATGCATCCACTGCTATTCCCTCGTCCACGACGACCTGCCGGCCATGGACGACGATGACTTGCGGCGCGGCAAGCCGACCTGCCACAAGGCCTTCGACGAGGCGACCGCCATCCTCGCCGGCGACGGCTTGCTGACCATCGCGTTCGAGATCGCCGCCCATCCCGATACCCACCCCGACCCCGCCCGGCGCGCCGAACTGGTGCTGGAACTGGCCCGTGCGGCTGGCGTGGCAGGGATGGTGGGCGGTCAGATGCTCGATCTCGAGGCCGAGCAAAAGGGCAGCCACGACCTTGACGGCATCATCGCCATCCAGCAGCTCAAGACCGGTGCGCTATTCCGCTTTTCGCTTGTTGCCGGCCCCATCCTGGCGGGCGAAAACGGTGAGGCCCGCTCAGCCCTTGCCGCCTATGCCGGCCATGTGGGCCTCGCCTTCCAGGTCGCCGACGATCTGCTCGATGTGGTCTCCTCGCCCGAAACCCTCGGCAAGGCCACCCAGAAGGATGCCGCGGCCGGCAAGGCGACCTTCATCGATCTCTACGGGGTGGAGGGCGCCCGCGCCAAGGCGCGCCAGCTGGTGGATTCAGCCATTGCCGTCCTCGAACCCTTCGGTGCCGAGGCCGGCCTTCTCGCCGCCGCCGCCCGCTTCATCGTCGAGCGCGACAAGTAGCGCCCGGGTCAACCGTTGCTCTCTGCCGCCTCCAGCGCGTCATCGAAGGTGCGAAGCCCGGTGCGCGGTGCCGACACCAGCACCGCCATGTTGCCGGGCTGGTGCTCGTTCTTCCACATCTTCATGTGGGCCTTGGGGATGTCGCGCCACACGTAAACCTCCGACATGCACGGGTCGATGCGCTGGGCGATCACCAGGCGGTTGGCGGCCGAAGCCTGTTTCAGGTTGGCGAAATGCGAGCCTTGCACTCGCTTCTGGTGCATCCACAAATAGCGCGCATCCATGGTGAGGTTGTAGCCGGTAGTGCCGGCGCAGATCACCACCATGCCGCCGCGCTTGACCACCAGCAGCGACACCGGGAAGGTGGCCTCGCCGGGGTGCTCGAAGACCGTATCGACGTTAACGCCCTTGCCGGTCAGGGCCCAGATGGCCTTGCCGAAGGCGCGCGCCGCCTTGAGCCAGGCGTTGTACTCGGGCGTGCCGACCTTGGGCATCTGGCCCCAGCAGTCGAAGTTCTTGCGGTTGATGACGCCCTTGGCGCCTAGGCCGAGCACGAAATCGGTCTTGTCGTCGTCGGAGATGACACCGATGGCATTGGCCCCGGCGGTGGCGATGAGCTGCACCGCCATCGACCCGAGCCCGCCCGATGCCCCCCATACCAGGACGTTGTGGCCGGGCCTCAGGATGTGCGGGCGATGGCCGAACAGCATGCGGTAGGCGGTGGCCAGCGTCAGCGTATAGCAGGCCGATTCCTCCCAGGTGAGATGCTGCGGCCGCGGCAGCAACTGACGCGCCTGTACCCGCGCGAACTGGGCGAACGAGCCGTCCGGGGTTTCGTAGCCCCAGATGCGCTGCGAGGGCGAGAACATCGGGTCGCCGCCGTTGCATTCCTCATCGTCGCCATCATCCTGGTTGCAGTGGATCACCACCTCGTCGCCGACGCTCCAGCGCTTAACCTTCGATCCCACCGCCCAGACGATGCCCGAAGCATCCGAACCGGCCACATGAAAGGGATTGCCGTGCCCGTCGATGGGCGAGATTGGCTGGCCCAGCGAGGCCCAGACGCCATTGTAGTTGACGCCGGCGGCCATCACGAACACCAGGGCCTCGTCCTCGCCGATGGGCCAGGTGGGGACCACCTCGATCTGCATGGCCGTGTCGGGAGGCCCATGCCGGTCCTGGCGGATAGCCCAGGCATACATGTTCGCCGGCACATGGCCGAGCGGCGGAATTTCACCGATTTCGTATAGATCCTTGGCCGCTGCAACGGCCCGCCCGGGGGCCGCCTCGGCTGACGCTGAACTGCTGGTCGGCATTTCAACCCTCATGCTCGACGAGGCGCTTGGCGCCCATGGTAAACTGGCTCTCAGGCCACATTATTTCGCACCGCAACAAAAGTCGACGGAAATTTTGCTGCATATGCGCAAAGCCCTGAGGGCACCCGGTGGGCCATATCCGCCTGTCGGCAGCGTTCCGGCACCCGCGCCCTGAGCCTGGGCGAGCCAGCAAGCGAACCTGACGCCGTCACACAGCTCAATAACCGCTCGCTTCGGCATTAACCGTGAGTTCATCATAAACTGGTTCGGCCGCGATCTTTAGTCCAAAATAAACCCTGAATCAGTACAGTCGCATCGCTTGCACCGAAGGACGGCGGAAACCTCGGCAAACAAGGCAAGCGAAGAGGCAAAGGCGAAGCAAATGCAAGGTCTTTTGGGACTGCTCAGTATCTTCGACGGCAGTTCGTATTCAAGCGAAAGCCTGTACGGGTCATCCGCTGCCGGCGGCTCGGTGCCGCTTATCATCATCCTTGCTGTCATCGGCGGTTCGTACATCAACAGCATGACCGGACGCACCCGCTACCTGGATTCGGCGGTTTCCGTATCCAGCATGCTGATCGGTGGCTTCGCCGCCATCTGGCTGGCCGGCCCCGTGCGGCTACCCATCGACAGCGATGCCCTGACGGCGGCGATCATCGGCATGGTGGGCATGACGGTGACCGGCCTGTTGCTGGTGTACTCCTACCAGCGCAGCAATTACTGAGCCGGACCGCCACCCCCTGCATCGGTTGATCGTCTAGTTGCGCTGCAGCATGGCCCGTGCTTTGCTTCGGGGCCGGAACCTGTTCGGCCTCATCAACGGATCATGCCTCAAGATGCGCGACAAGCCCTGGATCATCCGCACCTATGCCGGCCATTCGACGGCGCTGGAGAGCAATCGCCTCTACCGCGGCAACCTTGCCAAGGGCCAGACGGGTCTTTCCGTCGCCTTCGATCTGCCCACCCAGACCGGTTACGACGCCGATCATGAACTGGCGCGCGGCGAAGTGGGCAAGGTCGGCGTGCCGATTGCCCACATAGGCGACATGCGGGCGCTGTTCGACGGCATCCCGCTGGAGCAGATGAACACCTCCATGACCATCAACGCCACCGCCGCCTGGCTCATGGCGCTGTACGTGGCGGTGGCCGAGGAACAGGGCGCCGACCGCAAGAAGCTCACCGGCACCACCCAGAACGACATCATCAAGGAATATCTCTCGCGCGGCACCCACGTGTTCCCGCCCGCCCCCTCGATCCGCCTCACCACCGACACCATCGTGTGGTCGTGGCGCGAGGCGCCCAAGTGGAACCCGGTGAACGTGTGCTCCTATCACCTGCAGGAAGCTGGCGCCACGCCGGTGCAGGAGGTCGCCTTCGCCCTCGCCAATGCCATCGCCATCCTCGATGCCGTCAACGCAACCGGTGCCGTGGCGCCCGAAAGCTTTCCCGAGATCGCCGGCCGCATCAGCTTCTTCGTCAACGCCGGCATGAAATTCATCACCGAGATCTGCAAGCTCCGGGCGTTCGCCGAACTGTGGGACGAGGTATGCCGCAAGCGCTATGGCGTCAGCGATGAGCGGCTGCGGCGCTTTCGCTACGGCGTGCAGGTCAATTCCCTCGGCCTCACCGAGCAGCAGCCGGAAAACAACGTCTACCGCATCCTCATCGAGATGCTCGCCGTCACCTTGTCGAAGTCGGCCCGCGCCCGCGCCGTGCAGCTTCCGGCCTGGAACGAGGCGCTGGGCCTGCCGCGGCCGTGGGACCAGCAATGGTCGCTCAGGATGCAGCAGATCATGGCCTATGAGACCGACCTGCTCGACCATGACGATATCTTCGATGGTTCCGGCGTTATCGCGTCAAAGGTCGAGGGGTTGAAGACCGCCATACGCGCCGAAATGGCCGTGATCGAGAAAATGGGTGGCGCCATCGCCGCCGTCGAGGCCGGCTACATGAAATCCGGGCTGGTGAAATCCAACGCCGCCCGCCTGAAGGCCATCGAGGCGGGCTCAGCGATCGTGGTGGGGGTCAACGCCTTCACCGAAACCGAAGCCTCACCGCTGGCCGGCGGCGACGGCGGCTCGATCCTGTCGGTGCCCGATCATGTGGAATTCGACGCCATCGTGAAACTGAAAGCCTGGCGCAGCGGGCGCGACACCAAGGCGGTTCGCAAAGCCATCGCCGAACTGGCCGCCGCCGCCAAAGAAGGTCGCAACGTGATGGAGCCCTCCATCGCCTGCGCCAGGGCCGGCGTCACCACCGGCGAATGGGGCGAGACCCTGCGCGAGGTGTTCGGTGAATACCGCGCCCCCACCGGCCTCGGCACCATCATCGCGCTCTACAGCGCCGACGAGGCCGAAGCCCGCGCCGCGGTCTCAAGCCTCGCCCGCCAGCTTGGGGTGACGCCGAAATTCCTGGTGGGCAAGCCGGGGCTCGACGGTCATTCCAACGGCGCCGAGCAGATCGCCGTCAGGGCCGGCGAAGTGGGCTTTGAAGTCATCTATGACGGCATCCGCCTGACCCCCGACGAGATCGTCGCCGCCGCCCTCGACAACGGCGTGCATGTGGTGGGCCTATCCATCCTGTCGGGCAGCCACGTGCCGCTGGTGCGCGAGGTGGTGATGCGCCTGCGCGCCGCCGGCCTCGATCATGTGCCGGTGGTGGTGGGCGGCATCATTCCCGAAGAAGACCAGCATGTGCTGAAACAGCTCGGCGTGGCCCGCGTCTATACGCCCAAGGATTTCCGCATCAACGCCATGATGACCGAGGTCGCCCGCCTCATCGCCGCCCGTCACGACGAAGCCGCCGCCTGAGGCCCCCAACCCCACCCCTGTCATCCTCGGGGACCCGGCGCCGCCATCCCACCTCTGTCATCCTCGGGCTTGACCCGAGGACCCAGGGCCGCAATCTCCGACCCGGCACACCACGAACCGCCCCTGCGGCTCACCGCCGGCGATGATGGCTTCGTGGGTCCCGGAAACGACAGCGATGCGGCCCGCATCGACCAGCCCCGCCAGCGTCTCATCGAAGCCGCCCGCCTGCCACACCACATCGGCAATGACGATGGCGATGACGCCGCCGGGTTTGACGATGCGCAACACCTCGCCAAGCGCTCCCGCACCCACATGGCCGGTGGTAAAGGTGCCGGCCGAGACGGCGGCATCATAGCGGGCCGCGGCAATGGCGAGCGGCTGGTTGAGGTCGGCCGCCACGAGGTGCCGGTAAAGCCCCTTGGCCCGCGCCACCTGCAGCATTTCCGGCGACAGATCGAGACCGTCGATCACCGAAAAGCCATGCGCGGTGAGCCGCGCCGCCACCCGCCCTGTGCCGCAACCGAGATCGATGACAGCCCCCCTGCCATCCTTCATGGACGCGGCCAGGAGGTCGGCGATGCGGTCGGAACCGATCACTTTCTGGCCCTCGAAGACATCGCCGTCATAGCTTGCCGCCCAGTCGCGGTAAAAGGCGCGGGCCTCCTCGCTGCCGGCAAGTCGGCGGGCGTGCGCCAGCATCTCCGCCGCTGACGGCTTGCCGGGGGAATCCTTGGGTGAAGCGGGCGGGCTCAACGGTGTTTCCTTGTCGTATGGCCTTGTGGCGATCACTCTAGACGAGCCGCGCCCGCGAGGCAAAAAGGCTGGCCGCTGGCCGGCATGGCTGCTACAGGATGCCGCTTCGTTCGTGCCCGCCCGGAGCCCTTTCAGCGATGATGGCTGTCTTCGAAACCGTCGTTCCGGTCTTTGCCCTCATCGCCATCGGCTATGGCGTGGGGCTTTCCGGCTACATGGGTTCAGGCGATGCCAAGGTGTTGAACCGCTTTGTCATCGGCATCGCCATGCCGGCGCTGCTGTTCCGGCTGATGGTGACCGCCGACCTGCGCGCCGCCAGCCCGTGGGCGCTGTGGGGCGCCTTTTACGGATCGCTGCTCATCGTGTGGGTGGCGACCGTCCTCATCGTGCGCCCCATCCCCGTGCTCGCCCCGGCCGGCGGATCGGCGGCGGCGATGGCGGCCTGCTTCGGCAACACGGTCCTCATGGGCATCCCGTTGGCGCTGGGGCATTTCGGCGATCAGGCAACCCGCCCCATGGCGCTCATCATCTCCATCCACGCGGTGGTCAACTGGGTGGTGGCGTCGTTGTGGGCGGAATGGTCGGGGCGCACCCGCGAGGTGCCGATTTCGCACATGCTGGCCCGCCTGGCGCGCGACCTGGCGCTCAACCCGATCATCGCGCCATTGTTCGTGGGCGCACTGTGGGGCTTGACTGGCATTGGCTTGCACCCGGTCGTCGACCAGACGCTGATGTTCCTCGGCCGCGCGGCGGTGCCCTCGGCACTGTTCATGCTGGGGCTGACGCTTTCCGGCTACAGCCTCACCGGCCAGTACGGGG
>CAZMSA010000003.1:0-58433 GCA_964568825.1 uncultured Rhizobiaceae bacterium | reverse complement strand
AGGATGCCGTCACGCCCTTGTCAGAGGACGACGCACGGGCGATCGCCTATTGGCTCTCGACCAAATAGGATCGCCTCCCGCGGCCTGAAGCACCATCGCGGGAGCGCTCATTCGTCTTGCATGGTGGTGAGATGTCGCTTCAGGACATCGACCATCCTGGCCACTTCATCGCTCTTGAGACGTCCATGGTTGGTGAGGAACTGCGCGATATCGCGCTTCGAATAACGTCCAACGAGCCTGCCATCCTCGATAGCGAGTTCGGTGCGGGCAAGCACCACTGCCCTGTCATGGCAGATGATGCATTTGTCCTGAAAGAGCCCTCTCGCGCTTTGGATGTTCGTCAGGTGCGCAACCATGGATTTCGTTTCTTCCAGTGTCAGATTGCCATGTCCTGCCTCGAGAAATGCGCGTACCTCGCGGCCGGTCTTGCGGCCGATGAGCCTGCCCCTGTCTTCAACGAGGTTCTGGCGCACGAAGCTGCCCGCATGCGGGGTGTGGCAGCCGCTGCAACGCTGTTCGTAAAGCCGATGCGGATCGATGGTCCGGGCAACGGCGATCGCGACGCTGCCTGTGAGGATCACAACGATGCAAAGCCCGCTCAATCTCACCAGCATTGTCATGCTCGGACCCTCATCGTCCAGGCACTTTCAACTCGCGGCCATACATCTGGAGGTCTTTTCCGTAGCGGCACCCATATACGCAATGTGATGCACCAGGCCTGCAAGTTCGTTGATTTCGCTCAAACAGACCCTGTGTTTCGCATGTCAGAAGGTATCGGGTTCCAATTGTGATCATCGGGGCCTGGCGTCGCGCTGGTGTGTTATGCTGGCTGCAAAATGGAGTGGTACAAAATGAACGAGAGTATCCGCGAGGTTGTCGCCCTTTTCGACGACGCCGAAACACTCGAGAAGGCCGTGGTGGCGCTCGAAGGCCGTGGCTTCGATCGTGCCGCGTTCAGCCTGCTGGGTGATGAAGCGAGCGTCGAGCGTGAGCTGGGCCATCGCTACCAGAACATTGCCGAAATGGAAGACAATCCAGCGGCGCCGCGCGAGACCTTTTTCACCAGGGTATCGCGACTGGAAGCCGAGTATGGCCTGCCCATCGGGCTCGCCTCGATCGGCGCCCTGACCCTCGCTGGGATCGGCGGCGTGTTGCCGATGCTGGTGGCGGCGGGCGGTGGTGCGGCACTTGGCGGTATGCTCGGCCGCAAGATGCATGAGCACCATGCGCAGCGGCTCAAGGAGCAACTGGCGCGCGGTGGACTGTTGTTGTGGGTCAATGTGCGTGATGCGGCACAGGAAAAGCTGGCGCTCGAAGTTCTCAAGGCGCACTCGGCCCATGATGTTCATGTGCACGAAATTGCTGCTTGATCACCCGCCAAATCGATATTTTCGGGCGCGCTGCGGGGTATTTTGGCTCGTCGAGAGCTTTTTCGCATCAGCGACGGCTCAGCCTTGTCAGGAAAGCCGGTCAAACGATTCAACATGATCGAACAATACCCACAGGTGGCTTGATGCACCGGGCACATGCCACATGCGCCTGGCCGCGATTGAGGTATGTCAAAGCCCACGCGTCCGCTTGCCTGATAAATTCAATATGGAGAGATGTGGAGAGCAGAGATGACCAAGAGAGTTTTGATCGCCACGGATGGATCAAGTCACGCGCGAAAGGCCGTTGAATTCGGTTCCGACATTGCCGCCAAATACGGTGCCGAGGTTGTGTTGGTGCATGTTCTGCTACGCCGGGAAGTGCCGGAAAGCCTGCGACACATGGCTGAGGTTGAACATCTCTCGGCGGAAGGTGGCAAGCCCCTCGCCGAGGCTATCCCGCCTGTTGCGGAGGGCCGGTTCCCGACCGATTTCGTGATGCCTTCCGAAAAGGCAACGCTCCCCGGCAAGTTGCTCTGGGCCATTGCCGAGCAAGTTGTCGATGAGGCCGAGAGAAGTGCGCACAAGCAAGGGGTCGGCAAGGTCAGCAAGCGCATCGAGGATGGCGATCCGGTTCGTCGGATCCTGGAAGTTATTGCGGCCGAAGGTATTGATCTCGTCGTCACCGGCTCGCGCGGCCTGTCGGATCTGAAGGCTCTGATGGTCGGCAGCGTATCGCACAAACTGGCGCAACTCTCGCCGGTGACCTGTATCTGCGTAAAATAGTCCGGATCTGGTCGACCGACATCAAGATTGCTGCCCGCGCTTGTGGCAGAAATCTGGCCTTCCAGGATACGCACCGCTCAATCGGTAGCCCGGGATGAAAGTCATGGACGCCATTAGACGTGAAATGTGGGTTACCGCTGATGTGGCAGCCATTGGCATGTCGGCAATAAAGGACATGGCGATGCGCGCTGCCTGTGTGCCGGATGCGCTTTCGCTGAGCTGGGGTTTGCCCTCATTTCAAACCCCGGCGCGGATCCGCAAGGCCGTCGCCGCGGCACTGGAGAGCGACCCCGATATCGGCAAGTACACATTGCCGAACGGGCTTGCCGAACTGCGCGCCCTGGCAGCGAAGGATTTTGCCGCCCGCAGCGGCGCCGAAGTCGACCCCGACACGCAGGTCGTCATAACCGCCGGCAACATGGAGGGTGTGAAAACCCTGCTGCGGACGATATTGGCACCAGGCGACGAGGTCATCGTCACCGATCCGTGTTTTGCCTCGCACATCCTGCAGATCGGCCTGTGCGGTGGACGGGCTGTGTATCTCCCGCTGGGCGAGAAAAACGGCTGGGAGCTCGATCCCGGCCTGCTTGACGGGCTCGTATGCGCTCGAACCAAGGCGATCCTGCTGGTTTCACCCCACAACCCGACCGGTGTGGCCTTTTCGCGCCAGTCGCTGGAAGCACTCGGCAAAATCGCCGAGCGCCATGGCCTGCTGGTGATCCTCGACGATCCCTATTCGCCTTTCGTTTATGGCGACAATCCCGGCTACGGCGATCCGGCATCAATCGCAAGTTTCGAAGGCCGCCTTGCTTATCTTTTCACGTATTCCAAGGCCTATGCGATGAGCGGATGGCGGGTGGGTCACATGATCCTGCCGCCCGGCCTTGCCACCCACCTTCTGAAAGTTCATGACGCCACGCTGATCTGCGCACCACGCGTTTCGCAGGTGGCGGCAATAGCTGCCATGAAGGATAACGCGTTGCCACCGCCTGAATTCCGCGCCACACTCGATGCGCGGCGCAAGCTGATCATGGAGCGCATCGCACGCGTGCCACAGCTGTTCGATTGCGTATCGCCGCAAGGCGCCTACTACGTCTTCCCCAAGATCATCGGTCCGCAAACCGACTCGCGCGCCTTCAGCACCACGCTGCTGCAAGAGGCTGGCGTCGCGGTCACTCCGGGGGTGGCGTTCGGCCCGTCCGGCGAAGGGCATGTCCGCATGGCTTATTGCGTTGATGAGCAGACAATCAACGGCGCGTTTGACCGCATAGAGGATTTTGTGGCGCGTGACCGGTAACGCCTCGCCAGGGTGTGGGCTTGTCGGGCGATTGGCGGTCGGTAGCCCGCGTCATCACAGTTGCTATGGGAGGTGAACCATGAACCGCATCCTGGTTGCCACGGATGGGTCGGAAGGTGCCAACCGCGCCATCGACTACGCGGTCCAACTGGCCAAGAGCCGGGAGGCCGAACTCATTATAGTGAACATTGCCGGGGGCGGCTTGCCGGATGACATATTGAGAAGCTTCACGCGAAGCCAGCATGCCTGGTTTGAGGAGATTGTCTCTTCTGCCTCGGCTGAAGCGCTTGGCAAGGCGCGCGAGCGTGCGCGTGCTGCAGGGGCCGGCGTCATCCACCTCGAATCGCGCACCGGCGATGCCGCGCAGGCGATCATCGACATCGCGCGCGACAAGGGAGCCGACACCATTGTCGTCGGCAAGCGCGGCAACGGGCGGATCGCGGGATTGCTCATCGGCAGTGTCTCGCAGAAGCTGGTGAGCCTGGCGCCATTGCCGGTGGTCGTCGTTCCGTGACCGATCGAGCGGCACGCTCAATCGGGCGGATCGCCGATCCGGGGCGCGCAATCATCGAAGCCTTGGCTCCCGCCGTTACGCGAACCGCCCGAACTCCCGAGCGCGTTGTCGCTGCGTGCGGGCTGCATGGATTTGTAAGCCGTAACGATATCCATCATCTCATCGGTAATGGTCTCCTGGCGGAGGCGGCGGAAATCCCCCTCCAGTTCGTCGAGCTTGTCGGCGATGTTGCGGTCGGCGGCCTGCATGGCGGCGAGTCTGGTGGCATGTTCGCTGGCCAGCGAAGCAGCGCCTGCCCGCATCAAGGCGATGAACAGCCGCTCGCGCAGCAAGGTTGACAGCACCGCCATCGGCTCGCCGTCGAAGACCGGCAAGGTGCGCGACGGCCACGGCCGGGCGGCCAGCCGGGAAAGCTCGGCAGCATCGAACGGCAGCAGCGTTTCAATGCGAACTTCGCCGATGCCCTTCCTCTCGGTCTCGGCATTGTAGACGACGACCGCCCGGTCGAGGCCGTGCTGGCGCTGCCAGGCGTCCAGTTGCAGCAGGACGGTCTCCACCGTCTGGCTGAGGCCGCTGGCCGAACCGGGCTGCGGAAAGATGCTGGCTGGCAGGTGCCCGTCAGCCTCCAGGTGCGCCGCGCCGCGCGTGCCCACCGCCAGCACCAGCACCTCTTCGTGGCTCGTCGCCAGATCGCCGATCACCCGGTGGGTGGCCTCGGCGACGATCTCGTTGAAGCGCCCGCACAGGCCACGATCGGAGCCCATGACGACCACGACGGCATGGCGGGTCAGGGCTTGCGGCTGATCGGGAGGAATGCCGCTGGCCGATAGCACCACCTGCAACGCCGCATCGACGACCTCGCGATAGCTGTCGAGGCGGCGGGCGGCGGCCTCGTATTGGTTGATCGAGGCGGCCGACAACGACTTCATCACCCGTACGATGGATTCCAGCTCCTGGGTGCTGGCGATACGGTGGCGCAGGTGTTCAAGGCTGGTCATTTGCCGCCTTTTCCGCAGTCTTCGTGAGACCGGCCACTGCCTGGCGGGCCGCGTCGTGCAGCCAGGCCTTGAGATCGTCTGACAGGACCTCGCCGCCGGTGATGGCTTCTTTCCATTCCGGCTGGTCGGCAATGCGGGCGCGGATGGCGGCCTCGGCGGCGGCGACCTGATCCACGGCCAGTGCATCGAAGAGGCCACTGGTGGCGGCCAGGAGAACAGCGATCTGCTCGGCCGCCGGCACCAGGTTGTGCTCGGACTGACGCAATATCTCCCGCACCCGGCGGCCGCGTTCCAGACGCGCCAGCGTATCGAGGTCGAGCCGGCTGCCGAAGCGCGAGAAAGTTTCGAGCTCCTGGTATTGCGCATAGGCGAGCTTGAGGTCGCCGGCAACGCTGCGATAGGCGGCAAGCTGGGCATCGCCGCCGACCCGCGACACCGACAGGCCGATGTCGATGGCCGGCATGATGCCGCGTCGGAACAGATCGGGCGAGACGTAGATCTGGCCGTCGGTGATGGAAATGAGGTTGGTGGGGATATAGGCGGAGATGTTCTGGGCCTGGGTCTCGATGATCGGCAGCGCCGTGAGGGAGCCGCCGCCCAATTCGCTCTTGAGGTGCGTGGCGCGCTCCAGCAGCCGGGCATGCAGATAGAAGATGTCGCCGGGATAGGCCTCGCGCCCCGGTGGGCGGCGCAGCAGCAGCGACAACTCGCGATAGGCCCGGGCGTGGCGGGTGAGGTCGTCATAGACGATCACCACGTCGCGGCCGCGGGCCATGAAATGCTCTGCCATGGTGGTGGCCGCATACGGCGCCACATATTGCAGGCCCGGCGCCTCGTCGCCTGAGGCGGTGACCACGATCGAGCGTTTGAGGGCATCGGCCTTCTTCAGCGTGGCAATCACCCCGGCCACCGCCGAGGTGCGCTGGCCGATGGCGCAATAAATCGAGATGACGTTGCTGGAATGCTGGTTGAGGATGGCGTCCAGCGCGATGGAGGTCTTGCCTGTCTGGCGGTCGCCGAGAATGAGCTCGCGCTGCCCGCGGCCGATGGGAATGGTTGCATCGATGGCCTTGATGCCGGTCTGCAAGGGAGTGGTGACGGGGGCGCGGTCGATGATGGCGGGGGCGGGCTGCTCGATGGGCTGACGGGTCCGCGTGGCGATCGGGCCTTCACCGTCCACTGGCCGGCCGAGGGCATCGACGATACGGCCGACAAGCTGGTCGCCGACCGGAACGTCGATGGCCCGACCGGTGCGCAGGGCATCGGCGCCGATGCGCAAGCCCTCCTCGTGACCCAGCAGGATGACGCCGACGCGGTCACGGGCGATGCTGGAGGCGAGACCATAGAGTCCATCCGGCAGGCGGATCAGCTCGTCCGGGCGCACATGGTTGAGGCCGGTCACCTCGGCGATGCCGTCGCCGATGGCGACCACGGTGCCGACTTCGGTGGCCTGCGGCGTAAAGGCACCGACCGGCGCGGCGGCTTCAAAGGCGGCCCCGAAACGGCGGGCGAGGGTTTTGAGCGTATCACCCAAGACTGGCTCCCACCCCGGCAGGGAAAATTTCGGCAAGCCGCTTGGCATACCGCTCGACGTATTCGGCCAGCGTCCATTCCACCGTCTCACCATGGGCGCGCAAGCGTATGCCGGTGAGGTCGGGTTGGGGCTGGGCATAGCCGATGTGCAAGCCGGCCCCCAGGGTTTTCTTGATCGCCGCGGTGAGCTGGCGCCTGGCAGCGGGCGAAAGTTCGGCGGGTGCTTCCACCATGAGGCGGCCGCCAGCCTCGGCCAGCGCCTTTCGCAGCCGCTCGACATCGGCCTTGGCCAGCGTGTCGAGACGCCTCGCCAGGGCGGCGGCGAAACGGTCGGCCAGATCGGCATCAGCCAGTTGCGCCAGGGCATCGCCGGCCAGTTGACGAAAGCCGGTCGCGGCCTGACTGGAAATACTCGCCAGGAACTCGGCCCTATCCTCGTCGAGTTCGCCGCGCCAGGCCTTGCGTTTGGCCTCGACCTCGGCGCGGACCTCGGCGGTGAGCTGGTGGCGCAAGGCATCGGCCTCGGTGCGGGCGGCAGCCAGCAGCGACTGGCGACCATCCTCAAGTTCCTGGCGCCGGGCGGTGAGGTCGGCGGCGCGGGCATCGGCTGCGGCCTTCATGCCGGCAGCCTCGTTGAGACGGGCCTTGATGCCGGCCTCGCGGCGCTGCATGGCAGCGGTGATGGGGCCGTAGAGAAAGCGCTTCAACAACCACACCAGCACCAGGAAGTTGATGATCTGGGCCGCCACGGTGACCCAATCGATATGCATGGGATCAGCCTCCGACCTTGGGCATGACGGCATTCCAGAAGGGGTTGGCGAATATCAGGATCATCGACACCACGAAGCAGTAGATAGCGGTCGATTCGATCATCGCCAGCGACACAAACAGCGTGCGGGTGATGGTGTTGGCCTCGTCGGGCTGGCGGGCGATGGCCTCCAGTGCATAGGCGGCAGCGCGTGCCTCGCCCAGCGACGGGCCGAGGACGCCGATGCCGATGGTGAGACCGGCGGTGAAGATCGACACCGCCGCGATGACGACGTGGGGTTCCATTATGCAGTTCCTTTCTGGTTGGGTGCCGGGGAAGGTTCGCTTTGTGCCTGTGAAGTCTCCTTGCCGCGCCGCGCGCGCGTCGCCGAGGCAATGTAGACCATGGCGAGAACGGAGAAGATGTAGGCCTGAATGAAGCCGGTGAGCAGGCCGAGCAAGGTGAGGACGATGGGAAACAGGAACGGCGCGATGGCGATGAGGATGGTGGCCAGCACCACGCCGCTCATGGCATTGCCGTAGAGGCGCACGGCCAGCGCGATGGTGCGCGAGAACTCGCCGATAATGTTGAACGGCAGCATGAAAATGGTCGGCTCGGCGTAATTCTTCAGATAACCCAGCAGGCCGCCCTCGGCGATGCCGTAGAGCGGCACCGCCACCAGCACGCACAAGGCAAGGGCGCTGGTGGTCGACAGCGAGGCGGTGGGCGGCACGTAGCCGGGCACCACGGTCAACAGGTTGGAGACCGCAATGAAGATGAACAGAGTGCCGACGAATGGCATATAGGGGCCGGGATCATGATGGCTGACGTCGGCGATCTGGCGCCTGGCCTCGCCGATCAGCGCCTCGAGGAAATTCTGCCAGCGCGAGGGGGCGAAATCGGTCTTAAGATGACGGGTGGCGGCGATCGAGGCCACGACCAGCAGCGCCATCACCACCCAGGTCCACACGATGGTGGCGTTGACGGCGATGCCGGCGACGGTGAAAACGACGATGTTGTCGGAGGAGATTTCCATCAGACTTTTTCCTTGCGTGCCCGCAGCCCCTTGCGGGCAATGGCCACGCCGACAAACTTGGCGGCCATGAAGCCGCCCAGCACAGCCAGCATGTCGAAGCCACCCGCTCGCAGGGTGACAACGGCATAACCTACCGCGACCACCAGGACGAGACGGGCAACCGCGCCGATGGCGATCGGCGACAGCCCGCCGCCGCGCGCGGCTGCCCTGACCGAGGCCCACAGGATGATGAGATAGGTCGCGCCGAACGCGATCCCCGCTATGAGGAAGCCGGTGATTGAGAGCGGCGAGTTCATTCGGTCTCCCCCTGCATCAACAATGAACGCCCCGGGCCGCAATCTCGCCACGGCCGCTGCGGCCTGCTGCTTCTTGTCTGTGCAACAGCTACAGGATCTGCTCGCCGTCCTTGAGGTTCTCTGCAACCGTCTTGGCCGTCACGAAGCCGATGATGTCCGATGCGTTCTGCCGCGTCGGGTGAAGCGAAACGAGCAGCACTACGGCATCCGATTCCAGCAGGATGCGCGGAGCCGTCCTGAGATTTTCGCCGGGACCGACGATGGCGAAACGCAGCTCGCGGTGGGGCGTGCCGTCAGGCGCGCCTATACCCTCACCCGGCGGTGTGCGGCTGTCGATGACCTGTACCACCTCGCCCACGCGCTCCACCAGGGTCACGCGATCGGCGATGCGGGCGGTGTCGCTGGCGCTTGCCACGACGAAGCTGGTTTCCATGACGGCCTCAAGCGGCTTGCTGGCAAGCAGGGGGGCCTGAAGCCCTTGCGGCACGATGTGGCCGCGGCTGATCAGCTTCATGGTGTAGATGCTTTCGTCCATCAGTAGTCTGCGCACGGCATGAGCCATGGTCACGCTGATGACGAGCGGAAGTATCACGGCCTGGTCGCGCGTCATCTCCGAGACCATGATGATGCCGGTCAGTGCCGCGCCGGTGGTGCCGGCGAACATCGCCGCCATGCCGGCCATGGCAAAGGTGGGGATGTCGATGCCGAACCCGAGGCCCAGCGCGATGCACAGATGGCCGAATGCTGCCCCGCCCGTCGCCCCGATGAATAGGCCCGGCGAGAACACACCGCCGGACGCACCCGAGCCCAGCGACAGCGACGTGGCCAGCAATTTCAGCAACATCAGTAGAAGCAGCAGCCGTGGCGCGTTGAGGACGCCGTGCAGCAGGTCCATGATGGTGGCGTAGCCGACGCCCTGCACATAGTAGTGCCCGGAATAGCGCATCAGCAACGCCATGATCATGCCGACGCACAGCATCCCCAGGATGTGGCGCGTGTAATAGTTGCCGGGGATGGCATCGAAGACATCCTCCATACCGTAGATGCCCCTGATGAAGGCAACCGAAGCCAGCCCCATGAGTACGCCCACCACCAGGAAAAGCACGAGGCTCCATGGCTGCAGCAGGTAGAAGTCGGGGCTCTCCAGGGCGGGCACGTCGAACGAGGGATACGTGCCCAGCAATATGCGGCTGATGTAGGTCGCCACCGACGTCGCGAGGATCACGACAAGCAGCGTCCGCGGCTTGATCGAAACCAGCAGCAGCTCGATGGCGAAGACGATCCCACCCAGCGGCGCATTGAAAGTGGCCGCGATGCCGGCGCCGGCGCCGGCAGCGATCAGCGTAATGCGATCTGCGGTCCTGAGACGGATCACGTCACCGACGATGGAGCCGAAGGCCGCGCCGATCTGTACGATCGGCCCCTCGCGCCCGACCGCCGCGCCGCTGCCGATTGACACCGCCGAGGCCAGGGACTTGATGACCGCCACCACGGGGCGAATGCGGCCGCGATTGTAGTGGATTGCCTCCATCACCTCGGGAACGCCGTGCCCCTTTGCCTCGGGTGCGAAGTTCTTCACCAGGAAGGCCACGACAATGGCCCCCAAGGCCGGCACGAGGATCACCCCCCATCCCCAGGGACCGGGCGGCGTATGCAGGTTGGCATCATAGCCGAAGGCAAACTGGCCGAGGAACAGCACGTTGTGGACAAGCCCGATGAGCATGCGGAACCCCCAGGCGCCGACCCCGCCCACGCAGCCGACCAGAAAGGCCAGCACCGACAGACCCAGCAGGTTGGGGTGGCGTCCATCGTCTTGCTTCGCACTCACCATCCCCTTCGTGTCCCTTTCCCTCATAGATCGCCTTGGTTGATGATGGCGGTGAGGCTGGTCGGCGCTCTGACCGTGCCTGTGCCATCATGGCCAGCACAACTATGCCGCTCGCCACGAAAAGTCTAATCCTTCGTTTGCCTGCCTGGCGTCAATCACCACGGCTTTCCTTGTTGACCCAGAACCAGGCATTCAGGGCGCCCAGCACGGCGCCGGCCAGCAGCAATGCCAGGGTCCAGGAAAAGTGCTGCGGCGCGACCCGGTCGAGCCACCAGCCAAGGGCGATGCCGGCGAGCACGGGAACCGCTACCGACCAGCCGACGAGGCCGAACATGCCGAAGCCGAACCACAGCCCGTGTCGGCGCTCGCGCTGTGCCTTGAGGCGGCGCTCGGCGGCGCGTCCGATCTCGCCGGCGGTGTCGGGCGGGGTGAAGTGATCGGGGGCCCTGTCGCGGGGATCGCTCACCATCACCTCCCGACATCGCGCAGATCGAGGAAGCGGCGCACCACGCCGGCCTCCAGCCGGGCCAGCGCCAGACGGGCGTCGCGCTCGAGATCGCTGAGATTGAGAAATTCCCTTTCCACCGCCCGTTGCAGGTTGGCGAGATCGTCGCCAGCCACCGCCCGCCTGGCGGCGATGCGCACCCGTTCGCCGGCCTTCAAGAGGACCCCATGGTCGATCGCCACATAGTGCTCGGCGCCGCTGGCATCGACATAGACGACAATGCCGGGGAGGACTGCGGCGGCGATGTCGACATGATGGGGCAGGATGCCGAAGGCGCCGTCAGCGCCGCGCGCCGTCAGGCGGCTGGCCTCGACCTCGACGAGGGTTTCGGCAGGCGTGAAGATGGCGAGTTGCATCAGGGCCTCAGCCATCCCCGCCTCCCTTGGCCGGGGTCCCGGTCGCCTTGAGGTCGGCGAGACCGCCGATCATGTAGAAATCGCTTTCGGGCCGGTCGGCAAATTCGCCGGCCAGGATGCGCTCGGCGCCGTCCAGGGTATCTTCCAGCGAAACCAGACGGCCGGCGTGACCGGTGAACTGTTCGGTGGAAAAGAACGGCTGGGTGAGGAAGCGCTCCAGGCGGCGCGCCTTGGAGACCGTTGCACGATCGCCTACCGACAATTCGGCCATGCCGAGCATGGCGATGATGTCCTTCAGTTCGTCGTATTCCGCCAGGGCTGTCCGCACGCCTTGAGCGATGCGGTAATGGCGCTCGCCGACGGTCGCCGGCGACAGCATCTTGGAGGACGACTGCAACGGGTCGATGGCCGGAAACAGCCCCTGGCTCGCCCGCTTGCGCGATAGCACCACGGCCGCCGAAAGATGGGCAAAGGTGTGGGTCGCCGCCGGATCGGTAAAATCGTCGGCGGGGACGTAAACCGCCTGAATCGACGTCATGGAACCGGCGGAGGTGTTGCAGACGCGCTCTTCCAGTTCGGCCAGTTCGGTGCCGAGGGTCGGCTGGTAGCCGACCCGCGAGGGAATACGTCCCAGCAGTCCCGAAACCTCAGAGCCGGCCTGCACGAAGCGGAAGATATTGTCGATGAGCACCAGCACGTCGCGGTTCATGGCATCGCGGAAATATTCCGCCATGGTCAGCGCCGAGTGGCCGACCCGGAAGCGCACGCCCGGCGCCTCGTTCATCTGGCCGAACACCATGACGGAATGATCCAGCACCTTGGTGCGCTGCATCTCGCGGTACAGTTCCTCGGCCTCGCGGCAGCGCTCGCCAATGCCGCAGAACAGCGATACGCCTTCGTATTCGGTCGCCATGTTGTGGATCATCTCCATGATCAGCACGGTCTTGCCCACCCCGGCGCCGCCGAACATGCCCGCCTTGCCGCCCCTCTCGATGGGCGCCAGCAGGTCGATGGCCTTGATGCCGGTTCGAAACACGCCGGCCCCGGTGGTGCGCCGGGCGAGCGATACCGACGGGCGGCGGATAGGCCAGCTGTGGACTTGACCGAGGGTGCCCTTGCCGTCGATGGACTCGCCGAACATGTTGAGCATGCGCCCCAGAATGCCCGGGCCCACCGGCACCATGAGGGGCTGAGCGGTGTCACGCACGGGCATGCCGAGATCGAGAGCCGAAGATGACTTGAGAACGAGGCCACGCACGATGTGTTCACTGACAATGTCGGCGACTTCGATGATGACGTCGCCGGCCCCGCCGTCATCGAGCACGGCGCCGATCTGCGGCATGGCGCCGGCAAAACGGGCATCGACGATGGTGCCTTCGATGGCAATGATCTCACCGATACGGGAGTCCGTCGGCTGCAATGGCGTTACGATGTTGCTCAAAAAGTTATTGCCCTGGTCAGCGAACAAAAGCCAAGCGCATTATTTCCAGCCAATGTCGCGGCCACCTTGATCTGCATTAAGGAAGCACCAGCCGGCAGGCGCCAAAGTTACAATAAGGTGATGGTGCGCGCGAAACTTCCCCACACCGCTTTGCGGCTGACGCCTTGCTTTGGTATAAGTTGATCTTGTGGCAAGACAAAGCAGAAATCCGGGATTGTTGCATTCAGGCCCCCGCCTGCCGGAAGATCATCCGTCCGCTATCGCCGAGCGCTCTCTAGAGCCGGCCGGCGCTGATGATCTTGGTCAGGAAGCTGCGGGTGCGTTCTTGCAGGGGATCGCCGAAGATTTGTTCGGGCGGGCCTTCTTCATGCACCACGCCGCCATACAGGAAGCACACCTTTGAGGCCACGTCGCGGGCAAAGCCCATCTCGTGGGTGGCGAGCAACATGGTCATGCCTTCCTGTGCCAGATCGCGCACGATGCCCAGCACTTCGGCGACCAGTTCGGGATCGAGCGCGGAGGTGATCTCATCCAGCAGCAGCACCAGCGGCTCCATGGCGAGCGCCCTGACGATGGCGACGCGCTGCTGCTGGCCGCCGGACAGGCGATCGGGGTATTCCTTGGCCTTGGCTTCAAGGCCGATGCGCTGCAGCAGTGTCATGGCGCGTTCCTCGGCCTCGGCGCGCGGCATCTTCAGCACCCTGACCGGCGCCAGGATGACGTTTTCCAAAACCGTCATGTGGGGGAACAGGTTGAAGCTCTGGAAGACGATGCCGATGTCGCGGCGCAGGGCGTTGAGGTCGACCCCCGGCCCGGTGACCCGGTCGCCGTGCAGGCGGATCTCGCCGCCTTCGATGGTCTCAAGGCCGTTGATGCAGCGCAGCAGGGTGGACTTGCCGCAACCCGACGGTCCGATCAGGCACACCACCTGATGCTGGTCGACGTTCATGTCGAGCCCTTTGAGGATCTCGAGATCGCCGTAGCGCTTGACCACCTTGTTCATTTCAATCAACGGCATGGTCTTATCCTCTCCTATCCGCCGGCCCGCATGCGCCGCTGGTCACGGGCGATCAGGCGATCGACCATCCGGGTCTGGGGAATGGTGATCAGCACGAACAGGAAGGCCACAGTGGTGACCGACGACAGGTTGAAGTGGTTGCTGGCGATGATCTTGGCCTGGTTGAAGGCATCGATGGCGCCGATCACGTTGACCAGCGCGGTGTCCTTTTGCAGCGAGATGAAGTCGTTGAGCAGCGGCGGGATGATGCGCCGCACCGCCTGCGGCACGACAACATAGCGCAGGGTCTGGCCGAAGCTCAAACCCAGCGAGCGCGCGGCGGCCGTCTGGCTCCAGTGGATGCTTTCAATGCCGGAGCGGTACACTTCGGCGACGTAGGCCCCATAGGTCAGGGTAAGGGCCAGGATCGCATACCATTCCGGTGCGAAATCGCGGATGACCGGCAGCCCGGTCAATGGCAGCCCGAAGCCCACCAGATAGATGGTGATGATGGCCGGCAGACCACGAAACACGTCGGTATAGGCGGTGGCGATGAGGCGGATCGGCCGGCCGGCATCGCCGGGGATCAGGCGGGCGATGGCCACCACCAGACCCCACACCAGCACCAGCACTTCGCCTATGCAGAAGATGTAGACGTTGGTCCAGAAGGCGCGGATGACCAGACCGAAGGAGGAAAAGATCAACGGAATGAAGATGAAAGTCTTACCCACCGCGACGTCGTTAGCGATGATGAACAGCCCGATGGAGAGCACCAGCACCACGGAGACGGCATAGCCCATGGTGATCAAGGCGAAGTTGCGGGCGGCGGCGCTCTCGACCCGGGCATCGACGAGCTTGCTGGAGGCGATGGCGGCCTGGGCGCGGCGCGCGGCGGTGAACGAACGGTAAGCGGGGATGAACAACAGGACCGAAACTGCGCCGGCGATCCACAGGGCCCAGTGAATCACCGCACTCTCGACCTTGGACTGGGTCATCACCTCCTCAATGGCGGCGATGACCCGGAAGGTCGCGGCCGCCACGCCCAGGGCGATCGCCAGTGCCAGTAGTGCCAGACTGGTGCCGGGATTGGGCGGTACCGGGTTGCGCCAAAGATCGCTGCGGTCGGTTTGCTGGTTGGCGAGGGGACCGGTCATGGCGGCAAGGCCTGATGGTTGAACGAACGGAAAGAGGCAGGATAGAGCGCCCCTCCCTCGGGATCATCCCGGGGAGGGGTGGGGTTGTTGCGGATCAGATCAGGGCTTGAAGTAGGGAACCTTGGTCGGGTCGGAACCCCATGCGGCTGCCAGATACTTCGCCGCCAGCTTCTTCAGGGTGCCATCTTTCTTCAGCGCGGTAATGATCTTGTCGAACTTCTTGCCGTTGGCAGAGCCCTTGGGATAGAGCGCACCGTAGGTTTCGCCGGTGTGGTACTGGCCGACCACCTCAAACAGGCCATGCGACTGGCCGGCCTGGGCCAGCACGATGGAGGTATCGGTCATCGCGGCATCAATCTGGCCGGCCTGCAACGAAGTGAACATCGACGAGGTGTCGGGGAACACCTTCGGTGCGATCTCGGGCTTCAGCTTGTCGGTCACGAAGGCAGCACCGGTGGTCGCCTGCTGAACGCCGATGCGTGCCTTCTTGATGGAGGCTGAGTTGAGCTTGGTACCCTTCTTCACCATCACGCCGATGTCGGATGAGAAGTAGGGTACGGAAAAGTCCACCACCTTGGCGCGTGCCGGGGTGATCGAGATTTCCGAAAGCGCCATGTCGAAATCCTTGGTCTGGCCGGCGACCAGCGCATCCCAGGCGACGTTCTTGACCACCAGCTTGTCGAGCCCGGCGCGGTGGGCGATGTTGGCGGCCATGCAGTATTCGTAGCCGTCCTTGATGCTGTCGGGCGTGTCGCCGTTCCACCAGCCGACCGCCGGCAGGTTGACTTCGACGGTCAACTGACCGGGGATCGCCGGCTTGATCGGCGTCTCGCCCTTCTTGCCTGTAAGGGTGCAGTTGCCGATCATCGAGGCGGCGAAGACCGGCCCGGGCAAAGCGATGGCGAGCACGATGCCGGCAAGCGCCACGCGGCGAAGCGGCGAGATATGATTGGCTTTCATGGATTGATCCTCCTGTCTTGATCAGTGCTGATTGTTGTCGTTCACAATGATCGCGGCGGCGGCACGCAGGCCACCGTCACGATAGGGCTTTGGGGGAGAAAGGCTTCTGTCACGGCCGTGAAAGGCTTCACGCCGAGGACCCGTTCATTGACTGCTTGTGTGCTTGGCATCGAACTGAAGCACCCAGAAGCTGGGCGCACAGCAACTGCCTAAGCGCCCGCATTTGATGATGTTTGCATATATGCGTGGCGGTTCCAATGGCTTATAGCCGACCTTTACGCGGACGCGACACTACGTCACTTTTGGTGGCCGAAGGCAAACTTGGTAATTGCCTTTCCGCCGGACCCCTTTTCTGCCCCCGGCATTTCATGTTGTTTATCGGCCAGTTGCGATCAGTTGCGCGAAGGCCGGAAATTGCGGAAGGAAACCGCCAGCGATGAGCGCATTGCAGTATCTCCCTCTGCCGCTTGCCTTCTTCACGATCCTGGTGGGGGTGTTCGTCCTTCTGGTGATTGTCATCGAGGTGGGGCTGCTGCGCTACGCCTACATGCGGCTGGGCATCAGTTCGCGCATGGCGTTCCTCCTGCTGTTCGCTTCGCTGGTCGGGAGCTACATCAATTTGCCCCTGTTCGATCTGCCGGCGAGAGAGGTGATGTCGGGACGGGTGATCTACTATTTCGGAATGCAATATGTGGTCCCGTCAGTGATCAACTGGCCGGCGACGCTGGTGGCGGTGAACGTGGGCGGCGCTGTCATTCCGGGGCTGGTGTCGCTGTTTCTGCTGATCAGGAACAGGCTTTGGGTATCGACCTTCATCGCCACGGCCGGGGTGGCGCTGGTCGTTCATTTCATGGCCACGCCGGTGCCCGGCCTGGGAGTCGCGGTTCCCATTTTCGTGCCGGCGCTGACCACGGCGATTGTCTCACTCCTTCTGTCGCGCGAGCACGCAGCCCAGCTTGCCTACATCGGCGGCAGCATGGGCACGCTGATCGGGGCCGACCTGCTCAATCTCGGCAAGGTGCAAGGACTAGGCGCACCGATCGTGTCGATCGGCGGGGCGGGCACCTTCGACGGCATCTTCATCACCGGCATCCTGGCGGTGCTCATCGCCAGTTTTTCGTCGGGAGTGGGATCGGGGCGCAAGGGGCGCGCGCGTAAAACTCAGTAGATGCCGGCGTAGCGGGTGCAAAGCTGATCGCCCTCGATCCCCTCCACGAGCTTCAATTCCATGCGCTTCATGCCGGTATAGGTGGCAAGGGCCGGCTCGCTGAACCAGCCACACACCTCAGCGTCGGCGGCAAGGCAATCGAGGGCTTGGGGCAGGGATTGCGGCAGGCGCCGGAGTTTCATTTTCTCACGTTCAGGCGCGCTCAGGGCGGCGGGGTCGCCGTCGAAGATGGCAGGGGCGGCGAGCTTTTCGCGGATGCCGGCAAGGCCTGCCCGCAGCATCACGCCCAGCACAAGGTGCGGCGAGGCGGTGGCGTCGGCGGCGCGATATTCGATATTGAACTGGCGGGCCGGATCGCGTCCGCCGATGGAGGTGAGCGGGCAGATGCGCAACGCCGCCTCGCGGTCCTGGCGGCCCAGCCAGGTGTAACTGGCGCTCCAGTGGTGGGGCTCAAGGCGCATGGCCGAAAGCGGCGACGGCGCGGTGAAGGCGGTGAGCGCCGGCAGGTGGCGCAAAAGCCCGGCGCAGAACGATCCGGCGAGGCCTGAGAGCCCGCCCGGTGCCTGCGGGTCGTAGGCGGCGGGACCGTCCGGACCGGCAAAACTGAAATGCACATGCACCCCGTTGCCGACGCCTGCAACAGCGATCTTGGGCGCGAAGCTGGCGCGCCAGCCATTGAGGCGGGCGGCCTCGCGCACGATCTCGCGCACCATGGCGGCCCGGTCGGCGGCGACGAGACCCGGTGCGGGCGAGGTGGTGACCTCGAACTGGTCCTTGCCATATTCGGCGATGAACACCTCCGGCTCGAGACCGGCCTGTTCGAGGGCGGCCATCAGTTCGGGGGCGAAGGGATCGGCACGGCGCAGCGCTGCGACGGAAAAGGCCGGTGCGGCGGGCCAGTCGGCGTCGAGGATCTGGAATTCCTGCTCGAAGGTGGCGATGAAGTCGCACCCCGTCGCTGCCTTGAAGTCGGCCAGCGCGCTCTTAAGGAAAGCGCGCGGGCAGCACGTCCAGGGGGCACCGTCGAGCTCGACGATGTCGCACATGACGATGTCGAGCGGGGTTGCGGCGCGGGCCGGCCAGGCGCGAAAGCGCGCCGTTTCATCGGCCAGCAAGCGCAGGTCGCCGGCGCTGCCCCAGGGGTTGGGGTCGGCGATCTCATCGAAGGGGGTGAGCGACATGTTGGCCGGCACCCAGCCGCAGGTCTTGATCGCGCCGGAGGCTTCAAAGGTGCGGCGGACGAACGAGCGGGCGCGCATCAGGCCGGCATAATCGACGATCGCCATGGAGACCAGCGGCTCAGGGATCGCCGGTTGCGCGACGCGCGGGCCGGTCATGGCGCCAGGCCCGCAAGCCGCGCCACTACCTCATCGGTCGTCGTCACCCAGCAATAGCCCCCGAAGGCAGAAAGGGCGCTGTCGTGGCGGGCCTGGCTCAAGGTGGCCGAGGCGTCCTCCGGCAGGCTCACCAGATAGCCGCGATCAGAGGCATCGCGCACCGCCATGTCGACGCACTGGTCGGTGACGACGCCGGCGATGATCAGGTATTTCACCCCGAGATTCTTCAGCACGTAGTCGATGGCGGTGGAGTTGAAGACGCCGGAAGACGATTTGGGCAGCACGATCTCGTTGTCGATGGGGGCGAGCTCGCTGATCGGCTGCCCCTCGGGCGCGCCTTTGGGAATGAAGATGCCGGACAGGCGATGATCGAGCGAGATGTCGCGGCCGTCCTTCGTCAGGGCCTCGATGATGGTGTGCAGCACGTTGATGCCGGCGGCGCGGGCGGCGGCGAGCAGGCGAACCTGGTTGGGAATGGCGGTCTGGCGAAGGCGCTTGAAGAAATAGTGGTCATCGCCGCGCTCGGGATAGGCGGGATCGCGGCCGGGGCGGCAATAGATCTCCTGCAAATCCACGAACAGCAGCGCCGTCTGATCGCGCTCGTAGGGGGCATCGCGGCGCGCTGGATGATGTTGCATCGCCATCGATCCTCAATGCACCGCGGCGTACATGATCTTTTCCTGGGTGGCCTCGACGGGCGGGATCTCCTCGACCACCCGGCCCTGGCGGAAGACCAGAATGCGGTCCGACAGGTTCATGACTTCCGGCAGGTAGGACGAGATCACCACAACGGCGAGGCCGTCATCGGCCAGCTTGTTGATGAACTGATGGATCTCGGCGATGGCGCCGACGTCGACGCCGCGCGTCGGTTCGTCGAAGATGACGAGACGCGGCTTCTGGATCAGCCCCTTGCCGATCACCACCTTTTGCTGGTTGCCGCCGGACAGTTCGATCACCCGGGCATTTTCGTTGATCGCCTTGACGTTGAGGCGCTTCGACCAGTCCGCCGCCAGCTCGCGCATCTCGGCGAAATCGATGATGTGCGAGCGTTCGAGGCCAGCCGCCAGCAGCCCGGAATAGAAATTCTCGGCAATCGACATGGTCTCGAAGAAGCCTTCGCTCTTGCGGTCTTCGGTGACGTAGATCACCCGATCCTTCACCGCCTCGGCCGGTACGTTATAGCGCACCGGGCGCCCGTCCAGCTTGATGTCACCGCCGCGCAGGAAGTCGCGCTTGTAGATACCGGTGATGATCTTGAAGGTCTCGGTGCGCCCTGATCCCACCAGGCCGAAGATGCCGGTGATCTGGCCCTTGAAGATGGAAAAGGAGTTGTTGCGAACCGCGTTGCCCATGGAAATGTCCTGCACCGACAGGACCTTGGCGCCGGGCTTGCGGATCTGGGCGAGGCTGCGGCGGGTCTTGTAGATCTCGCCGGACAAGGTGCGCCCGACCATGGCGTGCACCACTTCGTCGCGGGTGAAGTCGCTCGCCTTGCCTTCGGCGACCTTTTCGCCATCGCGCAGGATGGTGATGCGGTCGGCCTCGGAAAGCGCTTCCTCCAGTGTGTGCGAGATGAAAACCACCGAAACGCCGGATGCCTTCAGCCGCTTCATCAGGGCAAAGAAATAGCGCTTTTCCTCCGGCGTCAGTGCGGCTGTGGGTTCATCGAAGATGATCACCTCTGCCTTGTGGTGGACGGCGCGAGCAATCTCCACCATCTGACGCTTGGCGGCGCCGAGGCTCGCCACGGGCGCGGTGGGCGAGACAGTGAAGTTGAGCGACTGCAGGAACTGCTGGGCGGCGACGTTCACGCCGCGCAAGCGGTTGAGGAATTTTTCCGAACCCAGATAGATGTTCTGCGCCACCGTCATCGACGGCACGAGGCTGGTCTCCTGGAACACCATGGCGATGCCGTCGCTCAGGGCCTCGAACGGCGAGGCATAGGCGACCTCGCGGCCGCGGTAGAGCATGCGGCCGGACGTTGCCTCCACCACGCCGGCCATGACCTTGGTGAGGGTCGACTTGCCGGCGCCGTTCTCGCCGACAAGCGCGTGGATCTCTTGGCGCTCGAGCACGAAGTCGATGTCGCGGATGGCCGGCACGCCGCGATATGCCTTGGTCACCTTCTGCATCTCGATGATGGGGCTCATGGTCGGGCCACCTCGCTCGACGGACGAAGGGAAAGGATGGCATCGCCGCCCCGCGAGGCAGCCAGGATCGAGGCCTCGTGCAGGATGGCGCTGGTCACGCCATGGCGGGTGCCGTTGGCGCGGCTGTGGTAGCTGGCCACCGGCTGCAGTTCGGCATCGAGCTCCACCACCAGCCCGCACGAGCGGCTGGGCGACCATGGCTTGTGGATGCCCATGGTCCTGACGCCGCCGCATTGCAGCGGCTCGAGGAAGGAGCGGCTGGAGGACAGGGACGGGGCGATCCAGTAGCGCGGGTCGATCTCGCGCATCATGTCGGCGCGGTAGTCGTCCTCTGAAAGGATGAACTCGATGAGGCGGTTGCGCGGGGCAAACAGCGACAAGAGGTAGCCGTCCCGGCGTGGCGACAGGCGCGCCGGGTAACCGGGCAACTGGGTGAGGACCGGCAGCGGTTCGCCGCCGCCGGCGGGTATGGCGACAAGCCGATGGCGCCAGGCCTCCGAGACGATCAGCCGGCCAGCCCCTGGGTCCATGACGATGCCGAAGGGAAAGGCCAGCCCCTGGGCAAGACATTTGCGCTCGCCCGAGGAGAGCGACAGGTGCCAGACGCTGCCGAGGGCGTTTTTCTCCATCAGGTCCATGGCCCAGTTGGCGGGGCGGTGCTGGCGTGATCCATCGCACACGAACACATCGTGCTCGCCGGCGAAGGTGATGGCGACGGGGCAGCCGAAGCCGTCGATGTGCCGGCGGGCCTTGCCGGGCCCCAGAATCTCGATGCTGCCGGCATCAAGCCCCACCGCCAGGAGGCCCGCTTCGCTCACCGCCAGGGCGGATACGGCGCTGTCGAATGCGGCGATGATCCGGGGTTTGGCATTCTTGCGTTTGCCCAGTTCCAGCACCTGGCCGCCGGAGGAAAACACCACCTTGCCAGCCGTTGCGGCCAGATTGTCGGGCGCCTCGACAGCCAGCCGCACATCGGCCTCCTCCAGCAGGTTATTGGGGCGCAAAGTTCCGTCCATGGGTGGAATGGTCACCGCCTTGCCGCGGAACAGATCGAGGATGGGATCGAGGATCATGAGCGCGGCCCCCAGTATGAATCCATGGCGGTCCAGTGGGGGTCGGCGCCTTCGAGCTTGTAGCGGCCGATGCGGTTGTTGAGGATGCCGCCGATGAACAGGTCGCCCTTGTGCTCGCGCATCGAGGTGACCATCGGGTGGCTGAGCCCGGTCATGTCGCCGAGGGTGCCGAGGATGCGGCCGGTCCCGTCGAACTTCACCACGCCGCCGGTATTGATGTTGGGGAACAGCCATTCGTCCTGCGGCAGGCGGCTGGTCATGCGCTTGCGGAAGGCGGGATGGCGCAAGGCGAGGTCAAACGAGGGCGTGCGCATGCCGAGCCAGGCCATCCAGTAGTTGCCGTCGGAAGCGCGGTTGACGTTGTCGGGATAGCCGGGCATGTCCTTGATGACACATTCGGCGGTGCCGGCCTTGGGGCCCTCCAGCCAGTAGCGGTGCACCCGGCAGGCCCAGCTTTCGTTGAAGAACAGCGACTTGCCGTCGTGGGCAAGGCACACGCCGTTGGTGTAACGATAATTGTCGAGCAGGGTCCTGGTCTTGCCGGTTGCCGGATCGTAGACGAGAAGGCGGCCGGTGGGACGGCTCTCGATCGAATCGATGGCCCATTCGTGAGCATCGTAGCGGGTGGTGGAATCGGTGAAATAGATTTTTCCATCCGGCGCCACGTCGAGGTCGTTGGGATCGCGCAACGGCCCGTCATCGATCACCGAGCCATAGGAGCGGTTGGTCTCGGCGGAGAGCTGCTTCACTTCGCCGGATTTTGAAATGGCATAAAGGCCCATGGCGCCGACGCACGACAGAAGTGTGCCCTCGCGGTCGAAGGCAAGACCCAGCGGGAAGCCGCCGGTGTGGGCGAAGACTTCGGATTTCTTGTAGTCGGGGGCGAAGAAGCGGATGATCTCGCCGTGGCGGGTGCCGCAATAAAGGTGATCGTCGCGGTCGAGGATGACGTCTTCGGGGCCTTCCAGTTCGCCCAGCCCGATATATCGGGTCTTCGAAATCCGGTTGTTGAGCGCATAGGGCGAAGCGGAATCGGGCAGCGCCGACTGGGTCTCGCCCATGCGATGATAGATCGGCGCCACATAGAGCTCGTCGAGGACCTTGTGGCGGTTCTTGAGCCAGCGGATGTCAAACACCACGGCGACCGCCAGCAACAGGCCCAGCACCATCTGGTTGGTGCCGCTGCCGTAGCCGAGGCGGACGAGGCCGTTGGTCATCACCAGCACGATGATGGCGCCCATGATCCCCTTGCCGATGGAACCGCGCCCACCGCCGAGCGAGATGCCCCCTACCACGGCGGCCGTGAGCGCCTGGATCTCCAGACCGAAGGCGGTGCCCGGCCCGGCACTGGAAAGCCGTGTGGCATAGAGAAAGCCGGCAACACCTGAGCACAGCCCGGAGAACACGTAGGTCATGAAGACGGTTTCGCGCACCCGGATGCCGGCATTGTGGGCCGAGCGCCGTGAACCGCCGACCGCCAGTACGTGCCAGCCCGGACGCGAGCGCGTGAGCGCTACATGGGTAACGACGGCCAGTGCCAGCGCCGCCAGCACCGGTGTCGACAAGCCGAAGAGGGTGCCGTCGCCAACGAAATCCCAGACGTCAGAGGGCGTAAAGGACATCTGCACCAGCGAGCCGTACTGGACAGCGAGGATGTCGAAGACAGCGCGGCCGATGACCAGTGTCACCAGGGTGGTGAGAAACGCCCTGAGGCGCATGAAGCCGATAAGATAGCCGTTGACGGCACCGAACACGGCTCCGGTGGCCAAGGCGGCGAGGAAGGCCAGCCACGTGGGAAGCTGGAAGATGGAAAAGGCGGCGAGCGAGGTAAAGGCCGACAGTGCGAAAATCGAGCCGACCGCCAGGTCGATGCCGCCACCCAGCATCACCACGCTCAGCCCGATGACGACGATGGAGAACTCGCCGAGCTGGCGGGTCGATTCCTGCAGCGAGTAGAGGCCGAAAAAGCCCGGGATGGCGCTGCCGAAAATCGCCACGGTTGCAACCAGCGCGGCAAACGGAATAGCGTTGTCGGCCCAATGCTTGGTCAGGATCTCACCGATGACATGATCGGGAATGAAGTTGTAACGCCAGGCCTGAAGCCGCTCGCGGGAACTCATGTTCGAATACCGGTCCGAATGAAGGGCGGCCGGTGGAGGCCGGCCGCCCGAGGAACGCACATCAGTGCGCCGATCACTTGCCTTCAGCTATTGCCTGCAGCCCCTTGAGGCTCCAGCAACTTCGCGGCTTCATGTTGTCTTTGGTGATTGTCGACAACAGCGTGTAGATGTAGGTGGGCGTCGTGCCGGGCTTCTGGCCGCTCTGCAGGAGATACTTGATCATCGCCACCATAGCCTCGCTCTCGTTGACGAGCTCGGTGGAGACAACGGCGCTGAACGTGCCATCGCCAAGAAGCTTGCAGTCGGTGGTTTCTTCACCGCCACCGGTGGTGACCAGATAGATCTGCTTCATCTTGCCGGCGTCGCGGATCGCGGCCGCCGCGCCCGTGGCGTCACCATCCCAGAAGTCGATGATGCCGCACATGTCAGGATGCTGCTGCAGCATGGTGGTGGTGACGGTGCGCGAAGTGGTGGCGTCCCAGTTCGAGTCGGGCTTGGCGACCACCTGGAAATCAGGATGCTGCTTCATGACTTCCATGATGCCGGCATACTGGAACAGGCTGGTGGCGTTGGTCTCGTCGCCCTGAACCAGGCCGATCTTCTTTGACGAGTTGGCCCCGCAGCCCTTGATCACCGCCTCGGCCTCCAGCCGGCCCAGTTCGGTCCAGTCGCCGCCGACATAGGCGTCGGCCTTGAAGTTGGCCGGATTGTCAATGAGGATGACGTAGATGCCTTCCTTTTGCGCCCGGCTCAGGAGCTTCGAGTAGGAGTTCAGGTCGAACGGCATGGCAATCAGCACATCGGGCTTGTTTTCCGAAGAGATCGCCTCGGTGATCGCCTGGGCGCCCGCCTCGACCTTCCAGTTCGGGTCGCGGGTCTCGAAGATCCCGCCGAAGCCTTCGACTTCGTGCTTCAGGATAGCCATCCAGCCCTGCGCCAGGTCGAAGCCGGTGGCCATGGGCACGAGCATGACGCGTTTGCCCTTCAGTGCCTTGGCATACTGCATTGGGCCCGGATCGGCGGCCGAGGCCTTATGGACGTTGACGCCCAAGACTATGGTCAGGGCAGCCGCAGCCGCCATAATCATCTTGAGGTATTTCATGTCGCTCCCTTTCCGTTACGTTTCGTGGCTTCTTGCTTGCCGGCTTTGAGCACCGGTTTCTCTCAAATATCGCCTTGCTGCGAGGTCTGCTCGTCACGCGGGTTGATGAGCCCGTCGATGATGATGGCGGCCAGCAGGATGGTCGCCTTGATCAGGTTCTGGATGAGGACCTGGATGTCGAGGATGGTCATGACATTGGACATGATGCCGATGAGGGCTGCGCCGAACAGCACGTTGCGCACCCCGCCCTTGCCGCCCGACAGCCCGATGCCGCCGATCACCGCCACCAGGATGATGTCGTAGAGCAGGGTGGAGTTGACCACGCGGGTGTTCATCCAGTGCAGGCTTGCCGCCGTCAGCAGCCCGGCGATGAAGGCGATGAGCGCCGAGACGACATAGCGCAGCATGAGCATCGGGCGCACGGGGATGCCGACGTTGCGCGCCGCGACCGGGTTGTCGCCGGCATAATAGACGTAGCGCCCCCACTTGGTGTAGCGCAGGAAAAGGAAAGTGGCGAAGGCGATGGCGGCGAAGATGAAGACTTCGATCGGAATGCCGGCATAGCGGATGCCGCCGAGGACCTCGACCCAATGTCCTGCCGGCACCGGTATGGCGTCCTGGGCAATGAGCTGCGAACGCACAAAGCCGAAAACGAAGGCACCGCTTGCCAGCGTGGCGAAGATCGCCGGCACGTCGGCATAGGCAATGAGGAAGCCGTTGGCGAGGCCGATGACGAGGACGCCACCGAGGGCTATCGGCAGGGCCAAGGCATCGGGGGTGCCGGCGCGCAGCATCTGCAGGTACCAGGCCACCGACATGGCCATGATGGCGACCGCCGACAGATCGATTCCACGACCGATGATGACGATGGCCATGCCCAGCGCCAAAATGCCAAGCACCGACACCGAACGCACGATGGAGATGAGATTGTCGGGGGCGATGAAGCCCCGCAGGGTGAGCGCTGCGATGACGAACAGCAATATCGCCAGTGCCAGGACAATCCTCTCCTGGCTCACCACCACCGATTTGCGAACCGACGTCGTCATAGCCCCCCGCAAGGCCGTATGTCCACTCAACGATAATCCAGACCCTTCATCAGGGTTGTCCAAGCGCGCGGGCTTGTCAACGGCGGAAAGTTGCCGCTGCTGCCCCCAGGGGGCGTCAGCCGTTCAGCTTTCGATCTCCAGATCGAAATTCTCCTGGCCGAACCATTTTGCCAAGCGGATGTCGGCAGTTCGGGCGTGGCCCTGCATGCCTTCCAGCCGCGATATGCGGGCACAGGCCGGGGCTATTTCCCGATTGGCCTCGCGGGTCATGCGCTGCCAGGTGACGGTCTTGAGGAACTTGCCCACCGACAGTCCGCCGGTATAGCGCCCCGCCGCCTTGGTGGGCAGGATGTGGTTGGGGCCGGACACCTTGTCGCCGAAGGCAACGGTGGTTTCCTCGCCGAGGAACAGCGAGCCGTAGTTGCGCAACTTTTCATGCCACCAGTCGAGGTCGGCGCATTGCACCTGCAAATGCTCCGAGGCATAGCGGTCGGAGGCGATGACCGCCGCCTCGCGGCTTTCCGCCAGCATGACCTCGCCATAGTCGCGCCAGGCATCGGTGGCGCTGCTGCGATTGGGCTCGGGCAGGCTGGCGATGAGGCCGGGAACCAGATCGAGAACCTTCTCGCCCAATGCCGCATCGAGGGTGATGAGCCAGACGGGAGAGTTGTAGCCGTGCTCGGCCTGGCCGACGAGATCCCAGGCGACGATCTCCGGATCGGCGGTGTGATCGGCGATCACCATGCTCTCGGTCGGTCCGGCGAACATGTCGATGGCGACGCGGCCGTAGAGGATGCGCTTGGCCTCGGCGACGAACTGGTTGCCGGGGCCGACCAGGATGTCGGCCGGGCGGTTGCCGAACAGGCCGAAGGCGAGCGCCGCGATGCCCTGCACGCCGCCGAGATTGAGTGCCACGTCGCAGCCGCACACCTTCAAGGCGAACAGGCTGGCGGGATGGATGCCGTCGCCGGAGCGCGGCGGCGAGCAGGCGATGACGTTTTCAACCCCGGCCACCTTCGCCGTGGTGACGCTCATGAGGGCCGAGGCGATGTGGGCATAACGCCCGCCCGGCACGTAGCACCCGGCGGTCTCGAGCGGAATGTTGCGATGGCCGGCCATGAGGCCGGGGATCACCTCGATCTGGGTATCCAGAATGGCGGCGCGCTGGGCTTCGGCGAAGCGGCGGATGTTGTCATGGGCAAAGCGGATGTCGTCCCTGAGCTTGGCCGGCACCTTTTCATCGCACGCCGCCCACACCTCGGGTGGAACGACGATGTCGCCGGTCCACTTGTCGAGCTTTTCGGCAAAGCCGCGCGCGGCGGCATCGCCGCCTGCCTCGATCTCGGCCAGCATGGCCTCGACGGTGCCGCGCACGTCGGCCTCGCCGGTTGCGGCGGTCTTGGCGGCCTTCTTCAGATACACAATGCCTGACAGATCACTCATGGCTACATGCGGCCTTTCCATGGCACGGTCTTGCGTTCGATGAAGCGCATCAGCATGTCGAAGGCATAGGCGATGGCGGCAATGATGATGATGCCCATGATGACGGTCGCCGTCTGCAGGAACTGCGAGGCGGTCAGCACCATGTAGCCGAGGCCGCGGGTCGCTGCGACCATTTCGGCGGCCACCAGCGTGGTCCAGCCGAAGCCGATGCCGATGCGCATGGAGGTGAGGATTTCCGGCATGGCGGCGGGCAGGATCACCTGCAGCAGCACCTGCCAGCGCGTTGCACCCATGGAATAGGCGGCATGGATCTGCTCGATCGCCGCCGAGCGCACGCCGGATCGGGTGCCGAGTGCCAGGGGGGCGAAGATCGACAGGAAGATCAACAGGACCTTCGACAGCTCGCCGATGCCGAACCAGATGATCATCAGCGGCAGATAGGCGAGCGGCGGGATGGGGCGGTAGAATTCGATCGGCGGATCGAAGATGCCGCGGGCGATGCGGCTCATGCCCATGGCGAGGCCGAGCGGGATGCCGACCGCGCAGGCCAGCGCAAAGGCGCCGAACACCCTCAAGAAGCTCGCCCAAGTGTGCATCAGCAAGGTATCGCCGGCAAAGCCGTCGCGGGCGGTGGTGTAGAAGGTCTTGAGCACAAGGAGCGGGGAGGGGATGAAGAGCGGCTTGACCCAGCCCATGCCGGTGACCAGCGACCACGCGCCGATGAGCACCAGGGCGCTGACGGCGGAGATCCACATGCTTTCGCCCTGGCCGGGCACGCCATAGATCTCGCCGGGCTTGGTCGGCTTGGCACGCATCATGCGGGCGAAGAAACCATCGGAACGCTTGTTGTCGGGCTCAGACATGATCGCCTCCCAGGGCCAGTTCGTCGCCAAAGATGATGGCCAGGATCTGTTCGCGCATCTTGATGAATTCGGGTGAGGCCTTGACGGCGCGGGCGTCGCGTTTTTCGAAGTACTGGCGCGAAAAATCGAGGTCGAATGTGTGGGTGATGCGTCCCGGACGCGGCGACATGACGATAAGGCGGGAGCCCATGAACAAGGCTTCCTCGACGCTATGGGTGATGAAGAACACCATCTTGCCGGTTTCTTGCCAGATGCCGAGGATGAGTTCCTGTGCCTTTTCGCGGCTCAGCGCATCGAGCGCGCCCAAGGGCTCGTCCATGAGCAGGATTTCCGGATCGCTGGTCAGCGCCCGGGCAATGCCGACGCGCTGCTGCATGCCGCCGGAAAGTTCATAGACCGGGCGGCGCTCGAAGCCTTCGAGGCCGAGCAGGCGCAGGTATTTCTGCGAGATTTCCAGGCGCTTCGCCTTGGCGATGCCCTGCAGCTTGAGCCCGAAGGCCACGTTGTCGACGACGTTCAGCCACGGCATCAGCGCATGGCGCTGGAACACCACCGAGCGATCGGCGCCGGGACCGGTAACCGGGCGGGCGTTGAGCTTGATCTCGCCGCTGGAGGGGGCAAGGAAGCCCGCCAGGAGATTGAGCAGGGTCGATTTCCCGCATCCCGAGGCCCCCAGCGCCACCACGAACTCGCCATCGCTGATAGACAGGTTGACATCGCTGAGCGCCTTGACTTCCGGCGTGTAGAGACCGGCCGGAAACACGACGTTCGCATGATTGACTTCCAGTTGCGCCATGGGTCAGCCCCCCGGGGTCCGTTTGCCTGCCGCCGGGTGCGGATCCCCTTCGGGTATCGTCCCTAGGGGATCCGTCCCTGCCGGCAGGTCGGGTTTCAGCTTACTTCATTGCATCCTTGATGAAGCTGGTATTCACGAACTTGGAATAATCGTCGAGAGCGGTGGGAATCTTATGCTGCTCAACCAGGAACTTGGCGGTTTCCTTGAGGCTGTTGGCGATGGCGCCGCCCAGCCAGTCGGGCGAGACCTGCTCGGCAAGGGTCGGCAGCTTGTAGCCTTTCAGGATGGTCGGAATGTCGGCGGGCTTGGCACCGGTGCGCTTGGCAATGGTCATCACCGGCGCGGAGTCGGGCGTCCATGCAGCGGGATTGCTGGTATAGGAGGTGTCCGCCGCGGCGATGGCCTTGACGAAGGCAACCATGAAGTCATGGTTCTTTTCACCGAATTCGCGGTTCACCACCCAGCCGTCGAATGTGGGATAGCCTTTGACCTGACCGGCATCGATGATGACCTTGCCGTTGGCCCTGACCTTGGTCTGCACCGGATCCCAGATGAAGGTCGCATCGATCTGGTCCTGGGACCAGGCGGCGGCGATCTGGTCGGGGCTCATGCCAAGGACGGTGACGTCGCTGGCGGGGACGCCGGCGTTCGCAAGCGCACCCATGAGCGAGAAATGCGACGTCGAGCCAAGCGGCACACCGACCTTCTTGCCCTTGAGGTCGGCGACCGCGGTAATGCCGGTGCCGTCGCGGGCGACCAGCGCCTCGGCGCTGCCGATGCCGTCGGAGATCATGAACAGTTGCAGGTCGACGCCCTGGGTGGTGGCAATGGCGAGCGGCGAGGAGCCCAGTTCGGACAGCTTGATGTCGCCCGAGGCCATGGCGGCGATGACGTCGCTGCCGGCCTGGAACTTGCGCCAGTCGATGGTCCAGCCGGTCTCCTTGGCGAGCTTGTCGCTGGCGGCGACAAGCTGCATCGGGGTGGCGTTGCCGAAGTGGCCGATGGTGACGGTCTTGTCGGCGGCTTGTGCCAGACCGATGTTCATTCCGCATGCCAGCGCAATGGCGGCAGCGGTCTTCAGGAACCTTGACAGCATGACTTTCTCCCTATGCTCGGTTCGTTTCGCCGCCCCTGGCCGGTACTCGTGGCACGGTCCGGCTGGGCGGTCTTCAATCGCGGCGATCGGATGATCACATGCGCGACATTCTCCGTGGCTCGTCATCGTTCGTTGCTTCCGGCCGGGTGAGGCCCAGCGTAACGATCTCCTCGCTCAGCACATCGAGGGCATCGATGACGGCGGCTGAAGGATCGAGGCTCGAGGCGAGCACTGAAAGCTCGGTGCAGGCGACCAGCAAAAGGTCGGTATCGCGCGCCATGAGTTCACCGGCGATCGACGCGAAGGCCCTGCGGTTGGCGGGCGAGGTATCGCCGCGCTTGACCGCCTTGATGATGCCCATGAGGTCGGACTGGCGCTGCGGCCACACGAGGCTGATGCCGAGCGGGGCAAGGGCCTTGTCATAGAGGCCGATCATCTTCACCGCGCTCGAGGCCAGCATGCCGATGCGGCGGTGGGGCAGGATCATGCGGGAAATGCGCTCAGCCGTCAGGGCGATCATGTCGAGGAGCGGAATGGTGACGCTGGCGGCAATCTGGCCGGCATAGGCATGGGCGGTGTTGCAGGGAATGGCCAGCACGGTGGCGCCGGCGGCCTCCAGCCCCTTGGCCATGCGGATCAGTTCCGGCGCCGGATCGATGCCGTTGCCTTCGATCAGGGTGGCGATGCGCGAGGGTATCTTGGGATTGTTGTCGACGATCATGTGGATGTGGTCGCCATCGTCGCCGGCCGGGGTCAAAGCGATCACCCGGCGCATGAGGTCGAGGGTCGCCTCGGGGCCCATGCCGCCGATGATGCCAATGACCGGATGGGGGGGAACGCCGGTGGTCATGAGGCCTCCAGCGCGAAATTTTCCGTGACCGAAAGTTCGCCGCGGGCGAGCGCGGCGCGGGTTTCCATGACGCATTCGCGGATGATGGTGCCGATGAGGCGGCAATCGGCAACGCTGAAGGTCAGCGGCAGGCGCATGTCGAGGAGGTGTTCGAGGATGCGGTCGGTTGCCGGCAGCGCCTGGGGCGCGACGTAGCGCCAGGTCTGGTGGCGGCTGGTATAGGCGACGGGCTCAGGCGCCCCGAACCACTTGAGTTCGACGCCGCGTGCCTTGCAGCGCTTCAGGGTGTCGATGATGGCGGGCGCATCGAAATCGGCAAGCTGGAACTGGATGGATGAGCCGACGAAGGCTTCTTCCGCCGGGCGCTGCGGGAGCCTGAGGCCCGGCACATTGGAAAGTTCCTCCTCGACCGCGCGGTAGCGGGCGTTCCAGCGCTCGCGGTTGGCATCGAGTTGGGCAAGCTGCGGCCTGAGGATGGCGGCGCGCAGGTTGTCCATGCGCCCGGAACAGTTGGGCGTGTCGAGGCGGATGTCGGCGAAAACCTCATGAGAAGGTCCGGCGGTGTGGCGGTCGTAGAGCATGTAGGAGCCCGACAATATGGTGGCGCGCGCCATCAGGTCGGCATCGTCGGAGCAGATGAAGCCGCCCTCGCCGGAATTGATGTGCTTGTAGGTCTGGGTGGAATAACACGCCGCCAGCCCATGGCGTCCGCTGGGGGTGCCGCGCCAGGCCGCGCCCATGGTGTGGGCGCAGTCCTCGATCACCTTTACCTCATGAGCATTGGCGATCGCCATCAGCCGGTCCATGTCGCACAGGTGGCCGCGCATGTGGGACAGCAGCAGGGTGCGGGCGCGCGAGCTTTTGATCTTTCTTTCGAGGTCATCGAGATCGATCACCAGATCCTCGGTGGTCTCGACCAGCACTGGACGGCCACCGGCTGCGGCGATGGCACCGGGGACCGGTGAGAGGGTGAAGCCGTTGGTGAGGACGGGCTCGCCCGCCGCAAGCCCCGAAGCCTTCAGGGCGGCTGCGAGGGCATAGCCGCCGGAGGCACACGCGAGGCAGTAACGCGCTCCGGTTGCCTTTGCGAATTCCTGCTCCAGCAGGACGGTTTCGCTTATCTCCCCGGGTGCGGTGTTGTAGCGGTGCAGGCGGCCCGAGCGCATGACCTCGACGGCGCGGGCGATCGCCGCCTCGGGGATCGGCTCCTGTTGGGTGAAGTTGCCCTGGAAGATGCGCTTCACGCGGCCATCCTCTCCTTGCCTCAGGCCACCGCGGCCTGGTGTGCATCAAAGCCGAAATCGGCCACATAGGCGAACAGCGCCGCCGAGCCGCCGGTGTGGATGAAGACGACGTTTTCACCCTTCTTGAAGACGCCCTTGCGGATGAGGTCGATGAGGCCCGCCATGCCCTTGCCGGAATAGACCGGATCGAGAAGGATGCCCTCGTGGCGGGCCAGCATGGTGATGGCCTCGATGGTCGAGGGGGCGGGAATGCCGTAGCCCTTGCCGACATAATCGGAATTGGCCACCACGTGCTGGCGCCTGACGATGCCCGAAAGGCCGAGCTTGTCGGCGGTGGCGCAGGCCAGCTTGAAGACGTTTTCTTCCTGCTTTTCCTTCGGCGCCCTGACGCCGATGCCGAGCAGTGGGACGCCGGCATTGATGCCTTGAAGACCGGTCACCAGCCCGGCCTGGGTGCCGGCGCTGCCGGTGGCGGTCACGACGTGGCTGATATTCAGGCCCAGATCGTTGGCCTGGGTGATGAGTTCGACGGCAGCGTTCACATAGCCGAGGGCTCCTGTCGGGTTGGAGCCGCCGCCCGGAATTGAGTAGGGATTGCGGCCTTCGGCGCGCATGCGCTGGGCGACCTTTTCCATCTCTGCGTCCATGTTGGAATCGGCCGGGCGGTGCTCGATCGAGGCGCCGTGCAGTTCGTCCAGCAAGACGTTGCCATTGCGGGTGTAGTCATGATCGGTCTTGCCGGTGCGGTCTTCGAGCAAGACGTGGCAGGCAAGGCCGAGGCGGGCGGCACAGGCGGCCGTCTGGCGTACGTGGTTGGACTGGGTGGCGCCCAAGGTCAGCACGATGTCGGCGCCCTGGCCGACGGCCTCGGCCATCAGGAATTCCAGCTTGCGCGTCTTGTTGCCGCCGGTCGACATGCCGGTGCAGTCATCGCGCTTGATCCAGATCTCCGGCCCATTGAGGGCGCGGGTGAGATTGGGTATGGGTTCGAGCGGGGTCGGCAGGTGAGCCAGGCGGAGACGGGGGAAACGGGCGAGATTCATCTTGAAATCGATCCTCGATGACGGTGGCGCCGCGACGAACGTCAGGGGGTCCGCGAGGCTCCTTTAAACAATCCTGCGATGTTAGAAGCAGAAACTGGCAGAAACCAATGCCAATCCCGCCTCATTTCATGCATAATCGGCATAATAGGGAAAGGGGGCCCGCGGATGGAACTCAAGTGGCTGGAAGATCTGGTGGCGCTTGCCGAGACCGACACGCTGACCAAGGCGGCCGAGGCGCGTCATGTCACGCAGCCGGCCTTCTCGCGCCGCATCAAGGCGATCGAGGACTGGCTCGGGACGCCGGTGATCGACCGCACCCGCAAGCCGGCGCGGGTGACGCCGGCCATTCGCCGCCAGCTCAACGGCATCCGCAGCCTCGCCCAGAACTTCCGCCACCTCAAAAGCGAGATTCAGGCCTGGGAGAATGCCCAGGGGCGGCTGGTCATCGCCGCCCAGCACACGATTTCGGTGGGTTACCTGCCGGGTTTCATCGCCCGCCTGCAGGATGTCCTGCCGTCGACGGCGATCCGCCTCAGGTCCGCCAACCGCGATGAGTGCTACACCATGCTGATGACCCGCCAGGCGATGCTGCTGGTCAGCTACGAAACCGCCCGGCTGCCGCTGGCGGCGGATGAGGCGTTGTTGGAAAAGGTGCGGCTGGGCGGTGACAGGCTCATCCCGGTCGCGCGTGCCGGCTTTGCCGAGCGCTGGCAAACCGCGGCCGAAGGCCTGCCGGTCCTCAACATCGTATCGTATCCGCCCGATGCCTTTCTCGGCGCCGTCCTGCACCATGCTATCCTGCCGCTCCTGGGCAACCAGTATCGTATCTCGGTGGCGTGCGAGACGGCGCTGGTGCCGGCGGTGGCCGAACTGGCGCTTGCCGGGGTGGGGGTGGCGTGGCTGCCGGCGCTGGTGGCGGCACCGCACCTGGCCGCCGGGCGGCTGGAGGACCTGAGCCCCATCCTCGCCAGCCAGGCCCTCAGCGTGGTGGCGGCGCGGCTCAGGACGCCGCGCTCGCTGTTTGCCGATGCGGTATGGACACAGTTGCAGTTCTACGCGGCGAGCGCACCGCAGGTGCAGGGTCCTCAGCCTGGTCAGTCGACGATCGCCTGATAGACGAGGGCGCGCAGTTCCTTGCGGTTGGGCCAGGTGCTGGAGGGCAGCAGTTGGGTGAGGAACACCACACTCAATTCTTCGGCGGGATCCACCCAGAAATAGGTTGAGGCCATGCCGCCCCAGCTGAAGTCGCCCGGCGATGCCGACAAGAGCGACCGCGCCGGTGAGAGATTGACGGCAAAGCCCAGGCCGAAGCCGACGCTGGAAAACGACGTCTCGCACCAGTTGGCGGGACCCATGGAGGCGAGGTCGCCCGACAGATGGTTGGCGGTCATCAGCTTCAGCGTGCGCGGTCCGATGAGGCGCTCGCCGTCGAGCGTGCCGCCTGAACGCAGCATCTCGGCAAAGCGCAGATAGTCGGGGCCGCTCGAGACAAGGCCGCCGCCGCCGCTCAACGTGTCGACGTGGCCTTGCGCGAAATCGGTGGGGAATTCCACAAACCTGGCCTCGGGCGAGAGCATGTAGCAGGGGCCGAGCCGTGACAGCTTTTCCTCAGGCACGGCGAAATAGGTGTCGGCCATGGCGAGGGGAGCGAGGATGCGCTGCCGGAAGAAGCGATCGAGGCTGAGGCCTGAGACGATCTCGACAATACGGCCGACGACGTCGGTGGCCACCGAATAATGCCAGCGGGTGCCGGGCTGGAACAGCAGCGGCTGGCGCACCAGACGGCCGATGGTTGCGGCAAGGCCGCCCGACTGGGGCCAGAAATCCACCTTGCCGGCGGCATAGGACTTGGCCAGCACATCGTCCTGGAACTGGTAGGTGAGGCCGGCGGTATGGGTCAGCAGATGATGCAGCCTGAGCGGTTCGGCCAGCGGTTCGGTCTGGTCGATGCGTTCGGCGCCGGGCACCAGCACCTTCAGATCGGCGAATTCGGGAATGAAGGTCGAGACCGGATCGTCGAGATGCACCAGCGCGTCTTCGTAGAGCATCATCAAGGCGATGGAGGTCAAGGGCTTGGTCATCGAATAGATGCGCACCAGATCATCGGGCGCGTAGGGGCGGCCGGCGGCGATGTCGGCGATGCCGCAATGGCCCGCCCATGCGAGGTGGCCGCGGCGGGCGATGAGGGTGGCGGCGAAGGGAAATCGGCCGCGATCCACGTAACGCTGCATCCAGCCTGAAATGCGCTCAAGGCGCGAGGGATCGAGACCGGCGGCTTCCGGCCTGAAAGGCTTATCGAGCATCTTCAGTTTCCTTGTCGAGGGCTTCCTGCATGAGGTCGGCGATGGCCAGCGAAGCGGCATCGCCCCTGGCCCGCAACGCTGCCATCGCACCGCGTCTCGCCGGCTCACCCTTGTGCTGGCTCAGCTTCTTCTGGGCCTCGATGCTCTCGACGTCCACGGCGATCACGGCGATGGCGTGCAGCATGGCTTCGAGCTTGGCCGGCGGCATCTTGGCGCTGGTCCACACGGGCTTGGGCGCCAGGCGGGCCTCGAAGGTGGCCGACAGGCGGTCGACATGGGCGCGAAAGTCTTCTTGCGGCACCAGACGGGCGGTGCCGGTGAGGTGAACGGCCGAATAGGTCCAGGTCGGCACCTGATCGGCAATGCCGTACCAGTCGGGGCTGATATAGGCATCGGGTCCCTGACAGGCGATGAGCGCCTTGCATCCCGCCCCGATGTGGGTGTGGATCGCATTGGCACGGGCAACGTGCAGCGTTACCCGCAACCTGCCGTCGGGCATTTCATCCACCAGAAACGGTACATGCACGGCCAGCGGGGTATCGCCGGCGGCCACGACAAACAAGCCGAAGGCGCGTTCGCGCAGCAGGGCCAAGGCCTCGCCCGCATCGATGCCGAAGGCTGGATGGACATACATGTTCAGGTTTCCGCAACGCCAGAGGCGCCAAGGATGATATTTTCAGGGCCACATTGCAATGCGGCTCTTGGCTACTGGTTGCCAAGCACCTCGTCGACGGCGGTCTTCATCGCCGCCACGACGATATCGGCCTCATCGGTTGTCAGGCACAAGGGCGGGGCAAAGCCCATGATGTCGCCCTGCGGCATGGCGCGGGCGATGACGCCCTGTTTCAGCAGAGCAGCCGCGATGCGCGGCCCAACCTTCATTGCGGGCTCGAATGAGGTGCGCTGCGCCTTGTCGGCCACGAATTCGACCGCGCACATGAGACCCTCGCCGCGGATATCGCCGACATGGGTGTGATCGCCGACGGCCGCCCGCATGGCGGCGATGAAATAGGCCCCGGTCCTGCCGGCATTGGCAACCAGGCCCAGATCGTCGATGAGCTTCAGGTTGGCGACACCGGCGGCGGCGCCGATGGGGTGGGCGGAATAGGTCCAGCCATGGCCGATGGCGCCGAACTCGTCGGTTCCTTCTTCCAGCACCTTCCATACGCCCTTTGAGATGATGGAGCCGGAGAGCGGCGCATAGGCCGACGTCAGGCCCTTGGCGATGGTGATGATGTCGGGTTCGATGCCATAGTGGGTGGAGCCGAACATGGAGCCCAGCCGCCCGAAACCCGTCACCACCTCATCGGCGATCAGCAGCACGTCGTATTTCTTCAACACGGCCTGGATGGCCTGCCAGTAGCCGGCGGGCGGCGGCACCAGGCCGCCGGTGCCAAGCACCGGCTCGCCGATAAAGGCAGCGATCGTGTCGGGGCCTTCGGAAAGGATCAGCGCTTCGAGTTTTTGCGCGCAATGGGCGGAAAATTCCTGCTCCGACATGGCGGCATCGGCGCGGCGGAAATAATACGGGGCCTCGGTGTGGATGACCTGGGCGAGCGGCAGGTCGAATTTCTTGTGGAACAGCTCAAGACCGGTCAGCGAGCCGGTCATCAGGCCGGAACCGTGGTAGCCGCGCCAGCGCGAGATGATCTTCTTCTTCGATGGGCGCTTGAGGACGTTGTTGTAGTACCAGACCAGCTTGACGTTGGTCTCATTGGCATCCGAACCCGACAGGCCGAAATACACCCGGCTCATATGGGCGGGGGCGCGCTCTACGACCATCTTCGCCAGGGTGATCGAGGCCTCGGTGCCGTGCCCGACATAGGCGTGGTAATAGGCCAGTTCGCGTGCCTGGGCGGCAATGGCGTCGGAAACCTCGCGGCGGCCATAGCCGATATTGACGCAGTAAAGTCCGGCAAAGGCATCCAGCAGCCGGGTGCCGTCGCGGTCGGTGATGTAGACGCCCTCGCCGCCGGTGATGATGCGCCCCGGCAGCTCGCCGCGGGCGAACTGGGCAAGGTGGGTCGAGGGATGGAAGAAATGTTCGCGGTCCCAGCGGTCGAGCTGGTCGTTGGTGAGCATGGTGAGGGGTGTCCTTGCCTTGATGCCGGTCGCCCGGCGTTATGGCATGCAGAATGCGAGTTCGACCAAGGCTTGTCAATTGTGATGAGTTCCAGCATGGTTGAAGCATGTCAATCTGGCCACCCGATCCGCTCACCCTGAAGCGACCCGCCTATCGCACGCTGGCCGAATGCGTGGTCAGGGCCGTGGAGGCCGGCGAGCTCAAGGTCGGCGACCGGCTGCCCACCCATCGCAAGCTTGCCATGCAGCTTGACCTTAGCGTGCAGACGGTCAGCCGCGCCTACGAGGAATTGATCCGGCGCGGCACCATCGGCGCAGTGGTCGGACGCGGCACGTTCGTGCGTGCCGGACCGGCCGAGACCAGAACGCCGTTTCTGCCGGAGACCCAGCACAACACCCTGGTGGACTGTTCGCTGCTGAAGCCGGTGTGCGAGCAATTGCACATGGACCACATGCGCGCCGCGCTGGCCAGGCTTGCCACCGACCTGCCGGCAACGGCGGTCTCCTCGTTCCGGCCCAACACCGCCTTGCAGAAGGATCGCATGGCATCGCTTGCGTGGCTGGCACGCTGCGGCATTCAGACGCGGCATGAACTGGTGCACCTGACCAACGGCTGCACCTCGGCGATGACCATCGCGCTGATGACTGCCACCAGTCCCGGCGACCTGGTGGTGACGGAACGGCTTGGCCACCACACGCTCAAGCCCCTGACCCACTATCTCGGCCTGCGCATCAAGGGCCTGGAGATCGATGATGAGGGCATCGTGCCTGACGACTTCGACCGGGTATGTGCGGGAAATGCCGTAAAAGCGCTTTACGTAATGCCCAGCGGGCTCAGTCCGACGGCTTCGATGATGAGCCTTGAGCGGCGCGAGACGCTGTGCGCGGCGGCCCGCAAGCATGACGTGCTGATCATTGAAAACGATGCCTGGGGACCGCTGCAGCCGGGACGCCTCTCGCCGATGGTGGTGCTGGCGCCGGAGCGCACCTTCTATTTCACCGGGTTCAGCAAGTGCCTCATGCCGGGCCTGCGCATCGGCTACCTGGTGGCGCCGGAAACCTTCGGCTCGGCGGTTGCCAACCGGAATCTGGTGACCAACTGGATGGCAACCGCCATGGTCGCCGAGATCGCCTCGCGCTGGGTCAGCGACGGTACAGCCGCCTATCTGCTGGACTGGCAGATGGCAGCGCTTGGCAGGCGCAACGCGCTGGCGGCGCGACTGCTGGGGGACATTGCCTTCCGGGCCAGCCCCAACGGCCTGCATATCTGGCTGCCGCTGCCCAGTCCATGGAGCGAAGACGCCTTCGTGACCCATGCCCGCCTGCACGATGTGGCCGTGGCGCCGGGCTCGGCCTTTGCCATTTCCGATCCCGTCCCCGAGCCCGCCGTTCGCATCTGCCTCGGGGGGACGACTGCTGAAGGCCTCGAGCGCGGCCTCGAGGTTATCGCCCGGCTTGCCCGCAGCCAGCCGGAACCAGCCCTGCTCACCATCTGAGCCGCAAGCCAGGGTCGCGAAGATTGTCATGATTTAATAATTCATTTGACTCTCGATTGTCCTTATTTCAGGCTTCAAAGAAAACAGAACAATAAACGGGCTGGACAGGGGGGGGTGTGGGCCTTGGCTGCACCGATCATTCGCATCGACAAGGTGTCGAAGAGCTTCGGCGCCCATCAGGTGCTGAAGGATCTGAGCTTCGATGTCGGGGCGGGCGAGAAGCTGGCGCTGATCGGTCCCTCGGGCTCGGGCAAGACCACCATCCTGCGCATCCTGATGACGCTGGAGACCATCGATGGCGGTTTCATCTACGTCGAGGACGAGCCGCTGTGGCACATGCCGCGCGACGGCCAGCTGGTGGCGGCGAATGAAGCCCACCTGCACAAGATGCGCGCCAAGACCGGCATGGTGTTCCAGCTTTTCAACCTGTTCCCGCACAAGAGCGTTCTAGAGAACGTCACCCTGGCCCCGATACTCACCAAGGGGGTGTCGAAGGCCGAGGCCGAAAAGCGCGGCATGGAGCTGCTCGACATGGTGGGCATGGTCGACAAGGCGTCCGCGAAGCCGGCCAGCCTGTCGGGCGGCCAGAAGCAGCGCGTCGCCATCGCCCGGGCACTGGCGTTGCAGCCGCGTATCATGCTGTTCGACGAGGTGACGTCGGCGCTTGATCCCGAACTGGTCGAGGAGGTGCTCAATGTCATGCGCAAGCTGGCGGCCGAGACCGACATGACCATGCTGCTGGTCACCCACGAGATGAGCTTTGCCCATGATTTCGCCGACCGGGTGCTGTTCTTCGATGCCGGCAGCATCGTCGAATCGGGCCCGCCGGAGCAGATCTTTACCGACCCCCAGCAGGAGCGCACCAAGACCTTCCTGCGCAAGGTCATCGCCGCTGGCCAGCGCCTGTGACCGGCGCCACAAGGTCGTTCGCGACCCAGGCTGAACGAAAGAGAACGTCAATGTCGCTTCAAGGAGGAACTGAGCCAATGACCCTGACAAAGTTACTTGCATCCACAGCCACCGCGGCGGTTGCCGCGCTGTTCATCGCCGCGCCGCTGGCAGCACCGGCAAAGGCCGCCACGCTGAAGGAACTGAAGGCGCAAGGGTTTGCCCGCATCGCCATCGCCAACGAGCCGCCGTGGACGAAGGTCTCATCCGACGGCAAGGTCTCCGGCGCCGCACCCGACCTGGCGCGGGCGGTGCTCAAGAAGCTGGGCGTCAAGGATATCGTGGCGTCGATTTCCGAATACGGCGCCATGATCCCCGGTCTGCAGGCGCGCCGCTTCGACATGGTGTCGGCGGGCCTGTTCATCAAGCCGGAGCGCTGCGCGGCGGTCATCTTCTCGCAGCCCGACCTGTGCGATGCGGAAAGCTTCATGGTGAAGAAGGGTAATCCGAAGGGCTTGAAGTCCTATGCCGATATCGCCAAGACCGGCGCCAAGGTGGGCGTCGTCGGCGGCGGCACGGAGGAAAAGCTTGCCATCGAGGCCGGCGCCAAGCGTGAGAACGTGATCGTGGCCCCCGATCCGCAGTCGGGTGCCAAGATGCTGCAGGACGGCCGCATCGACGCCTTCGCGCTGCCGGTCCTGTCGATCAGCAGCCTCCTGAAGAAGGCCAACGATCCCAACCTGACGATGTTCGCGCCCGTCGAGGGCACGCCGATCTATTGCGCCGGCGTGGCGTTCCGCAAGCAGGACACCGCCTTGCGCGATGCCTACGACAAGGAACTGGCCAAGATGAAGGCCGACGGGGAGTTCGCCAAGATCATCGAGCCTTACGGCTATTCAGCCGCCGCGGCCATGAAGACCACCCGCGCGAAGCTGTGCGGCGGACCGAACTGAGCCACAGGCAAGCAGGAGGCGGTGGCTATGGTGCCGCCGCCTTCAAGACCACAACGGCCCGGGTCGATCGCGCATGGAACAGTGGTGGGGATATCTCGGTCTGATAGCGCAAGGCGCGGTCGTCACCGCCCAGATCACGCTGCTGGGGTGCGCCCTGGCGCTGGCGGCGGCGTTTGTCGCCGGCTTGGGACGGATATCGAAATACTGGCCGCTGCGCTGGCTGGCGACCGCCTACATCGAGTTCTTTCGTGGCACATCGATCTTCGTGCAGTTGTTCTGGGCCTATTTCGTGCTGCCGCTGCTCGGCGTGCCGCTCACGCCGTTGCAGGCGGGCGTGCTGGCGCTGGGGCTCAATGTCGGCGCCTACGGGGCCGAGGTGGTGCGCGGCGCCATCCAGTCGGTGCCGCGCGAGCAATATGAGGCCTGCAAGGCTCTCAACCTGACGCGCTTGCAGGAATTGCGCTACATCATCATGCCGCAGGCCTTCGTCTTGATGCTGCCGACCTTCGGCAACAATGCCATCGAGCTGCTGAAGGGAACAGCGGTGGTCTCGCTGATCTCGCTCTCCGACCTGACCTTCCAGGCCCAGGTGGTGCGAGCGCAGACCGGCTCGACGGCCGTCCCCTTTCTTACCATCATGGCGGTCTACTTCTTCTATTCGACGGTGATTTCCTCCGCCATCCGCGGCCTCGAGCGGCGCCTGTCGCGCGGCCTCGACGTGACCAAGGCCTGACGCCGATGGAATGGGACTGGGCATTCGTCTGGCAGATCCTGCCGCAACTCGGCCAAGGGGTCATCATCACCATCGAGGCGACGGTGATGGGCACCATCGTGGCTATGGTGCTGGGCCTTGTCCTTGCCATTGCGCGGCGTTCTTCCAACAAGGCGGTGGCGCGTCCGGTCGGGTTCTTCTCCGACTTCGTGCGCGGCACGCCACTTCTGGTGCAGCTTTATTTCCTGTTCTACATCCTGCCCGATGTCGGCATCCTGCTGCCGCCGCTGGTGGCGGGCGTGATCGGTCTGGGCGTCCACTATGCGACCTATACCGCCGAGGTCTATCGCACCGGCATCGACAACATTGCGCGCGGGCAGTGGGAGGCGGCCAAGGCCGTCAACCTCGATACCCGCCAGACCTGGGTCCACATCATCATTCCGCAGGCTATTCCGCCGATGATCCCGGCGCTTGCCAACTATTTCGTGGCCATGTTCAAGGAAACGCCGCTACTGGCCGCCATCACCGTCATGGAGCTGATGGGCCAGGCCCGGTCGCTCGCCAACTACAATTACAAGTACGCCGAACCGATGACGCTGGTCGGCGTGTTCTTCCTCGCCGTCAGCATTCCCTCGGTCATCGGGTTGCGCTATCTGGAGCGTCGCTACAGCCGCAGGGAACGCTGATCGATGCCCACAATGAACCCGCCGCAGGTCTCCATCGCGGCCACAAAAGTCCGCTTCGAAGAGCGCGCGGCCGTGAAACGTCTCGGGTTGATCGCCCTGGCGACCGATCTGACGAGCGAGCGCGATTTCACCCGGCTGGTCCCGGCGGACCGGGCGGCGGTGCATGTGGCGCGGCTGGCGTTTGAAAATCCGACCACGCCGGAAAACCTCGTCAAGATGAGCCCCCGGCTGATCGCCGCCGCCGATCTGATCCTGCCGGACGAGGCGCTGGCCGCGGTGTGCTACAGCTGTACCGCGGCCTCGGTGGTGATCGGCGATGATGCCATCGCCGACGCCATCCACGCCGTCCGGCCGGGGGTGCCGGTGGTGACGCCGACGGGGGCGGCGCGGCTGGCGTTGGCGGCGCTGGGGATCAATCGCATCGCCATCCTCACCCCCTACCTGATCGAGACCAGCCGGCCGATGGCGGACTATTTCACCGCCCAAGGGTTCGAGGTGTCGCGGCTCGACTGCTTCGGGCTGCAGGACGACCGGCAGATGGCGCGGGTCCACCATGACAGCATCGTCGAGGCCGCCTCAGCCATCGACAGCCCTGAGGCGGACGGCATCTTCATTTCCTGCACGGCATTGCCGGCACTGGGGGCGGTCGCCGAGATCGAGGCGCGGACGGGCAAGCCGGTCGTCACCTCGAACCAGGCGAGCATCTGGGCAATGCTGCGGCATGCCGGCCTTGACGATGCGCCGGCAGGCTTCGGGCGGTTGTTCGACCACGATCTGCCGTTACATGGCCTGGGAGCCGTTGCATGACGGGCTTGCCGCCGATCGGACTTGGAGAGATTGAAGCAGCGCGCACTGCCATCGCCGGCACCATCCGGCGGACACCCGTGCAGCCCTCGCGCTTCCTTTCGACGCACACCGGCGTGCCGGTCAATCTCAAGTGCGAGCATCATCAAGTGACCGGCAGCTTCAAGGTGCGCGGTGCGTCCAATGCCGTGCAGCGCCTCACCGAAGACCAGCGCCGCAACGGCGTCGTCGGGGTTTCGACCGGCAATCACGGCCGCGGGCTTGCCCATGCGGCGCGTCAGGCGGGTGTCAGGTGCATCATCTGCATGTCCAGCCTGGTGCCGCAGAACAGGATCGACGGCATCAAGGCGCTGGGGGCCGAAGTGCGCATCGTCGGCGCCTCGCAGGACGATGCCCAGGTCGAGGTCGACCGGCTGGTCGGCACCGAAGGCATGACCATGGTGCCGCCGTTCGACCACCCTGACATCATCGCCGGACAGGGCACGCTGGGGCTTGAACTGATCGAAGACGTGCCGGAGGCCGAATGCGTCCTGGTGCAGCTTTCGGGCGGGGGGCTGATTTCCGGTGTCGCGGCGGCGCTGAAGGCGAAGCGTCCGGGTATCCGCGTCATCGGCGTCTCGATGCAGCGCGGGGCAGCGATGTACCAGTGCCTCAAGGCCGGCAAGCCCGTTCAGGTGGAGGAATTGCCGACGCTGGCCGATTCGCTGGGCGGCGGCATTGGCCTCGACAACCGCTATACCTTCGCCATGGTGCGCGAGCTGGTGGACGATGTGGTGCTGGTCAGCGAGCCCGAGATCGCCGCCGCCATCCGTCATGCCTACTGGCAGGAAAGCCAGATCGTCGAAGGCTCGGGATCGGTCGGCCTGGCGGCACTCTTAAGCGGTAAGGTGCGCCCCTCAGGCCCCACGGTGGTGCTGCTCAGCGGCGGCAATATCGCCATCGAGCTGCATCATCGCATCATTTGCGGCGAGGATGTCGATGTGACTAGAGCATGATGTGCGAAAAGTGGAAACCACTTTTCGGATAACATCATGCTCAACATATTGGAATCGATCAGCTTTTATGCAATTGGGTGATTCCACCCAATTGCATGCTGATCTAGGGAGTGTCCTGAAGATGCCCACCATCAGGTTGCTCAGTGAAGGGGACCTGCGGCAGGCGGTGCGGCTCGACCTCGATGCGATCGACTGCATCGAAAAGGCCTTCGCAGCGCTCGCCGGCGGCAAGGTGGTTATGCCGCCGATCCTCTCCATGGCGATCCCGGAGCATAACGGCGAGGTCGATGTGAAGACCGCCTATGTGCCGGGCATTGCATCGTTTGCCATCAAGATGTCGCCGGGCTTCTTCGACAATCCCAAGCTCGGGTTGCCGAGCACCTCGGGGCTGATGATCCTGTTTTCCGCCTCGACCGGCATGCTGGAGGCGCTGCTGCTCGACAATGGCTATCTGACCGATGTGCGCACCGCCGCGGCCGGCGCGGTGGCCGCCCGCCATCTGGCGCGCCGGGATGCCGCCAGCGCCTGCATCATCGGCGCCGGGACGCAGGCGCGGCTGCAACTGCAGGCCTTGTGCCTGGTGCGCCCGATCACCCGCGCGACGATCTGGGCGCGCGATCACGGCAAGGCTGAAGCCGCTGCGCGTGAATTGAGCGAACGTCTGGGCATTCAGGTCGAAGCAGCGGGCGATGCCGCAGCGGCAGTAAGTGCAGCGGACGTGATCGTCACCACCACGCCCTCGTCGACGCCGCTGGTGAAGGCCGACTGGCTCAGGCCGGGCCAGCATGTGACGGCGATGGGTTCCGACCAGCACCACAAGAACGAGCTTGATCCGGCCTGCCTCGCACGGGCCGACCCTTACGTGCCCGACCGGCGATCGCAGACCGAAAGGCTGGGGGAACTGCGCGCCGCCATCGCCGCCGGTGTCGTCAAGGCCGATGCCGTCTTCCCCGAGCTTGGCGATATCGTCGCCGGCAAGGCGTCCGGGCGCGGATCGGATGAGGCGATCACCATTGCGGACCTGACCGGTACCGGCGTGCAGGATACCGCCATCGCCACCTTCGCCCGCCAGCGTGCCGAGGCGGTGGGCGCGGGCAGCGATTTCACCACCTGAGGACGGGGCCCTGCCTCCCGCGCCTCAGCGGTAGCCGTGGGTGCGGAACCAGGCGATGGCATCGGCGAAAGCGTCGTGGGCCGGGCGCGGTGCGTAGCCCAGCTCGGCAATGGCCTTGTCGGAGCGGAAATACATGTGGTGACGGGCGAGCTTGACGCCATCGACGGTGACAAAGGGCTCGTTGCCGCCGGTCAGGCGGGTGAACAGCTCGGCGCCGTAGGCGATGGGTAGTATCGCTGCATTGGGCATGCGAAAGCGCGGCGGCCTGACACCCGACAGTTCGCAAATGGCGCCCAGAATGTCCTTCAGCGACATGTTCTCGCCGCCGAGGATATAGGACTGGCCGATACGGCCCTTGGCATGGGCGAGGAGATGGCCCTCGGCCACATCATCCACATGCACCACGTTGAGCCCGGTATCCACATAGGCCGGCATGCGCCCGGTCATGGCCTGGACGACGATGCGGCCGGTCGGCGTCGGCTTGACATCGCGCGGTCCAAACGGGGTGGACGGCTTGACGATCACCACCGGGGCGCCTTCGTCGTCGATCAGGCGCCTCACCTGCTGCTCGGCGAGAAATTTCGAGCGCTTGTAATGGCTTATCATGCCATCAAGGGTGCCAATGTCGGCTTCATCCGACGGCACATTGCCGGTGGGCGCCTTGAGGGTGGCGACGCTCGAGGTATAGACAAAGCGCGGAACACCGGCACGGGTGGCGGCGGTGATGAGGGCGACCGTGGCATCGACGTTGGCTTCATACATCTCGGCGGGCTGGCGCAGCCACAAGCGGTAATCGGCAGCCACGTGGAAGACGGCGTCCATGCCCTCAACTGCCGCCTCGCGGCTCTTGGCATCGCGCAGGTCGCCTTCGACCAGTTGCAGATCCAGATCGGCAATATTGCGGCGATCGCTTGCGGGGCGGACGAGGGCGCGCACTCGCCAGCCGTCATCGATGAGGCGGCGTGCGACGGCGGACCCGACGAAGCCGGTGGCGCCGGTTACCAGTGCTGATTGTGTCAATTGCAGGTCTCGCGCTTTGACAGGGGGTTCATCAAACTGTAGTGCATCGCCCTTCGGGGGATATCAACCTGCTTATGCGGCAAGCGATGCGTCCTGTCATCATTACGGCCGATGATTTTGGTTACAGTCTGGAAATCAACGAGGCCGTCGAGCAAGCCCATCGCGACGGGGTGCTGAGCGCTGCCAGCCTCATGGTGTCGGGGGCAGCCGCCGGCGACGCGGTGCGCCGGGCGCGGGCCATGCCGACCTTGAGCGTCGGGCTGCACGTGGTGCTGGTGCAGGGCACCCCGGTGCTGCCGGCAGCGCAGATCCCCGCCCTCGTTGCCGCGGACGGCCGCTTTCGAGACAATCTCGCCGGGGCCGGCTTCAAGTGGTTCTTCACGCCCGGCGCGCGCCGCCAGCTGGCCCGCGAGATCGCGGCGCAGTTCGAGGCCTTCAGGGCCAGCGGCCTCGACCTCGATCACGTCAACGGGCACAACCACATGCACCTGCATCCGACGGTCCTCGGCATGATCATCGCCGAATGCCGGCGCAGCGGGTGCCGGTCGGTCCGCCTGCCGCGCGAACCCTTTGCCTTCAGCCACGCGAAAGAATTTTCCGCTTCCTCGCTGGCGGCGTTGGCCGGGCGGGCAGGCCTCGGGCCGTGGCTGGCCCTGATGCGCGCCCGGCTTGCCGCGGCCGGCCTTTGCTGCAACGACTGGCTGCTCGGCATGCATGACGCCGGGCATGTGGACGAAGCGAAATTGCTGGACTTCCTGGACAGACTTCCCGGCGGCGTGACGGAAATACATTGTCACCCCGCCGTGCGCCTGTCGCCCGATGTCGCCAGCGCCATGCCCGGCTACGACAACGTGGCCGAATTTGCGGCGCTCACCGGCCCGGCGGTCAAGGAGCGGCTGTCGCAGATGGAATTACAACCTGTGGGTTACCGGCGTGCTCTGTCGCCGGAGGGCCGTTAAACTCTTGCCTGCCCTATCATTCTATTATACACGGAGCACGGAAGAAACAGGACTCACAGCTGGTCTTTTTCGGGGGATCAGTTCAAACAAAAGTGAAGCTGGATGCTAAGTTCGAACGGCGTAGTGCTGCCGCAGGTCGCACGGTATGTCGGGTGGCTCGATCCGTGCGACTTGACGCATATGGAGGATCGTTCGGCAAGTCAGAAGCTGAACGACGAAGGTTACGTCTTTCTCAAGGGGCTTTTGCCGCGCGATCTTGTCCTTGACGTGCGCGAGCGCTATTTCGGGCAGCTCGACCGATCCATCTGCAAGGACGGCGATACCCGGCGCGGGGTGTTTTCCGGCGCCGTCCCGCCGCAGGACAAACCCTTCGGCGTCAAGGGCCATCCGGCCTACGATTTCGTCCGCAGCCCGGACTTCCACGCCTTTGCGAACAATCCGATCCTTGCCAGGGCGGCGGAATTGCTGATGGGCTCGCCCGTCGAACGCATCCGCCGCACACCGTTCAGGCATTTCATCCCCGGCACCAGCAAGGCCTCGCGCGCCCATGCCGACGGCGCCTATATCAGCAACGATGGCGCCGATGTGCTGACGTTCTGGGTGCCGCTGGGCGATTGCCCGGTCGAGGCGGGGGGCCTTGTTTATCTCGAGGGCTCGCACAATTTTCCCGAACTTGACGAAGCAACGCGCCAGGATGCGCCCAATGATCGCCCGAACGACCGGCGCCCTGTGACCCACGATCTGAAATGGATCGCCAACCGGACGGGGCGGCGTTGGCTGATCGCCGATTACGAGGCCGGGGACGTGGTCGTTCACCTGGCGTCCATCATTCATGCCTCGCTCGATCCGGTGTGCGACGTTATGCGTCTGTCCACCGATATCCGTTTTGTGCGCAAGGGTGTTGCGTGCGATCCGCGCTGGCGTAATGACTGGGCCGCCGACGACGGTTATTGATCGGCAGATTACAGGCGGCCTGTGGCCAGTCCCGATGAACTTGTAACGAGTGGTTTGGCGCGCCTCGCGGATGCATGCATGCGTCACGCGAGGCTTTGCGTTGCCATCACGGTGCTGCTGGCGGTGGCGCTTGCCGGCCTCGCGGCAACGCGGCTGGCGATCAATACCGACACCAATGCGCTGTTCGAGAACACGGCCCCTTTCAGGGTCGCCGAACGACGGTTTGCCAAGCTGTTTCCTGACGAGGACGATCAGATCCTCATTGTCATCGACGGCCCTTCACCGGTCAGGTCGATGCTGGCGGCCGACAGGCTGGTTGCCGCCCTGAAGAAACATCCCGACGTCTTCGTGTCGGTGCGCCAGCCTTCAGGCGGCAAGTTCTTCGTGCGCAACGGCCTGCTCTATATGTCGGTCAAGGAACTCGGCGATGTCGCGGACAGCCTGACGCAGGCACAGCCGATGATCGGAAGCCTGGCCGCCGACCCCAGCCTGCGCGGCCTCGATGGCGTTCTGGCGCTCGCCTACAAGAACGCCGCAACGGGCGCCTTCGATGGCCATTCCCTGGTTCCCCTCGTCAACGAGCTGCAGGCCAAGCTGGCAGCCGACGCGGGTGGCGCCAATCTCGCTATCGACTGGGGCAAGCTGTTTGCGTCGGGCAACAGCCATGCCGGCGGCCGTACCTTCGTTCTCGCCCGCCCCAATCGCGACCCGACCAACCTCGAGCCCGGCGCAAAGGCGACGCGCCTGGCGCGTTCCACGGCGAAAGATCTCGGGCTTACGCCGCAAAATGGCTTCCGGGTGCGCCTGACGGGTTCTATTCCCCTCGAAGATGAGGAATTTGCCACCGTGGCCTCGGGCGCCGAGACCGCCGGCATCGCTTCGGTGGTGCTGGTGGTGCTGCTGCTGGTCGCTGCCTTGCGGTCGACGCGCCTGGTGCTGGCGGCGCTGTCGGCGCTGGTGCTGGGCTTCATGATGACGCTGGGCTGGGCGACGCTGTCGGTCGGGCGGCTCAATCTCATTTCCATAGCCTTTGCCGTGATGTTCGTGGGACTGGCGATCGATTTCGGCATCCAGTTCGCCATGCGTCTGCGCGAGGAACGTTTCCGGCTTGGGGACTTGCAGCCGGCGCTCAAGACGACCGTCGCCAACTTTACCCGGCCGCTCTTGCTGGCCGCCTGCACGACCGCCATCGGCTTTTTCTCCTTTGTGCCGACGGCCTATCGCGGCGTGGCGGAACTGGGCATCATCGCCGGCGGCGGCATCGTCATCGCCTTTGTCCTCACCCTGACCTACCTGCCGGCCATCCTGACGCTGTTTCCGCCCGCTGCGGAGCTGGCTCCCGTAGGGTTTGAACGGGCACGCGGCCTCAATGTCTGGCTTATCCGCCGGAGATGGGTGGTTCTGGGGGTGGCGGGCGCCCTGACGCTGGCGTCGCTCGGGGGCCTGAGGCAGCTCAGTTTCGATTTCGATCCCTTGCATTTGAAGGATCCCAACAGCGAATCCATGCAGACCTTGAAGGATCTGATCAACGATCCCTGGGCCACCCCCTACACGCTCAACGTCATCGTGCCGTCCGCGGCTGCTGCCCGCAGCATGCAAGCCAAGCTCCAGAAGCTGCCGCAGGTGCGCGAGGCGATGACCCTCGACAGTTTCGTTCCCGAAGACCAGAAGACAAAGCTGGGCATCGTCAACGACCTGGCGTTCGTGATGGGCCCCGCCATTGCCCCGATTGCGGCAAAGCCGGCGCCGACGGCGAAGAAATTGCGGGACGCCTTGTCGGGCTTGCGCCGCGCCGCGCAGGACTATCTGGCATCGCCAAAGGCGGCCGGGCCGCTCAAGACGGCGACACAGAAACTGCTGGGCAGCCTCGACAAGATGGCCTCGGTAACGGATCCGGCGGCGCTCACCGGCATTGCCACCAGCGTCGTCGCTGGCCTGCCACAGGAGCTTTCCGGGCTTTCCCTGGCGCTCGATCCGCAAGCCGTCACGGCCGCTACGCTGCCGGATGATCTGCGCCCGAGCTGGGTGTCGGCCGACGGGGAATACCGCGTCATGGCCTATCCGCGTGGCAATGCGCGCGATCCGGCGGTGTTGCGCGCCTTCGTGAAGGCGGTGAGGACGGTGGCTCCCGACGCGGTCGGACCACCGATCAGCATCTTCGAATCGGGCAATCTCGTCATCACGGCCTTCATCACGGCCGCAAGCCTCGCGGTTGCCGCCATATCGCTGCTGCTTCTGGCCGCGCTGCGGCGGATTTCGGATGTGTTGCGGGTGCTGGCGCCGCTGGTGCTGGCGGCGATCTGGACCCTGGGTCTGACCGGCGCCAGCGGCCTCCACATCAATTTCGCCAACATCATCGGACTGCCGCTGCTGCTCGGCATCGGCGTCACCTTCCCGATCTATCTGGTGATTGCCTGGCGGCAGGGCGAGGCCTCGATCCTGACATCGCCGTTGGCGCGTGGCGTCTTCTACAGCGCCTTGACGACGCTGGCGTCCTTCGGCAGCCTCGCGATATCCAGACATCCGGGCACTGCCGACCTGGGGCTGCTGTTGACCATCTCCATCAGCCTGACGCTGGGCATAACCCTGCTCGTCCTGCCCGCACTTCTGGGGCCGCCGCCTGATCGGTCGTGATGCCAGATATCAGCTGTTGTCGCGGGCGACCTTGGCGGTCAATTCCTTGATGCGCGACACGAGGCCGGCTACGCCCTGCTGCTTGAGGACCGCCGAGAACTCACCGCGCCAAACCGCCAGCTGAGAGATGGAATTGTCGAGATAAATATCGATGATGCGGTCTTTCAGCACCCGGTAGCCGAGCGAGACGGGTGCATCCCCCTTGGGCGTGATGGTGGTATGTACGACCAGGGTTCCCCTGCCACCGTCGGTCACGTGTCCGATGTTGAAGTGTTCGCCATCGAAGGCGTTGAAGCGCGCGGCATAGGTGGAAATCGTCCAGTCGGCAAATGCCGCCTTCAGCGCCGATCGATCATTGGCGGGCATGGTATCCCATGACCGCCCGACAACCAGATGGGTCATCAAGTCGAGATCGAAAGTCCGCCTGATGACAGGCCCCAGAGCGGCGCGGCGCTGCTGAAAGTTCAACGTCTGCCCCTGCTTCATCGAGGACAGCAAGGCGTCATAGAGTTGCCGGGTCAGGGCTGTTGCCGATTCTGCCGGCGTTTGCGGCAAGGCCGGCCCGGTCAGCAACACAAACGCGCCGAGCAGGCAAACAACAGCGGTTCTCAAACGCGACAACATCGGACTCACTCCATAATGGCAGGTATCAGTGTCGTTAATTCATGAGGGCGGACCATTTCAACTTCAATCGCGGCAAAACTAAGGTATCGATGACAGCGGCCCGTGGCGGGTCTGCTGGCGACCAGTAGACAATTGTCGTCTTTCCTTCGCCATCAAGATGTGACAACAAGGCTTGGGATGCACGAGCCTCCGGCGCGTGCGGGTGGGGGAAACTTTCCTGATGAGTGCATACTTTGTGCGTGAACTGCTGGTTCTGCCGGTGATCCTGGGCAGTATTTTTGCCATGCTGTCAGTTTGGGCGACCTGGCGGGTACTCGCCCGCCGGGGAGAAGCCGAACAGCGATTCGCGCCGCCGCTGACGGTGCTCAAGCCGCTGCACGGGCTCGAACCCGGCCTGGCCGACAATATCGCATCGTTCTGCCGGCAGGATTATCCGCAATACCAACTCGTCCTCTCGGTGCAGCACAGCAACGATCCGGCCATTCCGCTGATGCGCCGCTTCGAGCGCGACTATCCGCATCTGATCACGGTCGTCATAAAGGACAGGCCCCCGACCCTCAACGGCAAGGTGCAGAACCTCATCGATGCCGTGCCTGCCGCCCGCCATGATTATCTGGTGATCAGCGACAGCGACGTTCGCGCCTCGCGCGATTATCTCACCAAGATCGTGCAGCCGCTCGCAGACAGCAGTGTCGGCTATGCATGCACGCTGTATCGCGCCGTCGATGCGACGCGCTGGTACGACAAGCTCGAATTGCTGGGGATGAACCTCGACTTCGTCCCCGGCGTCGTCTTCGCCTACTGGTCGAAGGCAGCACCGTTCTGTCTTGGCGCGACCGTGGCTTTCCGGCGTGATGATCTCGAAGCGATCGGCGGCATGGCCGCGCTGGCGGACTATCTGGTCGAGGACCAGGAACTCGGCCGCCGCATCACCGCGACCGGCAAGAGCATGAGCCTAGTCCCGATGACCGTCGACCTGATCGCCCGGTTCGACAGTTTCCGCAACTGGTGGACCCATCAGGTCTACTGGGACCAGAACACCAAGGCCGCCAATCCGATGGGCTTTGCGCTTACCGTTCTGGTTCGGGCGGTGCCGTTCGCGCTGTTGTACGTACTGGCGACCGGCGCCTCGGCCACCAGCCTGGCAGTGCTCGCAGCAGCCGTGGCAATCCGATGCACCACGGCTGCTGCCATCGCCCGCCTGCTCGATGACCGCGAAGGCCTGAGAGCCCTTTGGCTATTGCCGCTGCGCGATGTGCTCGGCCTCGGATCGTGGCTGGCGGCCATGGTCAAGCGCCGGTTTTTCTGGCGCGGTCATGAATTTGAGCTGACCGCCAGCGGGCGCATCATCCTGCGAGATGAGACAACCGATATCGCGGCGGTCAAGGATGCCTGATCGCCAGGCGCGGGGTTTGCACCGCGCCCCGGGTGAGGCCGACGCCGGCGGGGACTGGTCAACACGGGCCGGGTGCCGCCGCCACACCCTTGAACCGCAACAAACCGCGGCGCCATGAGATATCTGTCGATCGCAGCCCTGTTCGCCGGGTTGGCCCTGTTGGGCTGGCTGATCGCCGATGCCGATCTCTCGAAGGTCGCGAGCATCATGACCGGGCTCGGCTGGAGTGGAGCGGCCGCCATCATGGGGCTCTTCGCGGCGGCCTTTGCAACCGATGTTGCCGCCTGGGCATTGACCTTCACGCATCGCCATCTGCGGCCACGCTGGCTCAAGGACCTGTGGTTCATCAACATGACCGGCGAAGCGCTCAATGTCGTGCTGCCGTTCGGGTCGCTCGGTGGCGAGCCGTTCAAGCTGATGCTGCTCAAGCGCCATTGGGCGGTGCCGCTATCTGAGTCCACGGCAGCGTTCATGCTGACGCAAGCCCTCATCGTGCTGGCCCAGTCGGTATTCGTCGCCATCGGCGTATCGTTGCTCGGCTATCAGGGAACGCTACCGGGCGATATTGGCCTGGCCGTGGACTGGGCGGCTGGCGTCTTGTTCACCCTCGCCGCCCTGCTTGTCGTGGCACTGCACCTGCGCTGGTTTGCCCGCCTGCCACGGGTTCTGGAAGGCAGCAGATGGGGCGAGCAACTCGTCCATGTGATCGCGATTGCCGATGATATCGAACACCGGCTCTACGACTTCGTGCGCCGCCAGCCGTTGCGCTTCAGTCTGGCTGTTGGCCTGTTTCTGGTGAACTGGATCAGTGGCGCGGTCGAAATCTGGCTCATCATGTGGTTTCTCGGGGCGCCGATCGGGCTGGCGGATTGCTGGATCATCGAGACGGCGGTGGTGCTCGCGCGCTCGGCCACGTTCTTCGTTCCCGCTCACATCGGTGCCTTCGAGGCCGTCATCGTGCTGGTGCTGGGGGCGATTTCCGGCTCGGCCGACGTGGCCTTGTCGGTAGCCCTCATCCGCCGCGCCCGCGAACTGGCATGGTCGGCACTGGGACTGGCGGCGGGCGCCTACCTGCACTTCAGGCGCGATTGAGAAATCAGCCTCGAGCATGATGTGCGAAAAGTGGAAGCCACCTTTCGGATAACAGCATGCTCAACATCCTGGAATCGATCAGCTTTTATGCAACTGGGCGGTTCTACCCAATTGCCTGATCTAGCAGGCCGGCCGCCTGGGCTGCCTCGAGGCCGTCTATCACCCGATGGGCCTCATCATCGGTCATGCTGGCGAACATCGGCAGGCAAATGTGGCGCGCGCACAAGCGGGCCGCAGCGACGAGATCGCCACTGTCGAGGTGGGCAAGGACCGGGTGGCCATGAAGCGGCGCCTCGTAGACTTCGCCCGACAGGTTGATGCCGCGGCTCGCCTTCAGCCAGGCCTTGAGCGCCGCGCGGTCGATGCCATCGGCAAGCATCACCGGATATTTGTAGTAATTGGCGTGGCAGCCTTGCGGCGGCCGGATGGGTCGAAGCCCCATGCTCTCGGCACCCAGTCGTGCATTGTAGATGGCGGCGATGCGGCGGCGGGCCGCAACCATTTCTGCAAGGTGGGTCAAGTGCCTGAGGCCAATGATGGCGTGCGGCTCCGACATCCGCCAGTTGCCACCAAGGCGGACGTGACGGTTTTCCATGAAACTGGCCTTGCCCTGATCGCGCAGGAGGCGGCTTTCGGAGGTGATCTTCTCACTGCCCGTCACGATCATGCCCCCCTCGGCGCTGGTCATCACCTTGGTGGGATAGAAGCTGAACGAGCCGGCAATGCCGAAGGTGCCGGCATGGCGTCCCCCAAGCATCGAGCCGTGGGCGTGGGCGGCATCCTCGACCAGCCACAAGCCGCGCCGGGCGACCAGTTCGGCGATGGCCGGCATGGCGGCGGTCACGATGCCGGCGATGTGGACGACGATTATCCCCGCGGTTTCAGGTGTCAGGCGGCGCTCGATCTCTTCGCAGGTCGTCGACATGGTGTCGAGGTCGGTGTCCATCAACACCGGCCGGCCGCCTGCTGCGATGACCGCGGAAGCCGTTGCAATGAACGTGTTGGCCGGCACCAGCACGTCGCGGCCGGCGACATCGAGGCTGCGCAGAATGATTTCGATGGCCGAGGTGCCGTTGGAGACGGCGATGGCATGCGGAGCGCCGGTCAAGCTGGCGAATTGCCGCTCGAATTCCTCGCCGTAGGGACCGAGCGTGAGCCGACCGGTTTCAAGCACCTCCATGATGCGGTCCGCGATCCAGGTGCGATCTTCTGCGGAAAAATCGATGCGGGCCGGTGGAATCGGCGGCAAGTCGGAGATTGCGTCATCGTTCATCGGTTTTTCCATGTGACTGAGAATGTGGCCTTTTATCAACGTTGCGATGCGCTGTCATGGCCCTCCTTACTTTTCGTTCATGACAGTTGGCAGGGTCATTCAAGGTTTGAAATCGGCTACCGGGCAGGCTAGGTTGCGCGTAGTGGCGCAGGCTGGAGGACGCTTCCTTAACATGTTTATGGCTTTGCACCGGTTCGGCGGCGCCGTCGCGGCACTGCGAGGTGGCTCTGTTGTCGTGTGCATCGCGGCAATGGCCGCCCTTTCGGCTTGTGCAACCGTGCCCAATACCAGCACGCCACCCGATCCCCTGAGCGGTTTCAACCATGCCATGCTCAAGGTCAATGACGGCGTCGAAACGGTCGTCGCCAAACCGGTGGATACGATCTATCGGGCCGTGGTGCCGAGCGTGGCGCGCGGCATGTTGTCCAATGCGCGTGCCAATCTGAGCGCTCCGGTGACCTTTGCCAACGACCTGCTACAGGGCCAGCCACGGCGGGCGAGCGAGACATTCATACGCTTTCTCATCAATTCGACTGTCGGGTTCGGTGGTCTCGTCGACGTGGCCTCGGCCGGCGGCATCGCCGCCCATGATGAAGATTTCGGACAGACGCTGGCCGTGTGGGGCGTTGGGCCGGGTCCCTATCTGGTGGTGCCGCTGCTCGGGCCGTCCTCGTTGCGCGATCTCGTAGGCGCCGGCGTCGATACGATCACCGACCCGACATTCTGGCTGATCGGAACCCCGGGCACGACCTCCACCGCTGATGTCGCACAACTGGGCTCGTCGACGCTTGTTGGCTATGACGACGCGCGCGACGATCTCGAATTGTTGCGCAGTTCGTCGGTCGATTTCTACGAAGCCTTGCGGAACGTCTATCACCAGCACCGGCAGTATGAAATTCTCAATGGCAATTTTGTGCAAAGCAAGTCCGGTGACATTCTCGATACGCTCGACAGCATAAACGGCAATTGACGCCTTGCGGACGTCACGCCGCGCAAATTGCCGCGCCGGTTTTGATCAGCTTGCGAATTTCCTCGTCGCCGAGGCCTGCTTCGGCCAGCACCTCGCGGGTATGCTGGCCCAGTAGCGGTGCCGGCCGCACGACAGCGCCGGGGGTCGATGAGAACTTGACCGGCAGGCCGATGGTCTTCACCCCTCCCGCCACCGGATGTCGGGTCTCCACCACCATATCCCGGGCGATGGTCTGAGGGTCGGCATGCATCTGAAGGATGTCGAGGACGGGTCCGGCGGGAACGCCGGCAGTTTCGAGCTTTGCAAGCCAGTCTTCGCTCGATTTGCGGCGCAGAATAGCGTTCAGCGTCGCGGTTAGTTCCTCGAGGTTGCGCATGCGGGCGCCGTTGTCGGCGTAGCGGGGATCGCCCGCAAGTTCACCGGCCTCGATGACGTCGAGGAATTTGAGCCAGTTGCGCTGGTTGGCAGCGCCGATGGTAATCCACCCGTTGGCGGTCTCGAAGGCCTGATAGGGGGCATTCAGCGGGTGGGCGGAGCCCATGGGATGGGGTGCGATGCCAGTGGCAAAGGCGATTGCCGACTGCCAGTAGGTGTGGGTGATGCCGGCTTCGAAAAGCGAGGTATCGACGCGCTGGCCCTCGCCGGTCCGGAGCTTGTGGGCATAGGCCGCCGCCGAGCCCATGGCGCCCAGAATGCCGGCGGTGATGTCGGCGATCGGCGCGCCGGGCTTGACCGGTGGGCGGCCCGGACCTTCGCCGGTTATCGACATCAGGCCGCTCATGCCTTGCGCGATGAGGTCGAAGCCGCCGCGCCCGGCATAGGGTCCGGTGCGGCCGAAGCCGGAAATCTCGCAATAGATCAGTCCCGGATTGAAGGCTCTCAGCGTCTCATAAGCCAGGCCGAGCTTTTTCATGGTGTCCTGGCGGTAGTTCTCGATCACCACATCGGCTCTCGCCAGCAAGGCCTTGAGCGCCTGGCGTCCGCCTTCGGACTTGAGGTCGAGAGCGATGCCGCGCTTGTTGCGGTTCATCATCATGTAGGCCGCCGCCACGCCGTTGATGTCGGGCGGGAGGAAGCGGCGGGTGTCGTCGCCTTCGGGCTTTTCCACCTTGATGACGTCGGCGCCCATGTCGGCCAGCATCAATCCGCACACCGGACCCGCCATGATGTGGGCAAGCTCGATCACCCGCATGCCGGCGAGGGGGCCACTCATTTGCCTTTCCACTCGGGTTTGCGCTTGGCCAGGAAGGCTTCTATGCCTTGGCGGAAATCATCGCTCATGTAGGCCTTGACCACCAGGTCGGCGTCATTGGCCCGAGGCCCGTCGAGGCGCAGGCGGCGCAGCGCTTCCTTGGTGGCCATCAAGGTGATCGGGGCATGGCGCGAAAAAGTTTCCGCCAGTTCCGCAGCACGCGCCATGAGCGCTTCATGGTCGGCCAGGATATCGGTGATGAGGCCGGCAGCCCTAGCCTCTTCCGCCCCCACCAGGCGCGCCGTGAAGATGATCTCCTTGGTGAGGCCGGCGCCCATCAGGGAAGTTAGCCGCGACAGGTTGCCGATCGACAGGCAGTTGCCGAGCGTGTGGGCGATGGGAAAGCCGAATTTCAGGTCGGCGGTGGCGATGCGTATATCGCAAGCCGCCGCGATGGCGCCGCCGCCACCGGTGCAAGCGCCTGAAATCGCCGCGATCGTCGGTATCTGGCAGGATTCGATGGCCCCCAGGACACCATCCATGCGGTGCTCGTAATCGAGCGCGTCCTGGTCGCTCTTGAAGTCGCGAAACTGCGCCATGTCCGTGCCGGCGGCGAAGGCCTTGGCGCCGGCACCGGTGACGATGAGCGCCTTGACGGGTCCGCCGATGGTTGCTTCACGGCAGATTTCCGCCAGTTTCTCGTACATGGCGAAGGTGAGGGCATTGCGCACCTCCGGCCGGTTGAGGGTGATCCAGCCGGTGGAGCCGTGTACGTCATAGACGATTTCGTCGGTTGTGGTCATTGATGGAATTCGTCGGTTGTGGTCATTGATAGAAGGCGTGGACAAGGTACATGGGGATGGCTGGAACATAAGTGCAAATGGCCAGAACAACCAGCAGAACAGCAACAAAACCGACGTTGACCTTGGACACTTCCCAAATGTTCGCCTTGGCAATGGAACACGCCGTAATAAGGACGCTGGCCACCGGCGGCGTCTGCTGGCCGATGGCCAGGTTGAGAGTGACCACGAGACCGAAGTGGACCGGGTCGATACCGGCCTGGGTGATCAGCGGCACGACGATGGGCACCACCAGGATGATGGCTGCCGCGGAATGCAGGAAAAAGCCGATCACCAGGA
>CAZMSA010000002.1:0-59721 GCA_964568825.1 uncultured Rhizobiaceae bacterium | reverse complement strand
TGCATGCCGCCGGAAAGCTGGTGCGGGTAGCGCTCCATCACCGGTAGCGGGTCGGCGATGCGCACCTTCTTCAGCATTTCCACCGCCCGCTCGCGCGCCTCGCGCTGGGGCACCTTCAGGACCTCGTAGACTTCGGCCACCTGGCGGCCGATCCTGATGGACGGATTGAGCGCCCGGCCGGGGTCCTGGTAGACCATCGACAGATTGTTGGCCCGCAAGGTGCGCACCTCGCTGGCATCGAGGCCGACCAGATTGCGGCCGGCGACCACGATCCTGCCGCCGCTGACCCGGCCATTGCGCGGCAGGTAGTCGACGGCGGCCAGCGCGGCGGTCGATTTTCCGCAGCCGGACTCGCCCACCAGCCCGTAGGATTCTCCACGCCCGATGCGAAAGCTTATGCCGTGCAGCACCCGCCGGGGCCGGCCGCGCACCGAGTAGGTGACCTCAAGATCCTCAAGCGCCAATGCGTCGGGCTCAGGCATCGAGCGCCCCCTGGATGCCGTCGGCCACCAGGTTCACGCCCACCACCAGGGAGGCGATGGCAAAGGCATCGAACAGCACTGTCCACCAGTAACCGCCGCCGATGAGGCCGTAGTTGGTGGAGATCGACAAGCCCCAGTCGGGCGACGGCGGCTGGATGCCGAAGCCGATGAAGCTCAGGGTCGCCACCGTGAAGATGGCGTAGCCCAGACGTACCGTGGTCTCCACCATGATGGGCGGCAGCACGTTGGGCAGGATCTCCACGAACATGATGTGGAAGGCGTTTTCGCGCCTCAGACGGGCAGCCGCGACATAGTCGAGCTCGCGTTCGGCCAGCACGCTGGCGCGCACCGTGCGGGCGATGATCGGCGCAAAGGTCAGGCCGATCACCAGCATCACCGTTATCGTCGAGGCGCCGACGGCGACCAGCGCAAACAGTGCCACGATCACTGTCGGCAAGGCCAGGAGAGCATCGACGAAGCGGCTGATGACCTCGTCGATGAAGCCGCGGAAATAGCCCATGGTCAGGCCCAGCGCGGCGCCGACAACGGTGGAGATGACGGTGGCCAGCGGTGCCACGGTGAGGATGTCGCGCGAGCCGGCAATCACCCGCGAGAACACATCTCGGCCGAGTTGGTCGGTGCCGAACCAGTGTTGGGCCGAGGGCGGCATGAGAGCATTGAGGAGATCGTCGGCGAAGGGATCGTACGGCACCAGCGATGCCCCGAAGACGGCGCAGCCGACCCAGAAGGCGACGATGGCCGCACCGATCAGGAAAGTTGGCGAGCGCAGGATCTGGCGCAGCCTTTCGCGCCGCTCGGTGGACGTGCTGTCGGCCTCGCTGACAACGCCCGAGGGGTCGGCCAGATCGCTCATTCCTCACCCCCGATGCGGATCCGCGGGTTGAGGATGGAGTACAGCAGGTCGGCGGCCAGACTGGCTATGGTGAAAACGATCCCGACCACGAGGACGCCTGCCTGCAGCATGGGAAAGTCCTTCTTGCTGGCGGCGGTATAGATGAGCGAGCCAATCCCTTGATAGTGGAACAGTGTCTCGATGACGACGAGGCCGCCGATCAGATAGGCGGTCTGGGTCGCCACCACACCAATGGTCGGCAGCAGCGAATTGCGCAGTACATGCCGCCAGATCACCGTCGAGCGCCTCAGGCCCTTGAGCATGGCGGTGCGGGTGTAATCGGCGTCCAGCGCCTCAACCGTGCCAGCTCTTGCCATGCGGGCGATATAGCCGAACAGGATCAGCACCAGCGGAACGGCGGGCAGAATCAGGTGATAGAGCTGGCCGAAGAACCCGGCCCCTTGCGGCCAGGTCGCCGAAATCGGCAGCCATCTGAGCCACACGCCGAAGATCATGATCAGCACGATGCCGGAGACGAACTCAGGCACAATGGTGGCCGAGAGCCCGGTTATGGAGATCACCCTGTCGAGAGGCCGGCCGACATTGAGCGCCGCAACCACCCCGCCGAAAATGCCTAGCGGCACCACCAGCAGGAAAGCAACCAGGGCCAGCTTGCCGGAGTTGACGAGCGCCGTCTCGACGAACGGCGCCACCGGGGCGCGATAGGCATAGGAGGTGCCGAGGTTGCCGACCACGAAACCCGATACCCAGTCGCCATACTGAACGAGGAGCGGCCGGTCGGTGCCCATCTTGTGGTTGAGCGCATCGACGGCGCGCTGATCCGCGAAGGGGCCCAGCATGGCGCGCCCGACATTGCCCGGCAGCACCTGGCCGCCGGCGAACACCAGCACGCTGAGCAGCCACAACGTCACCAGCGACAGCGCCAGGCGTTGCATCAAGAAGCGGGCGATGGCGAACCTCCCTTGCTTCGTTGTGCAGCGAAAACCTCCGGGCGGGCGCCGCCCGGAGGAAAATCGCCAAGGCTCAGAACGATGCCTGGGTGAGGAAGAGGTGGCCCATGGCGGTCGGCTCGACGCCGCTCATGCCCTTCTTCGTCGCCGTCAGGAAATCGTAGAAGTAGGTATAGAGGATCGGCGTCTCATCAAGCAGCAGGCGCTGGATCTTGCCGGCTGCCGCTTGCTGCGTCTCCAGATCGAGGGCGGCGATGTAGCCGGAGACAAGGCTGTCGTATTCCTTGTTGTGGAAATGCGCCGAGTTCCATGTGCCGTCGCTCGTCAACGGCGCCTGCAGGAAGACGTTGGGCACGCCGCGGTGGCCATAATCGGTGATGCCCATGTCGGAATCGAGCCACGGTGATTTGCCGTAGACAGCATCGCCGTAATAGGCGCCCTGATCGAGGACGTTGAGATTGATCTTGCCGCCGACCGGCTTGACGGCATTCTGGATCAGCACAGCGTAATCGGGGATTTCGAGATACTTCTCGGTCGTCAGGGTCGTCTCGAAGCCATTCGCCATGCCAGCTGCCTCCAGCAGCTTCTTGGCCTCGGCGATATCCATCTCGCGCTGCGGCACGCTCTTGTCGGTGGAGGGAAAGGCCGAGGCGAAGGGGCTGTCATTGCCGATCGCCGCCTTGCCCTTCATCAACCCCTGGACCAGCTTGGGCCGGTCGAGGCACAAGGCAACGGCGCGACGCACCCGCTTGTCCGTGAACGGCGCCTTGTCGGTGCGCATGTGGACTTCTTCATGCGCTGTCGATGGCCGCGATATGATGTCGACGCTCGGGTCATGCAGCAGCGCCACACCCTGCAGCACCGGGACCTGCTGCATGATGTCGACCTGGCCCCCCTGAAGCGCCAGGATCTGCGGCTGGTAGTCATTGTAGAAACTGACTTCCAGGCGGTCGGGCAACGGCTTGCCGCCCCAGTAATCGTCAAAGCGGGTGAACGATGCGCCCACCTTGGCGGTGTACTTGTCGAGCTTGAACGCACCGGTGCCGATCATCGTCTTTTCGAAATCTCCGGCATAATCGGCCGGCAGGATGACGGCGTTGTAGTTGTCGGTCGACAAGGCGTAGGGGAAGTTACCGTTGGCGACATCAAGATGGAATTCGACGGTGAGATCGTCGACCTTGCGCGTGCCGCCCTTCGACAGCATGCCCTTGAACACCGACAGGGCGTTGGAGCCGTTTTTCGGATCGGCGAGACGATCGATGGAGGCCACCACATCGTCGGCGGTCATCGTCTTGCCGTTGTGGAATTTCACGCCCTTCCTGAGTTTGAACGTCCACACCGTGCCGTCCTTGTTGGGCGACCAGCTTTCGGCGAGAAGCGGTTGCAGAGCGAGATCAGGCCCCGACAGGCAGAGGTTCTCGGCCACATAGGACAACACCGTCACCCCGCCGCCATCGGCAATGGTCACGGGATCGATGGCCGCGGCGGGAACCGTCTGCGCCACCCGAACGGTGCCACCGGACATGGCGGCGCGTGCAAGGCTCGGGGCGCCCACCACGCCGACCGAAGTTGCAACCGTCTGCAGGAACGGCAGCGACAGGCCGAGCACTGTGCCATGGCGCATGAAGTCGCGGCGGCTGACCCGGCCGTCGACGAGCCCGTCGATCAGATGGTTTTCGTGTTCGCTGCGACCGCGCCGCAGAATATCGAGTAGCCGAAGATTGATTTTCATTTGCAGTCCTCCTGAAGTTACCGTCCCTTATTTCGGGACGCAGTATCCCTGTCTGCCGCCGATCACCGCTCCAAGCGTGCCGACCGGCATTGCCTCCCGGAGTGCCCAGATTGCCAAAGCGCGCCCGTTCGACATCGTTTGCCTTCTGGGTAGCTTCGATGTCCGGTCAAATCTGTTCATTCCGTACCCTTTGTGATCACGCACGCTAAGCGCTCGAATCGGCCATGGAAAGTGAAATTTTCGTGCCGGCCCATCGGCATTCAGTCGCCGCAAGCCGGGCACCAACTGTGATCACAATGGGGCCATGGATATCCTTGCCGCGCCAGGAAGGCGAGCACATTGTCAATGCCGCCGTCGTAAAGCGCCTGCTGTGCATGATCGCCCGACCAGCCGACATGCGGGGTCAGGATGAAGCGCGGATCGCCGATCAGCTGGTTCAGGGGGTTGTCGATGGCGATCGGTTCGCTGCTCACCACATCGAGGCCGGCGCCGGCAATGCGGTCGTCCGCCAGGGCCCTGACCAGCGCCGCCTCGTCGATGAGGGCGCCGCGCGCGGTGTTGATGATCACCGGCCGGCGGGTCATGGCGGCAAACTCGATTTCGCCGATCAGGCCGGCTGTTTCGGGTGTCAGCGGACAATGCAGGCTGATGACGTCCGCCGTTGCGATAACCTCGTCGAAGGGTGTGCGTCCGGGCTGCACCTCGCTCGCGCCCTTCCGGCCCGCCCGCATGATCTGCATGCCGAACCCGCTCGCGATGCGGGCCAGCGTCTCGCCAATGGCGCCTGATCCGACGAGACCCAGTCGCAACCCATGCAGGTCGCCAACAGGGTGGATCGGCAGACTGCGCCTGCCTGATTTCGCCCATTCGCCCGCATCCATGTCGCGCACGTAGCCGGCCAGCCCGCGCTTCACCGCCAGCAGCAGTGCCATGGCGTGTTCGGCAACCGTCTGGCTAGCATAGCCCGCAACGCCTTCGACCTCGATGCCATGGGCACGGCAGCAGTCGAGATCGACATGATTGAGGCCGCTCGAGCAGGCCGAGATGAATTTCAGGGTGTCGAGGCCCTCAAGGTCGGCCGGCCCCAAAGGCACATTGACGGTGATGACGGCGGTTGCGCCCTGCAGGCGTTCGCGCACCAGTTCCGGCGGTGTGTCGTTGTGGTCGATCCATTCGCAAGCCACTTCGATGCGCCGCGGCTGCACCGCCACGCTGAAGGCGGCCCGGTCGAGGAAGACGATGCGTGGGAGATCGGACATGAACGGCGAACCCGATTTTGCGCCTTGCCGGCACCCGCATGCCGGGCGGCCGGGCAAAATGCGCTGGTGATGCAAAATCACCTACCACAACGCCAGCGCCTGATGATAGGTTGATTGTGATCACAGTTTTGCAAATGGCATTTCGGTACGGAGAAACCCATGAATCGTTCAGCGCTATCGGCCCTTGTCCCACGACCCGCTCTCGACGATATCGGTTATTACATGGTGGGGATATCGCGGCTGCCGGGTTTCGACCGCATCGTCAAGCTGTCGTCGAACGAATCGCCGCTGGGGCCAAGCCCTGACGCCGTTGCGGCCGCCAGCCGGGTTCTGGCCGCGGCCCACCGCTATCCCGAGATCGATCTCGAGGGCCTGCCTGATGGCATTGCCCGCCGCTTCGGCCTTGAAGCATCGCAGATCACCTTCGGACCCGGATCCGACGAGGTGCTGCTGCGGCTGGTGAACGCCTATTCCGGCCCCGGTGATGAAGTGATTCATTCCGAGCACGCCTACATGCAGTTCCCGATCTATGCCATTCGCGCCGGATCGACCCCGGTGGCGGCGGCGGATGTCGACTTCCGACACAGCGTCGACAACATCCTTGCCGCCGTCAACGAGCGCACCAGGATCGTCATCGTCGCCAATCCGGATAATCCGTCGGGCACCTATCTGTCGGGGTCCGAGATCCGCCGGCTGCGCCACACCTTGCGCGATGACATCCTGCTGATCGTCGATGCCGCCTATGACGAATATGCCCGTGCGCCCGATTATGAAGGCGCTACCGGTCTGGTCGACGAGTTCGGCAATGTCGTGGTGACGCGCACCTTTTCGAAGTTGTTCTGCCTGGCGGGCCTTAGGCTCGGCTGGTGTTATGGCCCGCGCCCGGTCATCGATCTCATGGAGTGCATCGGTCCCTCGTTTCCGGTCAACATCGCCGCCCAGGCCGCCGCCATCGCCGCGCTGGAAGATGCCGGCCACATCGCGGCGGTGCTCGCCCACAACCGCCAATGGATCGACCGCTTCAGCGCAGCGCTCGTCGCCATGGGCCTTGCGGTTTATCCCAGCCAGACCAACTTCGTGCACGTGCGCTTCCCCGACGAGCCCGGTCGCACCGCCGCCGAGGCCGACGCCCACCTCAAGCGCCACGGCATCGTCGCGCGCAAGTTCGCGCTTGCCGATTTCGCCGACAAGCTGCGCTTCACCATCGGTCTCGGCGATGAAATGGAACGCACCATCGAAGCGCTCAAGACCTTCATGTCGACATAGCCGCCAAACGTTTTAAATGTCGCGCGGGTCGTTGCAGAACAGGGGAGAGAGGGTGTATCGCCGCCTGCCAGTTTCCCGATAGTATCGGCTTTGCGACCATGAGGAGACCCGGCAATGCTTGCTTCCCCGGATTTTTCAGACGGCGCCGCCTGGGTCGACGGCGAGTTCGTGCCCGTCGCCGAAGCCCGCATTCCCCTGCTCGATCGCGGCTTCATCAAGTCGGACGCCACCTACGACGTGACGCATGTGTGGAAGGGCTACATGTTCCGCCTCGACGATCATCTCGACCGCTTCGAGCGCAACATGGCCGCCCTTCGCCTCAAGCTGCCGGTGTCGCGGGCACGGCTCGTCGAGATTCTCTTTGAATGCGTGCGCCGCACCGGCCTGCGCGATGCCTTCGTGCAGATGACCTGCACCCGCGGGCTGGCGCCAAAGGGCACCCGCGACCCGCGCCAGGGGGAAAACCGGCTCTATGTCTTCGCCGTGCCCTTCGTGTGGATCGCCGATCCGGAAAAGCAGGCACTGGGCCTCAACCTCCACATCTCCGGCATCGAGCGCATACCGCCCGCCTCGGTCGATCCGCGCACCAAGAACTTTCACTGGATCGATCTCACCCTCGGCCTGCTCGAGGCCTATGACGCCGGATGCGACACCGAGGTGCTGAGCGATGGCGACGGCAATGTCACCGAGGGGCCGGGCTTCAATATCTTCATTGTCAGCAAGGGCCGGCTGATGACCCCGGCCGAAGGTGTGTTCGACGGCCTGACGCGGCGCACGGTGCTCGAACTGGCCAAGGAGACCAACGTCAGGATCGAGGAGACAACGGTGCCGGCCGATGTGGTGCGCGGGGCCGACGAGGTGTTCCTTACATCGACCGCCGGCGGCATCATGCCGGTCACCCGCATCGGCGGCCAACCGGTCGGCGGCGGCCAGCCGGGCCCGCTCACCCAGCGCTTGAGACAGCTCTACTGGGCGAAGAAGGAACAGGGCTGGCTCGGCACCAAGATCGATTATGGCGATACAGCGACGGCATGAGCGAGACGCTGCGCGCCCTTTTCGATCCCTCGTCGGTTGCCGTGGTGGGCGCCTCCGCCGATGTCACTCGCATCGGCGGGAGGGTGCTCGACTATCTGATCCGCGGTGGCTTCAAGGGCAGATCATCCCCGTCAACCCCAACCGCGACACGGTGCAGGGACTGGCGGCCGTGCCTTCGGTAGACGACCTGCCAGCAGGGATCGACGTCGCGATCGTGGCGTTGCCGGTCGCCGCCACAGTCGCGGCGGTCAGGGCGTGCGCGGCGAGAGGCATCAAGGGCGCCATCGTCTTCGGTTCGGGCTTTGCCGAGATCGGCCCGGACGGGCAGGCCGCCGAGGCGGAACTGGCGCGCATCGCCAAATCGAGCGGCATGCGCATCCTCGGTCCCAACTGTCTTGGCGCCTTCAATTCCTTCAGCGGTTTTTTCGGCACCTTCACCAACACCCTCGATCGCATGTTCCCGAGACCGGGCGCCTTGTCCATCGTCAGCCAGTCCGGGGCCTTCGGCAGCCACCTCTTCTACCTGTCCCACCAGCGCGGAATCGGCCTGCGCTACTGGATCTCCACCGGCAACGAATGTGATGTGGAGGTGGCCGAATGCCTCGACTTCGTCATCGCCGATCCCGGCGCCCGGGTTGTCATGCTCTATATCGAGGGCGCAAGGCGCGGACCCGAACTCATGGCGGCGCTGGCCAGGGCCAAGGCAGCCGGCAAGACGGTGATCGCCATCAAGGTGGGACGCTCAGCCGTCGGGGCGGCCGCGGCGGCCTCCCATACGGCGGCACTGGCCGGCGGTGATGCCGTATACCAGGCGGTGTTCCGCCGCTACGGCGTGGCGCGCGTGCGCTCGGCTGAAACGCTGGTGGATGCCGCTGTGCTGGCGCTGGCCGGCCGCTTGCCCACCGGCCGGCGGCTCGGCATCGTCACCATTTCGGGCGGCGGGGGCATCTTGATGGCCGATATCGCCGCCGATTGCGGACTGGAGTTTCCGGCCATGCCGCTGAAGGTGCAGGAGACCCTGAAGGCGAGTCTTCCGTTTGCCGCGCCGCGCAATCCGGTCGACATCACGGCCCAGGCTTTCAACGACCTGGCGTTATTCGGGCGCAACCTCGACATGATCGTCGCTGAAGGCGGCTATGACGCGGTGATCGCCTTCTTTACGACCGTTGCGGGTTCGCCCGCCATGGCGCCGCAACTCATCGCCGCGTTGCGCAAGGTACGCAACAACCATCCCGACCGCCTGATCGTGTTGTCGCTGCTGGCGACGCCCGATGTGGTGGCAGCTTATGAGGCCGAGGGATTCCCGGTTTTCGAGGATCCCGGCCGGGCGGTTGAAGCCATCGCCGCCCTGGTACCCGACGATGCTGTTGAAAGCCCATGCCCCATCGACCTCCCGAAGATCGCTCTGCCCCGAGGACCGCTCAGCGAACATCAGAGCAAGGCCATCCTGGCGAGGGCCGGCATACCGGTGGTCGACGAAACGCTCAGCCGCAGCGCCGATGCGGCGGCTGCCGCCTTCGCCCGCATTGGCGGCCCTGTGGCGCTGAAGCTTGTTTCGCCCGACATCGCCCACAAGACCGAGATCGGCGGTGTGCTGCTCGATCTCAAGACCAGGGCGGCGGTGCGCCGGGGCTTTGCCACCCTGATGGCACGGGCAGCAAAGCGCGCCCCGCAAGCGGCGATAGACGGTGTCCTCGTTGCCCCCATGCTTTCAGGGCACATCGAGACCATCATCGGCGTCAAGCGCGACCCCTTGTTCGGGCCGGTCGTGATGTTCGGGCTTGGCGGCATCCATGTGGAGGTCCTGAAGGACGCGACCTTCCGCCTGCCGCCCTTCGACGAGGCCGAGGCCCGGCGCATGATCGCTGAAATCAGGGGCCATGCGCTGCTGGAGGGCGCGCGCGGCAACCGGCCCGCGGATATCGAGGCGCTCGCCCGGGCGCTGGCCGCCGTCTCGCGTTTCGCCACCGCCGCCGGCGAGGCGCTGGAGAGCCTCGACATCAATCCCTTCGCCGTGCTGCCCAAGGGCCGTGGCGCCATGGCGCTCGATGCACTGATCGTTTCACGCTCGATCGCTGAAGGGTGATCGCGCTGGCATCGGTGCGTTACATGCGGCAAATTCCGCTTCGTGGCCTCGAATACCGGAAAGGATATCAAGTTGAGCAACGATGAACTCATTCGCATGACGGCGACCGCGGCCGTGGCGGCGCTGCGTGCTGGCGACGCCTCCTCGCTCGACCTGGTGGAGGCCTCAGCAGCGCGCATCGAAGCGGTCAATCCGGTCGTCAACGCGCTGCCGATCCTGTGTCTCGACCGCGCCCGCGACGCGGCACGGCGGATGACTGCGCAAGCGCCCGCCGGCGTCGATCCCGCCTGCTGGCTTGCCGGCCTGCCCCTGGCAATCAAGGACTACAACGATCTCGGCGGCGTCAGGACCACCATGGGCTCGCCGATCTTTGCCGAGCGGGTGGCCGAGCGCTCCGATGCCACCGTCGCGCGCCTGGAGCGCCATGGGGGCGTCGCGATGGGCAAGTCCAATGTTCCCGAATTCGCCGGCGGCAACACCTTCAATCCGGTATTCAGCGCCACCCGCAACCCCTGGGACATCCGCCTTAGCGCGGGCGGATCATCGGGCGGCGCCGCCGTGGCGTTAGCGACCGGCATGACGTGGCTGGCCAACGGCAGCGACCTCGGCGGTTCGTTGCGTACGCCCGCCAGCTTCAACGGCGTCGTCGGCCTGAGGCCCGGTCCCGGCCGGGTGCCGCGCGGCGCCAGTCTTCCCGCCTTCGATACACTGTGGGTGGAAGGACCCATGGGTCGCACTGTTGCCGATGTTGCCTTGATGCTCGATGCCTCGGCCGGCTTCGAGGCTGATGATCCTCTGTCTTTCGACACCCCCGCCGGCATATTCACCCATGGCCTGCAAAAATCCGGACTGCCGGTACGGGTCAGTTTCAGCCGCGACCTCGGCGGCATTGTTGCTGTCGAACCGGAGATCGCCGACATCTGCGCTGCCGCTGCGGCACGATTTGCCGAAATCGGTGCCGATGTCACCGGTGACTGCCCGGATTTTACCGGCGTGCTGGAAGCCTTCCATACCCTGCGCGGCGTCCTTTTCGGCACCTCGATGGGCCCCACGCTGGAAGCCCACCGCGACCGGATCAACCCGGATATTGTGTGGAACATCGAAAAGGGCCTCGATGTGACCGCGCAGGATCTGTTGTCGGCGCAGCGGGTACGCTGGGCGCTCTATCACCGCATGGTCGAGTTCTTCCAGACCCACGACCTGCTGATCTGCCCGGCGGTGTCGGTTTCGCCGTTTCCGGTCGAGCAGAACTGGGTGGAGGTCATCGACGGAAAACCCTGTGCCAGTTACATCGACTGGTTCGCCATCACCTTCGCGCTCACCATGACCGCCTGCCCGGTGCTGGCCCTGCCGTGCGGTTTTACCCGCTCGGGGCTGCCCGTCGGCATCCAGCTCGTCGGCCGACCGCGCGGCGAAGAAGCTCTGTTGCGCGCCGCCCATCGCATGGAAGAGGTGTTCGGATGCGCTGGCCGGCTTCCCGTCGACCCTCGTTAGGCGGGTAGCAGGGGACAAAGTGAATCGATGAGCCGGCCCAGCCTAGTTGATTACATCGTTGCCACGCTCAATCGGCGCGGGGTCAAGCGCATGTTCGGCATACCTGGCGGCGGGTCGAGCCTCGATGTCATCGACGCTGGCGCCAGGGCCGGTATCGATTTCGTGCTCGCCCGCACCGAAACCGCCGCGGCCTTCATGGCCGCCGTCACGGCGGAACTGACCGGCGCGCCCGGCGTGGTGCTGACCGGCATCGGGCCAGGGGCCGCCAGCGCCGTCAACGGCATCGCCTATGCAGCGTTGGAAAAGGCTCCGGTGGTATTGATCAGCGATTGCCGCGGCGCCGGCTCGTCCCTGCATCAGGCTTTTGACCAGCGCGCCCTCTACTCACCCCTCGTGAAGGCCGGCTGCCGCCTGATGGCCGAGACGGCGGGAGATTTCGATCAACTGCTTGATCTGGCGCTGACCCGCCCACTGGGACCGGTGCATGTGGACCTCGCCAGTAGCGACGCCGCCCGCCCGGTGGCGTCCTCCGCATCGCCCGCTCGATCCCCTGAGCCGGGCGTGGTTGGCGATGTCGATGCGGCAGGGCGCCTACTTGCAGCATCCAGGCGGCCCATCATAATCGCCGGTCTCGATGCCCGTTCGGCCGCAGGCGCCACAGGGCTCTCCCGGCTTGCCGATGGGCTGCACGCCCCGGTTCTTGCCACCTACAAGGCAAAGGGTGTCTTCCCCGATGCCGATCCACGCATGATCGGTCTGTTCACCGGGGCACGGGCGGAGGCCGCCAGCCTCGAAGCGGCCGACCTGATCATCCTCTACGGCCTCGATCCCGTCGAGGTCATCCCCGGCCCATGGTCCTACGCCGCACCGCTGCTGGAGCTTGCCGTGACGCCCGGCCATCGCCACCCGGTCGAGCCGGCCGTGACCTTGTGCGGCCCCTTCGGCGATATCGTCGAGGCACTGCGGCCATCGTTGCGAAACAGCGCCTGGGATCCCGGCGAGGTTGCAGGCTTGCGCCAGCGCATGCGCGAGCGACTGTCGTTGGCGGGGAGGGGGCACAATGCCCAGACCGTTACTGAGGCGGTGCAACGGGCAGCCCCTGCCGGCACCCGCCTCTGCGTCGATTCAGGCGCCCACATGTTCGCGGCGATGGCATTTTGGCAGGCCGCCGAGCCGTTGTCGGTGCTCAAGTCGAACGGGCTTTCCAGCATGGGATTTGCCGTGCCCGCCGCCATTGCCTCCGCGCTGGCTGACCCGCCGGTACCGGTCGCCGCGCTGACCGGTGACGGCGGCATGATGATGTGCCTGGGCGAGTTGGCGACCGCCGCTGAATCCCAGGCCAAGATCGTCTGCGTTGTTCTCAACGATGCTGCGCTATCGCTCATCGATATCAAGCAGCGGCGCGCCCAGCGCCCTTCGCTCGGGGTGCGCTATCCGCCGACCGACTTTGCTGCCGTCGCCAAAGCGATGGGGTGTCTCGGCTGGCAGGTTGGTCTCGATGACGATCTCGATGGAGCGCTGGCCGAAGCCTTTGCCTGCGACGGCCCAGCCGTCCTCGACGTCCTTGTCGATGCATCCGGCTACGCTGCCCAACTGGAGGCATTGCGTGGCTAGTGGCGGTCGACGCAGAGACTTCTCCGACCTATATAGGCGTCCATGACATCGACCGCCGAGCATTCGCCGCGCCGCTTCTGCGTTGCCCCCATGATGGACTGGACCGACCGGCATTGCCGGGCCTTCCACCGGGTGCTGACCCGTCGTGGCCTGCTCTATACCGAGATGCTGACCTCGGCAGCCGTCGTGCATGGGGCGCGCCAGCGGCTTATGGGCTTCGATGCCTGTGAACACCCCGTCGCCCTGCAACTGGGCGGCTCGGAGCCGCGCCAACTGGCAGAGGCAGCCCGCATCGGCGCCGACTTCGGTTATGACGAGATCAACCTCAATTGCGGCTGTCCATCCGATCGGGTGCTCTCGGGCCGCTTCGGGGCCTGCTTGATGGGCGAGCCGCAGATCGTGGCCGAATGCGTTGCCGCCATGCGCGCCGCCGTCTCCGTCCCGGTCACCGTCAAGTGCCGCATCGGCATCGATGATCAGGATGGCGAGGAGGATTTCCGCGCCTTCGTCGAGGCCGTGGCGGCGGCCGGTTGCAGGACCTTCATCGTGCATGCGCGAAAGGCCTGGCTGAGCGGCTTGTCGCCTAAGGAGAACCGGGAGATTCCCCCGCTCGATCACGCCCGTGTCCATCGCCTCAAGCAGGCAAGGCCCGACCTGGAAGTCATCGTCAACGGCGGCGTCGCCTCGTTGGAGGAGGCCGAAGACCATCTCGCCCGGGTGGACGGAGCGATGCTGGGACGCGCCGCCTACCAGACGCCGTGGCTTCTGGCCGATGCCGACCGGCGGTTCTTCGGCAGCGACAACCCGGTATCGAGCCGTGGCGATGCGGTTGCGGCGTTCATGCCTTATATCGAGCAAAGGCTGGCCGAGGGCGTCTTCCTGTCGCGCCTGACCCGCCACATGCTGGGGCTTTATCACGGCCAACCGGGCGGGCGACTGTGGCGGCGGCACCTGTCGGAGAACGCCCATCGGCCGGGCGCCGGCCGTGCCGTCGTTGAAGAGGCGCTGGCGCTGGTGGAGGAAACCCGCGCCCGCGCCGCGTGACACACACGCCTTGTGGTCCGGCGAACGGTCCTTTCGAAATCCGCAATCAGCTTTTGCTTGACAGAAGCGCGCCGGTCGGGTGCATCACCGATCGGACCCGCGACTTGCGCGCAGGATCACCTGGTGCCCGGCTGCATTGCCGGCCGATAAGAAAGATGCGCCCCGCCGGCGCGACAGCGAAAGGGAGAAAAAGCATGTTCAAGGCATTGAAGACCATCGCCATCGCCGCTGCGGCACTGGTGTGCGCCGCAACACTCGCAAGCCCCGGCCAGGCCGAAGTGCGCATCGCCTACAAGTCGGCCAAGAGCGGCACGTCCTACTACCAGATGGGCGTCGAACTCTCCAACGCCATCAAAGCCGGGACCAAGGGCGGCGCCATTCTGACGGTCGAGGAGAGCCAGGGCTCGGTCCAGAACGTCATGGAAGCCGCGGTCCGTAGCGGCAACTACGTCTTCACTTCGCCGCCGGGGCTCGTTAGCGCCGCCATGAACGCCAAGGGGCCGTTCAAGGACAAGCCGACCGAACCCTTCTCCAAGATCCGAGTGCTGTTTCCCATCCCCTCACTGACCATGCACTTCGTGGTGCGCAGCGATGGCAAGCCGACTATTCCCCTCGCTGATCTCGCCGGCAAGGCGATCCTGCTCGGCAAGGGCTCGTTCGGTGCGAGAGAAGGGGCCAGGTACCTCAAGATGTTCGGGCTGGAGGACAAGGTCACCATCGCCAACGCCGAGCTCGGCAACGCCGCCGATGCGTTGAAGAACAAGCAGATCGACGGGTTCGTGACGGCCGGCTCGTTTCCCGCACCGAACGTCATTGAGGCCTCCGCCAACACGCCGATCACCCTGGTGACGATGACCGACGAGGAGATCGCCAAAACCCATCGCACCAAACAGATCATTCCCGCCGGTACCTACGCGGGCGTCGACAGCGATGTGGCCACGACGTCGTTGTCGGTTGATGCCTTCACCACCACCGACATGAGCGACGATACCGCCTACCTGCTGACCAAGACGTTCTGGGCGGAAAAGGCGGCGATGGGCAAGGACTCGCCCTGGTGGAAAGCCGTCGATCCGCAGATGCTGCAGGCATCGAAGATCAAGCTGCATCCAGGCGCCCTGCGCTATTACGATGAAGCCGGCATCAAGGTGCCCGAGGCCATTCGCTGACCGCGGCCATTGAATGTGAGGCAGGCGCCTGATCTTTCGGGCGCCCCTTCATTGAAAGTCCGCAATGGCGAACGCAACCAGCCAGGGCAAGTCAGGCGGGATCGACGCCACCACCAACATGCGGGGTCTGTGGATCGCGCTGGGGCTATTGTCCATCGCCTTCCATCTCAGCCTGGTGTTCAGCGGGCTCGTGCAGGCACTGGTGGCGCGTCCGCTGCACATGGCGCTCGCCTTGCCATGGCTGTTCATCTTCATGTCCAGAACGCGAGGCCAGTTGCTTTCCGGCGCAGTGTTCGTCATCGCCGGTGAGATCGCCTGCCTCTACACCGCCTTCAACGCCGATGCCCTCGCCGACCAGTATGGCTTCCTTGCCGGTAACTGGCAGCTGGTGGTGGCGGCAACGCTCATTGTCGTCACCCTGGAGATGGCGCGCCGGGCGATCGGCTGGCCGCTGCCCTCGGTCGCCCTGGCCTGCCTGATCTATGGTCTGTTCGGGCAGTATTTCCCCGGTGAGTTTGGTCATCCGGCCCAGCCGCTGCAGAGCTTTCTCGGCACCCTGGCGATCACCGAAGGCAGCATCTGGGGGCCGCTGACCGGCGTTTCCGTCAATGTCGTGGCGATCTTCGTCATCATGGGCGCGGTGCTTAACGCCGGCGAGGCCGGCCAGGGATTCATGAATATTGCCACCGTCGCAGCGGGCAGGCTCAGGGGCGGCGCGGGCAAGGTCTCGGTGCTGTCGTCGGCTCTGTTCGGTTCCATCTCGGGATCGGCCTCCGCCAATGTCGCCTCCACCGGCGCCGTCACCATCCCGACCATGGTACGGCTCGGCTACCCCAGGTCGCTGGCCGGTGCCGTGGAAGCTGTCGCTTCGTCCGGCGGCCAGATCATGCCGCCGCTGATGGGGGCCGGTGCCTTCGTCATGGTACAGCTAACGGGCATTGCATACACCCAGATCATGGCCGCGGCGCTACTGCCGGCCACCCTCTATTTCCTCGCCGTGTGGATCGGCATCGACCTGTTTGCCCGACGCTACGACCTGAAGCCGATCGATGCCTCGGAGCGCCCGGCACGGCGCGATGTCGTCGTCACGACGCTGTTCTTCGCGGTTCCCTTCGCCATCCTGCTCGAACAGATGTTCGTGGCGAAGGTGACGCCGCAATATGCCGCCTGCATGGCCATCCTTGCCGGCTGCTTGCTGCTGTTCGTCAACGTCCGCTTCGAGGTTTCCGCAAGGCTCTTTCTCGAACGCGCCGGCGATGCTGCGCTTGCCGCCGGGCGCCAGATCTCGACCATCGCGGCGATCATCATCTGCGCCTCCATCGTCATCGGCGTGCTCGGCATGACCGGGCTCGGGGTGAAGATCACTTCGGTCATCCTGGCGGCAGCCCACGACGCGTTGTGGCCGGCCCTGCTCCTCACCGCGCTCGCCTGCATTGTCCTCGGCATGGAAGTCCCGACGACTGCTGCCTACGTCATCTGCGTGTCGATTGCCGGGCCGGCCCTGCACCATCTGGGCATCGAACTACTGCTTGCCCACCTCTTCGTCTTCTGGTTCGCGCTGTTGTCGACGATCACCCCGCCCGTATGCGGGGCGGTGTTCATCGCAGCGGGCATGGTGGGCGAGAACTGGCTGAAGGTGGCGGCGTCGGCGATGCGTCTGGGGATCGGGCTCTATATCATCCCGCTGGCGATGATCACCAACCCGGCGATTATCCACGTCGCTACCGAACCGATGGCCGCGCTCGTTGCCTTCATCCGCATGGCCATCGGCTTGTGGGCGCTGTCCTATGCGTTCATAGCGCCGAAGAACCTGGCCGTGCGCGTCGCTGCAGGCATTCTGGGCCTTGTGGCCTGCTTCCTGGTTCTGCCCTGATCGAACCTGCTGTCAAGGGCGATGATACGGCTAACCTTCGGCCAGACCTCTATGTCGGGTCGCCAGCGCCTGTTCGATCAGCCAGTCGCGGAACACCGGCGCGTCGGGATGCTCGTTGTCATCCAGTAACGAGACAAGATAGAAGGCCTCGCTGATCTCCACCCTGAGGTCGAAGGGCGCCACCAGCCGGCCGGAGGCGATCTCGCGCTCCATCATGGAGGTTCGGCCCAGCGCCACCCCGGCGCCCTGGGCGGCGATCTCGAATGACATGAGCGAGGTATCGAACTGCAGGCCCTGGCCGGGATTGATGTCGTTAATCCCGGCAGCCTTGAGCCAGACGGCCCAACCTTCCTCGTAGCCGAGGACGTGCAAGAGCGTATGGTGATGCAGATCGCACGGCAGGCTCAAGGACGGTGTCTTGCGCAGCAGAGCGGGACTGCACAACGGAGTAATTTCCTCCCAGGTAAGCCGATCCGAACGCAAGCCCGGCCAATTGCCGCTGCCGTACTGGATATCGAGATCGAAGCGTTCCTTGTCAAATTCATCGTTCCACACGCTGGAGACCAGACGCAGAGGCTTGTCCGGATAGCGGGCATAGAAGTCGGGCAGCCGGCGGCCGAGCCAGTAGACGGCAAACGAGGCAGCCGAGCGCACCGTGAGGACTTCCGAGCGGCGGTTGCCGAACACTTCGGCGGTCCCTGCGGTGAGGCGCTCGAAAGCATCTCGCACCTTGGGCAGATAGGCGGCCCCCATCTTGGTGAGAGCGAGGCTGCGAGGTTTGCGCTGAAAGAGCGGCTCGCGCAGGAATTGCTCCAGCAGTTTCACCTGTTTGGATATGGCGGCCTGCGTGAGGTTCAACTCCCCGGCGGCACTCGTGAAGCTCAAATGCCGGGCCGCTGCTTCGAAGGCTCTCAGCCAGGTGAGCGGCGGCAAATTCCGTTTCATCCCCAATCGACCCATAACTTCTGTTTAGGCATAGACACTATATCGTTCATTTGACGCCCCGCCAATGCAGCGCTCTAAGTCGGTCGACGAAATTCACCTTACGATTTTCAGGCCCTGCCCATGTTCGGCATCATGCCCTCGGCGCGTCTGCGCCCGTCGCCGTTCTTTGAAGCAACCGTGGCCGAGGGGGTCGCCTCGTTCACTACCTACAACAACATGCTGATGCCGACCGGGTTCGGCCAGCCGCAGGAGGAATACTGGCGCCTTCTCAACGGCGTTGCCCTGTGGGACGTGGCCTGCGAGCGCCAGGTCGAGTTGAAGGGACCCGATGCCGGTCGGCTGGCGCAGATCCTCAGCCCGCGTGACCTGAACCGGTGCGTCGAGGGCCAGGGCAAGTATGTGGCCTTGTGCAACCACGCTGGCACGCTGATCAACGACCCCATTCTCCTCAAGCTTGGCGATGACCGCTACTGGCTGTCGATAGCCGACAGCAACATCCTGTTCTGGGCCCGCGCCATCGCCGCCGAACGCGACCTGAATGTCGAGGTTTCGGAGCCCGACATCTCGCCGCTGGCGGTGCAGGGACCCAAGGCCGAGGATGTGGTGGCGTCGATTTTCGGCGACTGGGTGCGCGCGCTCAAATATTTCTGGTTTCGCGAGACCTCGATCGCCGGCATTCCCGTCGCCGTGGCGCGTTCCGGGTGGTCGAAGCAGGGTGGTTTCGAGATTTATCTGATGGATGGCACGAAGGGCACCAATCTGTGGAACCTGGTGCGCGAGGCCGGCAAGCCATGGGACATCGGACCCGGCAACCCCAACTCGACCGAGCGCATCGAAAGCGGGTTGTTGTCGTGGGGCGGCGACACCGACGATCAGACGAATCCCTTCGAGGTGCGTATGGGCAAGTATGTCGATCTCGACGTGCCCGACGACGTCATCGGCGTCAAGGCGCTGAGAGCCATCAAGGCTAAAGGCCCCAGGCGCCATCAACTGGGCGTCAAGCTGGAAGGCAATGAGCCGACGCTGGCGCCGTTCATCTGGTTTGATATTGTCAAGGACTCAACGAAGGTCGGAAGCATGACCAATTGCATCTGGTCCTACCGTCTGAAACAGAATATCGGCTTTGCGCTGGTTGAGGCGGTCTGCCAGCCGGGCGACCGAGTCGAGGTCCTGAAAGACGGAAAGGCCGTCGCCGGCACGCTGACCGGGTTGCCGTTCCTGTAGCCGGGGCATCAAGAGGATGGAAGTCATGAGCGAGACTGCGCCGGCCTGGGAGATCAAGGGAGAACTGATCCTCAACTGCAACTGCACGGTGTTCTGCCCCTGTGTGGTCAGCCTCGGCAAGCACCCACCCACCGAGGGTTATTGCCAGGCCTGGGTCGGCATTCGTATCGACGAGGGGCATTATGACGGCGAAAGCCTGGCCGGCCTCAACATCGGCTTGTTGATGGACATTCCCGGCAACATGGGACGCGGCAACTGGAAAGCGGCCGCCTATATCGACGAACGGGCGAACGAAACGGCCCATGCCGGGCTGGTCGCCATCTTTTCAGGCCAGGCTCAAGGCACCACTGGCCTCTTCAGCGTGCTGGTGGGCGAGTTCCTCGGGGCCGAGCGTGCAGAGGTGCGCTTCGAGACCGAGGGCAAGAAGCGGCGCCTGACAGTGGGCCGCAAGATTGTCGGCGAGGTCGAGCCGATCGCCGGACCCAACCCCGACGTCGATGTAATGGTGACCAACACCGGCTACTGGATGGGCTCCGATATCATCATTGCCCATGCCAATCGTGGCAAGGTCAGGGCCCACGGCCGGGTATGGGATTTCGACGGTCGCAGCGCCGAGATCTGCCAGATCAACTGGCATGGCCCCAAGTAAGGGCCCCTGAAAGGCTTCATGGGCAGCGACAAGCCGATTTTCAATGTCCTCACGGCCGTGATGCGCTATGGGTGGGGTGCGTCCTGGTTTGGCAAAAGGGCCTCTCGCGTAGGCTCGGCGCTTGCCCTTGCCGGTGAGGCTGAAATGGTCCACCCTGACTGACCGATACCCCTCCCTCAAGTGAACGTCGAAAACATAGGGCGCTTCAAGAGAACCTGAAAGGGGGGCCGGCGGCATTGAATAGATGCAGCGCCGGCCCTGATAGAGTGAGAATCCATGCTGAATAGATCCACCGACAATGTCCATCTGAAAACCCAACTGCCAGGGCCGAAGGCACGCGAGATGCTGAAGCGCGACCAGGCTGTTGTCAGCCCGTCCTATCCGCGTGACTATCCTTTCGTGATGGACCACGGCCGCGGCGCCGAAGTGTGGGACGTGGACGGCAATCGCTTCATAGACTTTGCCGCCGGGATCGCCGTGTGCTCCACCGGGCACAGCCACCCGCAAGTCGTACAGGCCATCCAGCAGGCCGCGGAGAGGTTCCTACATATTTCCTCCGACTACTGGCACGAAGAGCAGATCCGCCTTGCTGAAACCATGGCCCGGCTGGCGCCGTTCAAAGAGCCGGCCATGTCCTTTTTCTGCAACTCGGGTACCGAGGCCGTTGAGGGTGCGCTGAAGCTTGCGCGCTATGTTACGGGCCGTCAGCGCTTCATTGGCTTCCTTGGCGGCTTTCACGGCCGCACGATGGGCTCGCTGTCCTTCACCTCGAGCAAGTACACTCAGCAGTCCGGCTATTTCCCGACAATGCCCGGGGTTACCCACGTACCCTATCCCAATCCCTATCGACCGCTTCTGGCCGGCGATGATCAGGGCAAGGCAGTGCTCGACTACATCGAGAACGTGCTGTTCGAGAGCAACGTCCCGGCCAAGGAAGTGGCGGGCATTCTGGTCGAGCCGTTGCAGGGCGAGGGCGGCTACCTGGTGCCGCCGCCCGGCTTCCTGCAAGGACTACGGACGCTCTGCGACCGACATGGCATCTTGTTGATATTCGACGAAGTGCAATCCGGTGTGGGGCGCACCGGGCGCATGTTCGCCAGCGAGCATTTCGATGTCGCTCCCGACATCATGACGCTTGCCAAGGGCCTGGGGTCCGGCATGCCGATCGGCATGGTCGTCGCCCGGCGACGCATCATGGAGCAGTGGACGCATGGGGCGCACGGCAACACCTACGGCGGCAACCCGGTTTGCTGCGCTGCCGCGTCTGCGACGTTGGCGTTGGTGGAAGAAAAATACCGGGCCAACGCAGAAGAGATGGGAAAATATCTGCTCGGTCGGCTACGCGCCTTGCAGACCAAGTACCCTGAGTTGATCGGCGACGTTCGTGGCCTTGGATTGATGCTCGGTGTTGAACTGGTCACTGACAGTGCCACACGCAGGCCGGCGAAAGGGTTTACCGGACGCCTGCTGCACGAGGCCTATCACAACGGTCTGCTGTTGCTGTCGTGCGGTGTCAGCACCCTCAGACTGATGCCGCCGCTGGTAATCGACCGGGCCATCGCCGATGAGGCGATGGCACTTCTCGATACCTCGATCAGCCGCACCCTGGCCGCGTCCACCAATATTGATTGAATACGAAACAGAGAACACTCATGAACCATCGCCGACTTGGACGGACGGGGCTCGAGGTTTCAGCCATCGGCCTTGGCTGCATGGGAATGTCGGAATTCTACAGCGGTCGCAGCGATGCGGAATCGATGGCGACGATCCATCTGGCGATCGATCTGGGCGTTACGTTCCTCGACACAGCCGACATGTATGGCGTCGGCCGCAACGAGGAACTGGTCGGCCGCGCCATCGCCGGCAGGCGCGATCAGGTGATCGTTGCCACCAAGTTCGGCAACATGCGAGGCGCCAAGGGAGAATTCCTTGGTGTCAACGGGAGGCCCGACTACGTGCGGCAGGCCTGTGAGGCAAGCCTGAAGCGGCTCGGCATCGATACCATCGATCTCTACTACCAGCACCGCGTCGACCCGAACACGCCAATTGAAGATACCGTCGGCGCCATGGCCGAACTGGTCGAGGCTGGCAAAGTTCGTTTCCTCGGCCTGTCAGAAGCCGCGCCGCAGACAATCAGGCGCGCCCATGCCGTCCATCCGATTACCGCGCTGCAGACCGAATATTCGCTCTGCAGCCGCGATCCGGAAGACGGACTCCTTGCGACGATACGCGAGCTTGGAATTGGTTTCGTGCCCTATAGCCCGCTGGGGCGCGGCTTCCTCACTGGCCAGATAAAGTCGATTGATGATCTCGCAGCTGATGATTATCGGCGCAACACGCCCCGCTTCCAGCCTGAGAATTTCCACAAGAACCTGGATCTCGTTGAATTGATCGGCGCTGTCGCCCGTGACAAGGGGTGCACGCCGGCCCAACTCGCCCTTGCCTGGGTGCTGGCCCAGGGCAACGATATCGTGCCGATACCGGGTACAAAACACACACGGTATCTGATCGAGAACGTCGGCGCCCTCGACGTGATCCTGACCGCCGAGGATCTCTCGAAGATTGCGAGCAGCTTGCCCGCCGCTGCGGGAGAGCGCTACGCGGCGCCTCAGATGAAGGCGTTGAACCTCTAGGGCGCTGCCCCCGGTCACATCCGGCGAGACGGAGCCGTTTGACAAGTGGCATCAGGCTATCGAAACAGGCGGCGGGCGACCGCGAAGCTCAGCGAGCCGGTGCGAACCTCGCGAAACTCCCGTTGGCACGGGCCAGCATAGATGTAGCGGATCATCGCAGCGCGGCTTTCGGAATCGTCGTTGAAACGGATGGCGAACTCGTTCGGACCGGCCCGCACGATCTCGCCTCCAACGGCCAGACCCGGCAGGCCGAGCCTGAGTTTTGTTCCGACAGCGCCGGGAGGCGGCCCCGTGATGCGTGCCCCCAGGATCGAGATGTCGGCCAGGACAGCGATCTGGCTGATACCCGTCCCGACGTCGATGGTCACCCGATCCGAGGCATCGAAGCGCTCCGCACGCCTCAGCCGCGGCGCTTCGATGCAGACATAAGCGGCGACCGTCAGAACGATGATGTTGTACCAGCCCCAGACGATGGCCATCAGGCCCATTCCGAAACCGTTGGTGCGACCGTCGCCTAGCCAGGTGCTGGCAATTCCGGCGATGGTCATGACCAGCAGCAGCAGAAAGAAGCGCATCAGCGGCCATTCGACAAAGCGGGTGCTGCGATCACCGCCTTTGGCCGTCACCTTGAAGCGCTGGTTTGCAGGGTACAGCAGGCCAGCGGCAACCGACTTGAGAACCGTCGGGGCGGCGATGAGTTGGCAAACGTCGGTCATGATCGGCATGATTCGGCCACGGGCGATCCATTTCACCACCACCGTGGTCCACACGAAGAACGGCAGGAAATGATGCAGCAAGTCGGTGATATTGCATTGTACGGCCTTGATGCCGAAGACCAGATAGCCGATCGGCACCAGGATCCCCAGCAGGCGGTAGGAATAAGCCCCCGCCCAGGAGATGAAGGCTTCGATGAGGCTCACGCGGTCAACAAACGACAGGGTCGAGCGACGCGAGAACGGGCCGCTCCTGCCGCGGCAGATCTGCATGAAACCAAGGCACCAGCGACCGCGCTGGGTGATGTATTCCTTGAGCCCCTCCGGCGCCAGGCCAAGCGTCAGGGGTTCATTGAGATAGGCAGTGGCAAACCCGTGCTCCTTCATCCGCAGGGTGGTGAGATAGTCCTCGGTCACCGAATCGGTCGGAAAGCCACCGATGGCCACGAGCGGCTCGTAGCGCATGACCGAGGAGGTGCCGCAGCAAAAGGCGGTTCCCCAGGCATCCTTGGAGACCATGACGACATCGAAGAAGAAGCGTTGTTCATCGGGCCACACCGCCGTCGTCGACAGGTTCGACTGGATGGGGTCAGGATTGATGAAATGCTGCGGCGTCTGGACGATGCCGATCAATGGGTCGCGAAACAGCGTCAGGGCGCGTTCGAGGAAGTGTGAACGCGGCACGAAATCGGCATCGAGGATGGAAACGAACTGCGGTTTTTCGGCGAGCCGGCCGATACAGGCCAGGGCATTGTTGATGTTTCCGGCCTTGGCATGGGCATTGTCGGTTCTGGTGATGTAGCCGCAGCCGAGCCTGTCGCACATGGCCTTGAGCCACGGCCTGCGGCCATCATCGCAAACCCAAAGCCGAAAGGCCGGATAGGTCATGGCCTGGGCACCGATCACGGTGCGCTCGAGGATGTCGCGATCCTCATTGTAGGTGCAGATCAAGACATCGACGAGAGGGAGCGGATCCTGAGCGTAAAGCCACTCCATATTGCGTTCAACATCAGGTGTGCGGTTCCTGACACGGGACAGAAAGACGAGATTGATCACAGTGCCTAGGAGGGTGATGGCCTCGACGCCATAGAAGACGAGACTGGCGGCGTAGTCGAGGGTGAGCCCGGCAGGGGGCAATGTCGCAAGTCCCCGCCACACGATGTAGCGCGTAATGAGGGCGATCGAGACGGCCACAAGGCCGGTGCGGGCCACCCGGCTCTCGCGATGCAGCCAAGGCACAATCGCAACGGCCAGGGCACCGGCAGCGATGCCGGGCCAGACATTGTCGAGGATGGAAGCGATATCCCCCATTACGGAAAGTAGCTGCGCAACGTCTCGATCAGGCGTGTTGCCGGCGCATAGTCCTCTGGTTTGCCGAAGACGACACGCCCCGTGCGGCCGATGGCACAACGGTCGCTTCGCGCCAGCGACGGCACGGCGACCGACACCCGATAGGGTCCCTTGTCGAGTGCCGAAGGAGCGATGGCGTAATTGGACGATGCCCCGGCCATGCCGGTGAGATTGATGATGCTGCCCTCGATGCCCTGGCTTGCCCCGTGCGGGATGAAGCGGGCAGGCATCCCGATATGCAGCCGGTTGTAGACGCCTTCGGTCACCGCCGCGGTCACCACGGCGGTCCTGCAGGTGAGAAGGCGGGCAATGTCCTGCCCGCGATTGACGTGCTCGCCCGGTGTGACGAGCATCTCCCAGACGCGGGCCTTCAGCGGCACCGCAATGCGGGCGACGGCAAGGGTGTTCTGCTGCACCCTGGCTTGCGCGAGGGCTGTCTCGAGGTCGTATTTGCGGGTGGCGTCGGCGGACACGCTGGCCTCCAGATCGGCGATCTGGCGGGTGACTTCATCACGGCGCTGCGCCGATTGCGGCCGGTCATTGTAACTGTCGCCGACGAAGACACCGGCGGACAGCGCCTGGCGCTCGACATCGAGGCGCTGGCGCTGAAGCCTGAGTTCTGCAAGCCCGGCCGTGGCAATCGCGGCGATGCTCGCCTTCTTGTCCGCATCGGCAGTAGCGACCGTGCCAGATGTCTGCAGGCGGCGCGCGCGCAAGGCATCTTCGGTGGCCAGTGCGCTCTTTTCCCGGCCGGCGATGATCTGTTGATCGAAAATCGCCGCATTGACGTCGAGTATCGCCATGCGCGCCTTGCGGAAGGAATCGACCTGGCTGGAGAGGCGCGCTTGTTCTGCGCGTGCGGCATCCAATCTGCGCACTTGCGCATCATGTTCGGCAGACACATCGGCGATCTGCTGTTCCAGCCTGTCGACGGTGCCGTGGTCGATACGGGGATTGTCAATCTGCAAGAGCGCCGTGCCCGCCGCAACGATCTCACCGGGTGCGGGCAGATTTCCCGCCGTCACCATACCCTCGATCGGCGCCCTCAGGACGACGAGCCTGCCGTTGACGACCGCCTCGACGCTCGATGCCTGCAGCATCAACTGCAGAGGAGCCCACACCACCCCAGCCAGGACGAGGAGCGCCAGAAGGCTCTTGAGCAGACGTCCGAACCACACCGAACCGCTCGATGGCTTGCGTCGTTCGACCGGCGGATTGACGTCGGGACGATCGGCCGGTAGCTCCTGCGGCTCAAATGGCGCTGGCTGGACGGCCCCTGCAAGTTGCCTTTGAAGCGCCCGCGCATCGAGAGGAGGTGGCGATGTCTTGCAGGCTGTCCCGTAGCGCCCGTTATGGTTGCTGTTCATTAGAATGCCCACCATGAGTTGCATGGATTTATGGCATCGGAGAGTTTATGTTCCGTTCTGGAACATGGTTAACAATTGATGTCTGTTGACCAGGTCGGTCTGCACAGGGCGCAGGGTTCGGCCCACACGGCGAGCATTTGATCGCTTGTTATCGACCCGGTGAGCGAGCAGTCGGCCATAACCAGCGAGTCGACTTCCACGATTACGCAATCAAGTCCGTCGGTCATCGATAAGCGGGTTAGGTTTCGCCAGTGCTTCCAGACTCTTCAAGTCCCCCAAATGCACCGTGGCGCCTTGGACGCTAACACCATACGGCTTCAACGTGTTGAAGGCGCGTGACAAGTTCTCCGGGGTCATGCCGAGCAGCGAGGCGATCGTGCGCTTGTCGTAGGGCAATTCAAGCGAACCGGTTGCGCCCTGGTCCTTGTGATAGCAAAGTAACCGGTTGGCGAGGCGTTCGACCGCTGTGCGCAGTTTCAGGTCCTTGTGTTCCTTGACTACGGTGCGGTAGCGCCCGGCCAGTTCAACCACGATCGCGCGGGCGAAGCCTTCGTCCTTCCTGAAGACATCGCGCACATCCTCAGACGGGATCAGCAAGATCTTTGAACGTTCACAAGTGCGTGCCGACATAAGGAAAACCGCATCCTTTATCACGGCGGCAAGGATGAACGTCTCAACAGGCCGCACGAGATCCATGGTCGCCTCGCGGCCGTTCGAGCGCGCGAAAAGCTCCACGCTCCCCTCGATCACGATATATAGAAAATCGGATGGATCGCCTTCGGCGATAAGATCAAGTTGTGCGGGAAAGGTCTGCAGGTAGGCCGCCTGCATCAGCACATCAAAATTCTCGTCACTCATGCTCTTGAACAGCCGCAGAGCCCGCACTTCTGGCAAGTCGGAAGACCGCACCGATTCATTCCTCTTGATAAATGTCAAGCATCAGACTGCCAGAGTTGACGCAATAAGAGAACACGCTCGGGCACAATATTTGATGCCCATCACAACATACCTTGCCCCTTGCTGCCGTCGAACTTGTTTCGTACCGCCACCCACAATGGATTGATCCAGATCAAGTTTGCTGACAGGGGGTCGCACAACCCTTGCCCGGAATGCCGAAACTGTGGCGCGTTGCCACTCAGCACAATGGGATTGGGTAGATGCAGTCATTGAAGAACGTGACCCCCGCACAACAACACCAAATGCTTGGAATGAGCACGGTCGCCTTTACCGCCTGTTTTGCGGTGTGGACGATCTTTTCCATCATTGGCGTCAGGATCAAGCAGGATCTGGGCCTCAATGATACCGAGTTCGGTCTCCTGGTCGCGACGCCTATCCTGACTGGATCATTGACCCGAATTTTCCTCGGTATCTGGACGGACCAATACGGCGGGCGTCTTGTTTTCACGCTGGTCATGATCCTGACGGCGATCGCCACCTGGCTGCTGTCGACGGTTTCCACCTATCCCATGTTCCTTGTGGCGGCACTCGGCGTAGGCCTTGCCGGCGGCTCATTTGCGGTCGGAATAGCCTACGTTTCGCGCTGGTACCCGAAGCAACGCCAAGGCACCGCGCTCGGTATTTTCGGTGCCGGCAATGTTGGCGCCGCCGTTACCAATTTCGGCGCGCCCTTCCTGCTCGTGGCGCTGGGTTGGCAATCCACTGCGAAGGTCTATTCGGTCGTCCTGCTCATCGTGGCGATCTTGTTCTACCTCTTCACCAAAGAAGACCCCTCGACCGCCGAACGCAAGGCGGCCGGCAGAAAAGCGCGTTCGACGCTGCTTGAGATCGAGCCATTGCGCAATCTCCAGGTATGGCGCTTTGCGCTCTATTATTTCTTCGTCTTCGGCGGCTTCGTCGCCATGGCATTGTGGCTGCCCCGCTATCTGGTGGGCGCGTATGGACTCGACATCAAATCGGCGGGCATGATCGCGGCGGCTTATTCGGTGCCGGCCTCGATCTTCCGCGCCTATGGCGGACACCTGTCCGACAAGCTCGGCGCGCGCACCGTCATGTACTGGACCTTCGGCGTAACGGTGGTCCTCACCTTCATGCTCTCTTATCCGAATACCGATTACGTCATTCATGGTATTCGCGGTCCGATCCACTTTTCGACGAGCATGGGCCTCGCACCCTTTGTCGTGGCGATCTTCCTCCTCGGCTTTTTCATGTCGCTCGGCAAGGCCGCCGTCTACAAGCACATCCCGGTCTATTACCCCGACCATGTCGGCGCTGTCGGCGGTCTGGTCGGCATGATCGGCGGTCTCGGTGGCTTCGTCCTCCCTATCGCCTTTGGCGCGATGCTCGACCTTACTGGCGTGTGGACAAGCTGCTTCATGCTGATGTTTGGCGTCGTCACTGTGGCGCTGGTATGGATGCATTTCTCCATCCGGATGATGGAGCAAAAGGCGCTTGTATCGGGCAAGGTGGAGCTTCCGCAGCTGCCCGAAATGCAGGAGGTACACGACGCCGCTGCGCATGCGACGATGGCTGGCGTTATCGAGGATTGGCGCCCTGACGACGAAAGCTTCTGGGAGGAAACCGGCCGACGGATCGCCCGGCGCAATCTGTGGGTGTCGATACCCGCACTGCTGCTCGCCTTCTCGGTTTGGATGGTATGGAGTGTGGTCGTCGCGAAACTACCGTCGATCGGCTTCAACTACACGACCGACCAGCTGTTCTGGCTCGCGGCTCTGCCGGGTCTTTCGGGGGCGACGCTGCGCATCTTCTACTCGTTCATGGTACCGATCTTTGGCGGAAGGCTGTGGACGACGCTGACCACCGCATCGCTGCTGATCCCGGCCTTTGGTATCGGCTACGCCGTGCAGAATCCGCAAACGCCCTATCTCATCTTCCTTGTCCTGGCGCTGCTATGCGGTTTCGGCGGCGGCAACTTCGCCTCCTCGATGGCCAATATCTCCTTCTTCTTCCCGAAGAAGGAAAAGGGCCATGCACTGGCTCTCAATGCGGGCCTTGGCAATCTCGGCGTCTCGGTCATGCAGTTCGTCGTGCCGTTGGTAATCACCGCTGGCGTCTTCGGCGCACTGGGTGGCGAGCCGCAAACGCTTTCGGCGGGCACCCGGCTGTGGCTGCAGAATGCCGGCTTCGTCTGGGTACCGTTCCTGATCGTGTCGACAATCGCTGCCTGGTTCGGGATGAACGACATAGCTTCGGCCAAGGCATCCTTCTCCGAGCAGTCGGTGATCTTCACGCGAACGCACAATTGGATCATGTGCTGGCTCTACACGGGGACATTCGGCTCCTTCATCGGATATTCCGCGGGCTTCCCGTTGCTCGCCAAGACCCAGTTCCCCGACGTCGACTCGCTCAAATTCGTCTTCCTTGGCCCATTGGTCGGTGCCCTGTCACGGGCGGCTACTGGCTGGGTATCCGACAAGTATGGCGGCGGCCGGGTCACCTTCTGGACGTTCATCTTGATGATCGCAGCAGTCGGCGGCGTCCTGTTCTTCCTCAGCACCAAGGAGCAGCCGGGCGCATTTTGGGGCTTCTTCGCAATGTTCATGTTGCTGTTCTTCGCTACCGGCATCGGCAATGCCTCGACCTTCCAGATGATTCCGGTAATCATGCGCAAGGAGGTTGACCGCCTGATGCCGACGGAAAGCGCGGCCCGTCGCGGGCGGCACGCCGAAAAGGAATCGGCAGCGATCATCGGCTTTACCTCGGCGATCGCCGCATACGGCGCATTCTTCATCCCGAAATCCTACGGAACCTCGATCACGTTGACCGGCGGACCGGAGATGGCGCTGTGGGGGTTCTTGGTCTTCTACGTCTCGTGCGCTCTGCTCACCTGGTTCGTCTACACGCGTCGCGGCGGCATGCTCCATGACATCGAGCGGGGCAACGCAGCGGCGCCCGCCCAGACCGCAGCCGCCTGACAGGGAAGGAAAAAGCAATGAGCCATCTGCTCGACCGTCTCAATTTCCTGGCCCGCAAGAACACCGGCACCTTCTCCGGCGGCCATGGTGTGACGACGAACGAAAACCGTGATTGGGAAGATGCGTATCGCAAGCGCTGGCAGCACGACAAGATCGTGCGCTCGACCCACGGCGCCAACTGCACCGGCTCGTGTTCCTGGAAGATCTACGTCAAGGGCGGGATCGTCACCTGGGAAACCCAGCAGACCGACTATCCGCGTACCCGGCCGGAACTGCCGAACCACGAACCGCGCGGATGCTCGCGCGGCGCCTCTTACTCCTGGTACATGTACTCGGCCAATCGGGTGAAATATCCGCTCGTCCGCTCACGGCTACTCAGGCTGTGGCGCAAGGAGAGGGCGGTCAAGACGCCGGTCGGCGCGTGGGCCGCGATCCAGGAGGATCCGCAAAAGCGCGCCGAATACATCAAGGTGCGCGGCCTCGGTGGCTTTGTCCGGGCAGGCTGGGACGAGGTCAACGAGATCATCGCTGCGGCAAACGCATATACGGCGAAGAAATGGGGGCCCGATCGGGTGATCGGCTTCTCGCCGATTCCAGCGATGTCGATGGTTTCCTATGCGGCCGGCTCTCGTTACCTGTCGTTGCTCGGCGGCGTCTGCATGTCCTTCTATGACTGGTATTGCGATTTGCCGCCAGCTTCGCCCATGACCTGGGGCGAACAGACCGACGTGCCGGAATCGGCCGACTGGTACAATTCAGGCTTCCTGATCCTGTGGGGATCGAACGTGCCGCAAACCCGCACGCCCGATGCCCATTTCTACACCGAGGCGCGCTACAGGGGCGCCAGGTCGGTCGTCGTCTCGCCAGACTATTCGGAAGCTGCAAAGTTCTCCGACCTTTGGCTGCATCCAAAGCAGGGCACCGACGCCGCGCTCGCCATGGCGCTGGGTCATGTCGTGCTGCGCGAATTCCATCTCGATCGCCAGGCCGAATATTTCGAGGACTATTGCCGCCGCTACACCGACATGCCGATGCTGGTGCGTCTGGTTGAGAAGGATGGCCGCTATGTGCCCGGACGGCTGTTGCGCGCCAGCGACTTCAAGGGAGCGCTTGGCGAGAAAAACAACGCCGAATGGAAGACCGTCGCCTTCGACCAGAAAAGCGGCAAAGTCGTCGTGCCGCAGGGTTCGGTCGGCTTCCGCTGGGGCGAGCAAGGCAAGTGGAACCTCGAGGCAAAGGATGGAAAGGGAATAGCCACCGAGCTCGTGATGTCCTTCATCCTCGATGAGAGCCATGACGCGGTTGCCCAAGTCGCCTTTCCCTATTTCGGCAATCGTGAACATGCCCATTTCGAGGGAACCACACACGACAGCGTGCTGATGCGTTCGGTGCCGGCCAAGTCAATGAAACTGGCCGACGGCGAGGCGATGGTCGCAACGGTTTTCGATCTCTTCGCCGCCAATTACGGTCTCGACCGCGGCCTGAAGGATCATAGTTGCGCTACGTCCTATGACGATGACCAACCTTACACGCCGGCATGGGCGGAGAAGATCACCGGCGTTCCGCGCGAGCACATCATTACGGTCGCACGCGAATTCGCCTCCAATGCGGAAAAGACCAAGGGCCGATCCATGGTCATCCTTGGTGCCGGTCTCAACCATTGGTACCACATGGACATGAGCTACCGGGGGATCATCAATCTCCTGGTCATGTGCGGCTGTGTCGGCCAGTCCGGCGGTGGCTGGAGCCACTATGTCGGCCAAGAGAAATTGCGCCCCCAGACCGGCTGGCTGCCACTCGCGTTCGCGCTCGACTGGGCCCGCCTGCCGCGGCAGATGAACTCGACCTCGTTCTTCTACGCCCATACCGACCAATGGCGTTACGAAACCCTCAAGATCGATGAGATCTTGTCGCCAACGGCCCCGGAAGGTCCGTGGGACGGCACGTTGATCGACTTCAACATCCGCGCCGAGCGGATGGGCTGGCTGCCCTCAGCGCCGCAGCTCAAGGCCAATTCGCTCGAAATCGCCAAGGCCGCCGCCAAAGCAAAGGCCGAGCCGAAGGACTATGTCGTCGCCCAGTTGAAGGCCGGCAAGTTGCAAATGGCCTGCGAGGACCCGGACGACGAGGCCAACTGGCCACGCAACCTGTTCGTCTGGCGCTCCAACCTTCTGGGCTCTTCCGGCAAGGGGCACGAATATTTCCTCAAACACCTGCTCGGCACCTCGCATGGAGTCCTCGGCAAGGACCTCGGCGAGGAAGGCCGCCAGCGCGGCACCGACGTCGTCTGGCACGACACGGCGCCGGAAGGCAAGCTCGACCTGCTGGTCACGCTCGACTTTCGCATGTCGACCACCTGCGTCTATTCCGACATCGTGCTGCCGACCGCGACCTGGTACGAGAAGAACGATCTCAACACTTCCGACATGCATCCCTTCATACATCCGCTGACGAGCGCGGCGGATCCGGCCTGGGAGGCGAGGAGCGATTGGGAAATCTTCAAGGGGCTGGCGCGGACGTTTTCTGAAGTGGCGCCGGAAGTGCTCGGCGTGGAGCAAGACGTCGTTCTCGTACCGATTTTGCACGACACGCCCGGCGAACTCGCCCAGCCCTTCGACGTGAAGGACTGGAAGAAGGGCGAGACCGACCTTGTGCCCGGCAAGACCATGCCGGCCGTTGTCGTCGTCGAGCGCGACTATCCCAATCTCTACAAGCGTTTCACTGCGCTAGGACCGCTGATGGACAAACTCGGCAACGGCGGCAAGGGCATATCGTGGAACACCGAGCATGAGGTCGAGCTTCTCGGTCGCCTGAACGGTGTCGTTGCCGAGGAAGGCGCCACCAGGGGCCGCCCGAAGATCGAGACCGATATCGATGCCACCGAAGTCATTCTGGCGCTCGCGCCGGAAACCAATGGCGAGGTCGCGGTCAAGGCATGGGAGGCGCTGTCGAAGAATACCGGCCGCGATCACACCCATCTTGCAATCCCGAAAGAAGACGAGAAAATCCGCTTCCGCGACATCGTCGCCCAGCCGCGCAAGATCATCTCGTCGCCGACCTGGTCAGGGCTGGAATCGGACAAGGTCTGCTACAATGCCGGCTACACCAACGTCCACGAACTGATCCCCTGGCGCACGCTTTCCGGCCGCCAGCAGCTCTACCAGGATCATCTGTGGATGCGCGCCTTCGGCGAGGCTTTCTGCGTCTACCGTCCGCCGATCGACACCAAGACGATCAATCCGACGATCGAGGCCAAGACCGGCGGCAAGCCGCATGTGGTGCTGAACTTCATCACGCCGCACCAGAAGTGGGGCATCCACTCGACCTATTCGGACAACCTGATGATGCTCACTCTCAACCGCGGCGGGCCGGTCGTCTGGGTTTCGGAAAAGGATGCGGCGAAGGCCGGTCTCGTCGACAATGACTGGGTCGAGGTGTTCAACGCAAACGGCGCAATCGTCGCGCGCGTGGTCGTCTCGCAGCGCATCAAGGATGGCACGATCTTCATGTACCACGCGCAGGAGAAGATAGTGAATACACCCGGGTCGCAGATCACCGGCCAGCGCGGCGGCATCCATAATTCCGTCACGCGCGCGATCGTCAAGCCGACCCACATGATCGGCGGCTACGCCCAGCAATCATATGGGTTCAACTATTACGGTACGGTCGGCTCCAACCGCGACGAGTTCGTCGTGGTCTACAAGCTCGACCGTGTCGACTGGATGGAAGGCCCCTACCGCGAGGCTCCGTCGCAGCGACCCGGCACACACAAGGAGGCGGCAGAATGAAAATCCGCGCCCAGATCGGAATGGTGCTGAACCTCGACAAATGCATCGGGTGTCACACCTGTTCCGTGACCTGCAAGAATGTGTGGACCAACCGCGAGGGCGTCGAATACGCCTGGTTCAACAATGTCGAGACAAAGCCGGGCATCGGCTATCCAAAGGAATGGGAGAACCAGAAGAAGTGGAATGGCGGCTGGGTGCGCAACAAGAACGGCAAGATTCGGCCGAAAATTGGTGCCAAATGGCGCATCCTCGCCAATATCTTTGCCAATCCGGACCTGCCTGAGATCGACGACTATTACGAGCCATTCGATTTCGACTACGGCCACTTGCAGACGGCCGGCGAGAGCCAGGCCTCACCAACTGCGCGACCACGCTCGCTGGTCAGCGGCGAGCGCATGGAAAAGATCGAATGGGGACCCAACTGGGAAGAAATCCTCGGCGGTGAATTCTCGAAACGCTCGAAGGATTACAATTTCGAGGGCATCGAAAAGGAGATCTACGGCGAGTTCGAGAACACCTTCATGATGTACCTGCCGCGGCTGTGCGAGCACTGCCTCAACCCGACCTGTGTTGCAGCTTGCCCATCGGGCGCGATCTACAAGCGCGAGGATGACGGCATCGTCCTGATCGACCAGGAAAAATGCCGCGGCTGGCGCATGTGCGTCTCGGGCTGCCCCTATAAGAAGATCTACTACAATTGGTCTTCGGGCAAATCGGAAAAATGCGTGTTCTGCTATCCGCGAATTGAGGCTGGCCATCCAACCGTCTGTTCGGAAACCTGCGTCGGCCGCATCCGCTATCTGGGTGTGGTGCTGTATGACGCCGACCGCATTTTCGAAGCTGCCTCCACCGCCAACGAGCAGGACCTCTACGAGGAGCAACTCAAGGTTTTTCTCGACCCGAACGACCCGGCGGTGATCGCCCAGGCCCGCAAGGATGGCGTGCCGGACGCATGGCTCGAGGCGGCGAAGCGGTCGCCTGTCTACAAGATGGCGATGGAATGGAGGGTCGCCTTCCCCCTCCATCCCGAATACCGCACCCTGCCCATGGTCTGGTATATTCCGCCGCTGTCGCCGCTGCAGACAGCGGCAGAGTCAGGCAAAATCGGCATGGACGGCGGCATGCCCGACGTCCGTTCATTGCGTATTCCAGTCCGTTATCTGGCCAACCTGCTGACCGCCGGCAAGGAGGTCCCGGTCGTTTCCGCGCTGGAGCGCATGCTCGCCATGCGCGCTTACATGCGCGCCAAGACCATCGACGGCGTTGTCTACGAGGCTGTCGCGAAAAAGGTTGGCATGACCGGCGGCATGATCGAGGAGATGTACCACATCATGGCGATCGCCAATTACGAAGACCGGTTCGTCATCCCGACATCGCATCGCGAGATTTCCGAGGACGCCTACGACGTGCGCGGATCCTGCGGTTTCTCCTTCGGCAATGGCTGCTCATCGGGCGATACCGAGACCAACCTGTTCGGCGCCAAGCGGACCCACACCGTCCAGACACCAACAGACATCTTCAAGGAGCGCGTGTGATGAACAGAGCGCTCAAGGTCGTTTCACTGCTACTGTCCTATCCGACCGCGGAAATACAGGCAGCTGTTCCACAACTGAAGGCGGCGCTCGGCGAGGAGGCCGTCAGCGAACGCGACAAGAAGCTGCTGGAGCGCCTGGCCGACGACATCGCGGCGCTCGACCTCTACGACGCCCAGGAGCGCTATGTCTTCCTGTTCGACCGCACCCGCTCGCTGTCGCTGCACCTGTTCGAACACGTGCATGGCGAAAGTCGCGATCGTGGCCAGGCCATGGTCGACCTGATGGCGATGTACGAGGCTGACGGCTTCGTGATCGACGCAAAGGAACTGCCGGACTACCTGCCGATGTTCCTCGAATACCTGTCGACGAAGCCGGCCGCCGAGGCGAGAGAACTGCTTGGCCAGACAGCGCACATCATAGCGGCGCTACGCCAACGGCTGAAGAAACGCCGGTCCGCTTATGCCGGCGCCTTTGCGGTTCTCGAATCGGCGGCGCGCGCCAGCCCGGACAAGGGCCTACTGCGTGATCTGCTTGAGACCGAGGACGACAATCCCGATGATCTGGAAGCGCTCGACCGCATCTGGGAAGAAGAAGCCGTCACCTTTGGCGGCAATGTCGGCGAAAACGCCTGTGGTCCGGATCGCCTGCGGCGCCAGATTCGGGCCGCCCGTCGCAAACCCGACAACGCGGAGCAAACACCGCCCGCTCAAATGCCGAACCGCTGAGAGGACACGCCCATGGCTCAGTTCCTGAACTCCCTCGTCTACGGAATCTATCCTTATATCGCGCTCGGCGTGCTCGTTCTCGGTACAGTGATCCGATATGACCGCGAGCCCTACACCTGGCGTTCCAGCTCCTCGCAACTCCTGCGCCGCAAGCAACTCGTCTGGGGCTCGGTGCTGTTCCATGTCGGCGTGCTGGTGATCTTCTTTGGCCACCTCGTCGGGCTGCTCACCCCGATCGCCATCTTCGATGCAATCGGCGTCAGCCATGGCGCCAAGCAAATACTGGCCATTGTCGCTGGAGGCGTCGCCGGCGTCATGGCGATCGTCGGCGCTACGCTGCTCGCCCATCGCCGCCTGTTCGACGCCCGGGTGCGCGCCGCCTCGAGCACGGGCGATACGTTGATCATTGTCCTGCTGTGGCTGCAGCTCGCCTTGGGTTTGGCGACTATTCCCGTTTCGCTGCAACATCTCGACGGCCATGAGATGGTGAAGTTCATGACCTGGGCACAAGGCATTTTCACCTTCAACACCGCGGCATCGAGCTACGTCGCGGGCGCGTCAATCGTCTTCAAGCTGCACATCTTCCTCGGCCTGACCATCCTGCTCGTGTTCCCCTTTACGCGCCTTGTGCACATGCTGAGCGTGCCAGTGCGCTATCTGTGGCGACCGGGCTACCAGGTTGTGCGCGAACGCAACCACCATGCCGCGTCCGCTCGCCTGCCAGCCGAGTAGCATCATGGCGACGATCTATCAGAAGACTTCGCTCTCGCAGCCCGTGGCCCCGCCGCCGGGTGTGGGCTACACGTCCCGGCAGGAGCCCGACACGCGAGTTCCGCCGAAGGCAGCGCCAGTCATCCGCGAGATTTCCGTCAACGGCGTCGCAATACCCGAAGCCGAGGTTCTGGCCGAAGCGCAGAACCACCCATCGGAAAGCCCTGGTGCCGCGTTGCGGGCTGCCGCGCAAGCACTGGTCGTCCGCGAATTGCTCTGGCAGGAAGCGCAGCGGCTTCAGATCGCTGCCACGCCGGCTAACGACGGAGCGGGCCGCATGGAAACCATCCGCGACGCCGCCGTCCGCGAACTGATCGATCGCGAGGTCCATGCGCCGACGGCTAGCGACGAGGAATGTCGCCGCTATCACGCGCGGCACCCGGACAAATTCCGCACGGAACCGCTGTTCGAGGCGCGCCACATCCTCATTGCCGCGCCAGACTCGGATCGCCAGGCCCGTTCCGCGGCACGCCAGGCAGCGACCGAATTGTGCCGGATGCTCGCCGACGAGCCTGCTCGTTTCTCGGCGCTGGCAAGGGAATTCTCAGCCTGTCCCTCGCGTGCGCAGAACGGCAATCTCGGCCAGTTGGCCCGCGGTAGCACGGTCGCCGAATTCGAGGCGGCGTTGGCTACGATGGTGGAAGGCGAAATCTCGGCCGTGCCTGTGGAGAGCCATTTCGGTTTCCACATCATCGCGCTCGACCACCGGATCGAGGGAAATGCCCTGCCCTACGACATGGTCGCCGACCGCATTGCCGCATGGCTCGAAGCCACGGCATGGTCAAGAGCGGTGTCGCAATACATTGCGATACTTGCCGGCCGGGCCGACATTTGCGGCATCTCACTGAAGGGAACTGACGGGTCGCTCGTCCAGTAGGAGGTGAGCCTGGCGGCACAGGACGAAGCAAGGCAAGCGGCTCTGGCCGCACTCGCAATGCCACTGACTTGCGGGCAAGCGGCAAGGCGATAACATTCTCGCCGCCTTCCTTGTCGCTCTTGGGGAATATCTCGATCTCACCCTTCTTGACACCGTCAGTTCCTTCTTTGAGATGAAGCGTGTCGATGACGACGTGCTTGCCGACGGCCCTCAGCCAGCTCTTGGCCTGGGGCTCTTCGAACAGCAAATAGATGTGATAACCCTTGCCGCTGCCAGAGCGGAACACGAGGTGCGGGCATTGCAGGTTGTCGAGGGTCTTCGACAACTTCACGGCAACAGCCGTGGTCTCGACTTCCGTGTCACCATCGTGATCATCAATGTCGAATACGATGACGTGCCCCTTCGAGCCATGAAGATCGCGGAGCATATAGGCGCCAAGCGAGGCTTCAGGATCGGACCGCGAGACATGCCGGGCAATATCGACATCGGTCAAAGGGCTAGAGACTTTGCGGTAGCCATATTTGCCGCTCTTCGCATCGAGGAAGCGAACGGCATGCGCATCAGGCGCAAACAGGTGTGCAAGCTTGTAAACGGTGTTGTCACGTTAACGGCTAGCAGGCGCAGGAAATCGCAGTGAGCTTTCCTGTCAGGCCGCAGTTGCCACGGCTTGCCAAATCCTCATAGCGCCGCTTCGAAATTGGCGAAGTGTCTTCCTTGAGATGAGGTGGCGCTGGACGTAAAAGGTGTTGTAGACGGCGGCGTGGGTCGAAAGAAATCTCTGGGCTGAACCGGTCGACTTGAAGCGCTGCATTCGTCGCTCCCTCAGCCGGATCGGCAGATGAGAGTTCTCGGCCCGGTTGTTGCTGCGCCCGCCGGTTACGTGTTTGTCGTTCATGCCGAGATCGACCAACGCGGCACCATAGGACGGCAATTTGTCCGTCACGATCATGTCCGGTGCGAAACATTGCTTCTTGAGCAATTTGCGCATCAACTTCAGCGCAGCCGTCCTGTTGCAGCGGGATTGCACCAGGACATCCAGCACCTCACCTTCGCTGTCGACGGCGCGCCACAGATACATCCGCCTGCCATTGATCGAGACAAAGACCTCGTCGAGATGCCAGCGGGCGTCGGGTTGCGAGCGAGACGCCCTGAGCCTTTTTGCATAGGCCAGACCGAACTTCAGCGACCAGCGCCGGACGGTCTCGTAGGAAACGTCGATATCGCGTTCTGCGAGCAGGTCTTCGACATTACGAAAACTCAGAGGGAAACGAAAATACAACCAGACGGCATACCGGATGATCTCTGGTGGAAAGCGGTGGCCGCGATAGCTGATCTTCGTCATGAGCTCATGCTATCGCATCCACGGGCATCAAGCAGCCGATCAATGTGACAACGCCACTTCTGGGGCCCTTCGGTCATTGGATCGTGAAGCCTGCGAAATTCAAAGTCGCTGTTTGACCCAAGTGAGACATTCACTGCTTCGTTAGACATACCTTTTGGCTGACTCTAAGATGTCCGTCTCGAAAAGCTCTGAAGGGTAACTGGCGGATGGGGGGAGAAGCGCAGCCAGGGAAGAGTTGTGGCGATCAAGGACCTTACCGTACGCCGAAGTTCAAACCATTCTTTGATCGAGTTTTCTTGCCTGTCGATAGCGAACTTGGACTTATCCAATTCCGTCGCAATGGCTGAACATTCTTGATTGGCAGAACAGGACCCAGAAATGTCAATTGGAAAAGTTGAGGTGCTGGTTGTTGGCGGTGGCCAGGCAGGCATAGCCATGAGCGAGCATCTGAGCGACTGTGGCGTGCCTCACCTCGTTCTGGAGCGGCACCGCATTGCCGAGCGCTGGCGCTCGCAAAGATGGGACTCCCTGGTTGCCAATGGTCCGGCCTGGCATGATCGATTTCCGGGTATGGAGCTTTCCGATATCGATCCTGACGACTTTGCCCCCAAGGAGAGAGTTGCGGACTATTTTGTCGCTTACGCAGAAAAGATCTCAGCACCCATCCGCTGTGGCGTGGAGGTTACGGTTGTCCAAAAGAATATTGGCAGGTCCGGCTTCCGTGTCGAAACGTCGGATGGCGTAATCGAAGCCAATACTGTGGTGGCCGCCACCGGACCGTTCCAACGCCCCATCTTTCCAGCCGTTGTTCCTGGAGATGCAGGAATCTTGCAGATCCATTCCAACGCTTACCGCAATCCCGGGCAGTTGCCTGAGGGGGCGGTGCTGGTGGTCGGCGCAGGGTCATCGGGAGTGCAGATCGCGGACGAACTCCTTCATATGGGCAAGCGGGTTTACCTCTCGATCGGCCCGCACGACCGTCCTCCTCGAAGCTATCGCGGCCGTGACTTCGTCTGGTGGCTGGGGGTCCTCGGCAAGTGGGATGCCGCGGCCCCACCGGCAGGCGCCGAACATGTCACGATCGCCGTGAGCGGCGCCGACGGCGGCCATACGATCGACTTCCGGCGCCTTGCCACGCGAGGGATGACGCTCGTCGGCCGGACGGAGTCCTTCAGGGACGGCGTGGTGACCTTCAGGCCGGATCTGGCGTCCAATATCGCGCAAGGGGACGCCAACTACCTGTCCCTGCTTGATGAAGCCGACGCTTATATCGTCCGCAATGGCCTCGACCTTCCCGAGGAGCCCGATGCTCGCGTTATCGACCCGGATCCTGATTGCGTCACTAACCCCATTCTCGAACTGAACTTGCGCCAGGCTGGCATCACCGCGATCATCTGGGCAACAGGCTTCGCGCTCGATTTCAGCTGGCTCCAGGTCGATGCCTTCGACGAGAAAGGCAGGCCGAGGCACCAGCGCGGCGTTTCGGCCGAGCCCGGGATCTATTTCCTGGGATTGCCGTGGCAGTCTCGACGGGGGTCTTCCTTCATCTGGGGCGTCTGGCACGACGCCAGGTATCTGGCAGACCATATTTCCACACAGCGCAAGTATCTGGCGTATCGGAGTTCTGCGGAACGCAAGACTCAAGGCTCAGTACCAAAAGACGCAGTGGCTGATTAGGCGATGGTAGGGAGAGCTATTGGCCATCTGTCGTAGGGCAGGCTGGCGGTCATGAGGCCACCTGACATACAACGGATGAGAGCATTGTGTCGGTGGCAACGCCACCAAAGGCCGAACTGGGTGCATCACGCCGGTGGGAGTGACACGGCACGCCGCCGGCTCGGGCTAAATGCTGCCCGGCCGCGCGGTGCAGCAAGGACGCAACATGCCTCTGATCTAATTCAGCTGCTGCCGTTTCAGCCGTCCGAGGCGACCTTGATGGTGGACAGCAAGGTGCCGATGTTGCCGTCGGCGTCGTTCAGAATGCCGACGAAATTGCTACGCAGAAGCTGAACCAGCCACGCATTCTGGACATTGATATCGATCACCTTGCCGTGGGCGAAGCGCCAGATGACACGCTGGGGCCGGCGTCCACCGCCAAAATTGAGACGGGTTATCACCTGGTCCCCCTGGCAATCGACGAACTCGATGGAATTGGCTCTGAACTTACGTGCAAAGCCGCTAAGCGTGCTGGCCACATATCGACTGCTCAGACTCACATATTCAGCTGCCAGCCTTGGAGGCAGCGATGAACGGTACTTGCCGAGACCGAACATCGAAATCTGGGTCATGTCGGAATAGGTCGCCAACGCCGAAGCAAAATCGGACGTATGGCCTGTCCTTGCGGCCTTCAGGAAGGCCTTGCCCGCCTTGATTGCCACGCTTGCCTCTGGACATGTACCAGCGTTGGCTGTGCTGTTTGAAATCAAGGCCGAAGCCAGAAATAGGGCACATATCGCCATCACGCAGTACTTCAGGCCACCGATAACGTGCCGTTTCGTGGCACACCAAGTTGTCGGCGGTCATCGTGGTCAAGTCAGCTGGCTCGCATCAACTAAAAGGCACTGCCGAGGCCATCGCGTCGCTCTGGCGCCAGCGGGCCATTTGATGCATCAGATCGAGTAGCCTTGTGGCCGGGCTCCGTTGCGACCAGGTGCACGGAGCGCTTGAAGCTGCCATTGAGCGCCTTGTGGCGGGTGAAGTTGATGACCGCAGCGGACGCAAGTTCACGGTCGAATATGGAGGCGATCATCTCGCGATGCTCTTCCTCGAGGATGTCGAAGGCCTCGTCGAGGAAAATGAAATCCGGCTTCGTCAGCAGCAGGCGCGCAAACGACAGTCGTTGCTGGACTTCGAGCGTCAGGTCCTTGTCCCAGCGCGCATTCTTGTCGAGAGATGCCTGCAGATACTCAAGGCCTACCCGCCTCAGGGCGGCGGCAAGCGCCGCATCGCCGCCGGGCAGAGCCTCGTGGGGATAGGCGAGTACAGAGCGCAGCGTGCCCGGCGCGATGTACGGACGCTGCGGGATGAATGCCAGTCTCGCGCCGTGCGGCACGTGGATGACGCCCCCGCCCCATGGCCAAAGGCCGGACATGGCGCGGAACAGGCAGCTCTTGCCGACAGCGGCCGCGCCGAGGATCTGCACATGATCGCCCGGCGCGATCACCACCTCGTCCGGATCGAGCCGGGCGCCGCCGCCGGGCATGGTCACCATGACCTTATCGAGGACGAGTTCGACCCTATCGGTCTCCTCCATGGCAATATGGCTGCCGCCGGCGCCCGACTGGCCTAGCCGCAGGAGGACTTGGCGAAAGCCGATGACGCGCCTGAGCGTGGCGCGCCAGTCGGCGAGGTTACCGAAATTGTCGACGAACCAGCGCAGCGAGCCTTGCACCTGGTTGAAGGCGCCGGCAACCATCATGAGATCACCAAACGACAGGCGCCCCTCAAAATAGCCGGGCGCCGCCGCCAGAATGGGGATGACGATGGCGAGCCAGCCATAGCCGGCCGTCACCCAGGTGAGGCGGGTGACAGCGCCGACGATGCTGCGGATGACGGCGAGCAGGCGGTCGATCTCACCGTTGAGCCGGCCCTCTTCGGCCGCCTCGCCGCGGTAGAGCGATATGCCGTCGATGTTCTCGTTGGCGCGCACCAGTTCAAAGCGCAGATTCGATTCACGCTGATAACGCTCCACATTGAGGGCGACCAGTGGTCGCCCGACCGCCCAGCTCAGCAGCGAACCCAATGTGGCATAGGCGAGCGCACACCAGACCATGTAGCCGGGAATGGCGAATGTTTGACCCCCAAACGTAAAGAGCACACCGCTGGACACCACCCACAGGACGCCGATGAAACTGACGAGCAGCAGGAACGACTGGGTGAGCCCGATCGTCAGATCGGCCGTGAGCTCGCTCAGGTGATGGGCATCCTCGTGGATGCGCTGGTCCGGGTTGCGGCTGATCGGCCCCGCCCCGGCGAGCAGGAAATCGCGCTTGGGCATCAGCCATTGGCCGACGAGATCGCGCGTGAGGCGCTCGCGGGTGCGCAGCTTGATCATCTGGTTGAGCCAGGTCTGGGCGACGTTCAGCGTGAGCAGTCCGGCGACGATGATGCCGAAGACGGCAAGTTGCAGACCGAAGGCTGAGACATTGCGGCCCTCGATGGCGTTGTAGAAGTCCTTGTACCAGGCGTTGAGACGGAGTTGGCCCGCCACCGTGATGCAGATCACCGCAATGATGCCGCCAACGAGGAGTGCGAATTGCACCCGCTTGGGGCCCGACCAAGCCACGCCGAGCAGGGTCAGGGATTGAGAACGGAGCGTGTCGTCGCTCGGAGCCGGTGCAACGGCATCAGCCGTTTCACCATCGCGAAGCGATGAAGGGGAATCAGCGACGGTTTCCATACCCTACACTCGCTATGCCTGAGCAGCATGACGTCTTTGGACTGTCTCGCAATCTGTCGCCACAGCCAACTGTTCGCCTGGTGCGGCATGACATTATACTGAAGGAACTGGACTTTGTTGCCTGCTCATCCGGTGCACCGCGCCCTGTTCGATCGCCTTGGTGGGGCGGAGCGGATCGACTGGAGCCGGGAAGCTCTCGACAGTGCGTCCGTGCCCGCCAAAAAGGGGGGCGATGAGGTGGAGCCCAACCCAACGGACCGCGGCAAATCGGGCACAAAGCGCCATCTTGTGGTCGACCGCGGGGGCACGCCCCTTACGGCCAAACAACGCGTCTTTCTTCGAGCCATTCGAATGTCCGGGTCTGGCCCTTCGCTGCCATTCTGAATCGCTCCAAAAATGACTGCTATTGGGGGTGTTCCGGACATTGCTGGCATTGGCCAGCGTCAATCACTAACTGCCAAATCAATTGCGGATGCTGTCACCCACAGCAACCACCAACGCTTGCGTGGATGCGCCCTTGGCCCTGTTGCCATGCCTCGCAACCTGGTCACGCGCGTCTACGACCGGTAAGCGCCGCAGCAACTTAGGTTAATTGTCTGGCTGCAGTGGCGGCACTGCCAGCGACTGACGGTATTCGGCTTATTGCGTGGAGCGGCTCACCCCGCGGAGCATTTGAAATAGCGCTCGCTCGCTGAACCGGTTGAACCCACCCCGGTGGTTTGAAATTTGGGGGTCGATCACGCCCAGGCCAATGTCCGCCTTTGTCTGATTTTCGTCTGCTGTTGGGGACAAAGCGGCCGTGGATGTCCGCTTATCAAGTCGGCTCCCTTTGACCCAAAGCCGTCATGATCACCAGGGCATACCATGCCGAGTGAGAGCGAGCGCATTGTTTTGCAGGCGAATTGCGCGCATAGCTAGTCTGCGCGGAAGGTGGAAACCGATATCGCCGAGCTTCCGCTGATATGGACCAATTCAATGGCTATTGGCCAGCCGTTGCTTCAGGAAATCTGCGATACGATTGCGGATGAGATCGATGCTGTCGTATCGATCTATGCTGAACAGGGCGAGATTGTCGCCTCGTCCAGAAAAAAGAGAATCGGCGATTTCCACGCCGGTGGCGCCAAGTTAATGGCCGGGGAGGCCGATTTCTTTGCGGTGACTGCCGAGCAGGCGAGGCAGTCGGCGACCATGCTGGAAGGATATACAATGCCGATCGAGGTCCGCGACAAGCGGGTCTTTTGCGTCGGCATTGCCGCGCCGCTGGAAATTGCGAGGGCGTATTGGCGCGCCGCCGCAAGTCAGGCGAACCGCACATTCAACAGCGAGGTGATGGCCGCTGGATAATGGTGAGTGAGCGCCGGACCAACGACGGGGGAACCGTCGCGGTCTATTCGGACATTACCGAGTTGAAGCAGCGAGAGGAGGAGTTGGCCAAGAAATCGGATGCGATGGAATTATTGTCCAAGAAGCTGGCGAAATATCTTTCGCCGCAGATCTACGAATCCGTCTTCAGCGGGCATACCGACGCCAAGCTCGCAAGCCAGCGGAAAAAGTTGACGGTCTTCTTTTCCGACATTGCCGGCTTTACCGAAACCGCGGAGCGAATGGAGCCGGAAGACCTGACCAAACTGCTCAATAACTACCTGACGGAGATGTCCCGTATTGCGCTCCAGTACGGAGCGACCATCGACAAATTCGTAGGCGACGCCATTGTCATCTTCTTTGGCGATCCCGATACGCGTGGCGTCAAAGACGATGCGTTGGCCTGCGTCAACATGGCGGTCGCGATGCGGGACAGGATGGCTGAACTGCAGTCCATCTGGAGGAGCTCAGGAATCGAGCGACCATTGCAGTGTCGGATAGGCATCAATACCGGCTACTGCACGGTGGGCAATTTTGGCAGCGAGGATCGGCTTGACTACACCATAATCGGCGCCGGCGTTAACTTGGCGTCGCGTCTGGAATCGATTGCTGAGCCCGGTGAAATCCTTGTCTCTTATGAGACGTTCGCCCACGTGAAAGACGAGTTCCGCTGCCAAAGCCGAGGCGATGTGCCCGTCAAGGGTATGGCCTACCCTGTCGCGGTTTACGGTGTCATGAGCCGCCAAGAGCATTGCGCCGATGACCACGACTTGATCCGCATCGTTGAGCCCAAGCTTCACCTCGAAATCGATTTGCGGTCGATGTCCGGGGACGAGATGGAGCAGGTGGCAGGCTCCTTGCGGCGTGCATTGCGGCAGATGTCCAAGTTGAACCGGCTGCTGAAGGATAAACCCCTACCGTCCGCCAACAAAAAGCCAAGGGCGAAACTTGCTGCCAACACTATTGAACGAGAACCTGAAACAGCACACTCGAAGACACGTCGAGAACCTGCATAGCGCGTCGCGAAGTGGCGAACAGGTCAGTTGCTGCAATCCAGCGATCCACGGCAGCGGGCCCCACCGGTGTGCGCATGAAGTTTCCGATGCATCAAAGTCGCTTCCTGGCCCGAAGCGGCCGCTCCGTGACACTTCAGTTGACAGCAATTATCGGGGGTAAAGCAGCCATTCGCTGCGGATGTCAACTTTTCCTCGATTTGCGTCCGCTGTCCCCCTGACAGCGGTCGTCAATGTCTGCTCTCCAAGAAGGCAGAAAGTGACCCGAAACGGACTATCAACACTAGCGAATGTGCTTCATAATTTTGTCGGGTAAGCGATCCCGTTCCTAAAGTGCATCACTGTCTTCAACACCAATCAGTGCGTGAACTCATCCGAGGATATTTCAGCGGCCGCGCCGCCCGCGCCGGAAAGGTTGACTGAGCCGCGCGTCGAGGTGCTTATCGAGGCGTCCGGCATCGACTTCCGTGTCGGCTGCAACCGGGTCTTCTGTATATCGGCGCACGACCATGAACCCATACCCAGCCTGGGTGGTAGCGAGATTCTTACCGGTCACTGAAGACAGTGGGTGGCACCTGCGTCGTCGTTGTCAGCCTCCCGGACGAAGATGCCGACTGGCAGGTCGCGGATGTTGAGAGGTTGTTCACCCGTGCCCTGGTTCAAGCGGCCATGCACTAACATTCAAACCGGACCAATAAACGGGGCAACTCAAATCCACTGGACTTCCCGCGCAAAGGAAGCGTTGCTTCGTGCGCCGGCATGGCCAAACCGACGCCGAACAAAGGGTCGCCACGCATCGACGTCTGCCATCATGGACGCTGTTCACACCGCGCAGCATTATGCAGCATCGATAAGGATGATGCCGCAGCCGGAGCGCAAGGCGATCATGCAGCGCGTGTTCAGGCGAATAGAATTGCGACGCAACTGGATCCACTTCGAGATCGACAAGGCCGGGCTGGTTGAGTGGCTGGTCGGTGTAGACAGGGAATCATCGATGCGTGATGGAATGACCTCGCTCCGATCAGTCGAGGCCGGTGCATCCAGCATTCATATCGTGGAGCGGCCGATCTCAATGAAGCGGCGTGGCGTTGAATCCCGCATCGTGTTGGTGAACGGTACCGTGCAGCCGCGCTCGCCTGACCGGGGTCTGATCGACCTGATCGCCAAGGCTCACTTGTACCTGGATCAACTCACCAATGACTGGAATGCAACACTCAGCGATGTGGCCTCGAACTACGGTACCGATCCCGTCGAAGTGAGTCGAATCCTCCCTCTCGCCTACCTCGCGCCACGGATTGTTCATGCGATCATGAAGGGCGAACAGCCGGTGGAACTCACTGCGCAACGACTCTCCCGCATGTCGGATCTCCCCTTAGCCTGGCACGATCAGATCGAATCGCTCGGCCTCTGATCTTCCCGGTTTTCGGACTCCGATCTGATCTTGCTTTGCCTCCTGCGCGAGCAATATCCGCTATTGCAGGTGCGCCAGCGGCCAATCACGCCTGCAACAAGGCGATGCGCCAACCATCACTTCGCCAAACACTTGGATACGAAAATCGGCGGACAGAGACGCGAGGCCAGTTTGGCGCCCGAAGCGCCAATACATGGCGTCTCTCCGCCAAGCCTTCCCTGCAACTCCGACCTAACCCACGGAAATGTCGGGGTTATTCAGAGACGCGAAAATCCGACCAGAAAGGCCAGGACTGAATGGTGGTGGAAGCAGTCTGCAGCGAACGCGTCTCTGCTCGGATTTCCCTGATATACGGGAAAATACAGGGAAAAATAATAGATTTACCGATTATTGCACAATTTGAGCACCCGCAACCAATTGATATTGCGTTGTATTTTTGAAAAATTCCCTGTGCAATCGAACAGGGAAAATCGTTGGCCGATCAGGGAAATATTGCAAGCGAACAGGGAAGCCAAGCGGCACAACAGGGAAACATGCCAAGGCGACCCGGCCGGCATCCTCAGCGCCTCGCTCTTGCTGATTGCCGTCCATGGAATCGAGGTGCACAAATGACGTCATGCGATGGACATCCCAAAGGGAACAACGATGACCAGCCTGCGTGCGCTTTACCCACCAATTGAGCCCTATGAGATCGGCATACTGGCCGTCGGCGATGGCCACTCGATCTATTTTGAGCGTGTTGGCAAAAGGGGTGGAAAGCCGGCGGTGTTTCTTCATGGCGGCCCCGGTGGCGGCTTTTCACCGCAGCATCGCAGGCAGTTCAATCCGGACCTTTATGACGTTCTGCTCTTCGACCAGCGGGGCTGTGGTCGCTCCACGCCACATGCTGGGCTCGAAGCAAATACGACCTGGCACCTGGTCGCCGACATCGAACGCTTGCGTGAAATGATCGGCGTCAGTCAATGGCTTGTCTTTGGCGGCTCCTGGGGCTCCACTTTGGCGCTTGCCTATGCCGAAACCCATCCCGACCGCGTGAGTGAGCTTGTGCTGCGCGGCATCTACACGCTGACGAAAGCCGAACTGGACTGGTACTACCAGTTTGGGGTCTCGGAGATGTTCCCCGACAAATGGGAAAGCTTTCAGGCCCCCATCCCGCCATCGGAACGCCATGACATGATGGCCGCCTATCGCCGTCGGCTTATCAGCGATGATCCGGCTGTGCAGCTTGAGGCTGCCACTGCATGGAGTATCTGGGAAGGCGAAACGATCACGCTCCTACCAAGTCCCGATCTCTCAACCGCCCATGCCGACCCGCACTTTGCAATTGCCTTCGCCCGCATCGAAAACCATTACTTCGTTCATGGTGGCTGGCTGGAAGAAGGTCAGCTCCTCCGCGACGCCTCCAGGCTTCGAGGAATACCAGGTGTCATCATCCAGGGGCGGTATGACATGCCCTGTCCGGCCCGCTATGCATATGCCCTGCACAAAGCTTGGCCAGAGGCCGAGTTTCATCTTATCGAAGGTGCAGGACACGCCTATTCAGAACCCGGCATTCTCGATCAATTGATAAGGGCTACAGATCGCTTCGCGTCAGCCAGCGAACAGGCCTGGACGTAACGACAGCATAGATGTGGGATGCATCATCTATTCTACTGGAGAGTGTGCCATAGACGACGCCTACCTGAAAGCCGCCGCTTCTAAGCCATGGACGGCTTACCTGACCGATATGTCCGTCAGTCGTAAGACCTTTCTTTCTGTTATTCTCGGGTTTGTTGCCAGCAGTCCGGCTCAGAGTGAATCGATGCGCCCTGCGGATATCCGTTTTCGGCGTGGATGTGCCGGCTGTCGCGCTGGTTTTCGCCAATGCGCTCCACCTGCACCAGCATGATTGGGCGAAATTAGAATCCGGTACGGTGGACCAATTTGCCCACATGCGGGACGGGAAGCGGGCAGCGCTGGATGAGGGAAACTGGGCGAGCGGCCGGCATGGACGCAGACCAACAAAGGGGGGAACAGATCAGCCCTTCACGATCAGCTCCTGTGACGTTCGACTAGTCAGGACTTCGGCGCCGTTGTCTCCCAACATCACCGTGTTGGAGATGAAATAGTCGGTGACATCGGTATTGGTGAACCAGGAATGGGCATGGAAAGTCATGCCGACCTTGAGTTCCAGCTTTGAGTTGGGGGCAAGGCTCGTCACCATGCTGCCACCCACCCAGCTCGGCGGAAAGGCGATACCAACGAGGTAGCCGCAGTGATGGCGCTCGTATTTCTCGAGGCCGGCGCTTCGCACCACTTCGCGCCAGGCGGCGTAAACCTCCCCGGCCAGCGCACCCGGCCGGATAGCATCGCAGACGGCCTCCATGCCCCGCACCGCGAGACGGGCGGAGGCCTCCGCCCCCTTGGGCGCCTTGCCCACGTAGACGAGGCGGCCCATCGGCGCCTGGTACTTGCGGTAGGCCGCCGCAAGCTCGAGGAAAACCGCATCGCCCGCCTTGAACCGGTCGCCGCGCCAGGTAGTGTGCTCCTCGCCAAGACGCCGGGTCGGGCGGATGAAGGGACCGAAACCGGGGTACTCGCTCCCGGCCAGCGTCATGGCCCGCTGGCATTCAGCGGCGACCTCGTAGTCACTCACCCCGTCGTGGATCGCCTCGATCGCCGCTAGGGTGCCCGCATCGGCGGCCGCGGCCGCCTTGCGGGTAAACTCCATCTCGAGCGGCGACTTCACAAGGCGCAGGGCATCCACCAGCCCCGAGGCGTCGGACCAGGCAATGCCGGTGGTCTTCTCCTGTATATTCTCCGCGATGCGCAGGGTTAGGAAAAGGCTGCGCTTTTCCATGCCCACCCGGCCGCTCATGAGCCCGGCGTCGCTGAGCGCCCTCACCGCATAGTCGGCAGGGTCCTCGTCGTCCGCATGGCCGCTAAAGCGCGCATTCGTCACCTGGTTGGTCACCGTCACGCGCTCCATGGCGCGCGCGATGAGGATCATCTCGGCGCTCGCCGGCACCACCAGCAGGTGGCAGGCGAAAAAGCCCCAGTGATCGAGCCCGGTAAGGTAGTAGATGTTCTCCGGCACGCTGATGATGAGGCCGTCGAGAGCACTTTCGGCCATCCGCGCCCTCACATTGACGAGCCTGCGGTCCAGTTCCTCGGGAGGAAAGACCGAAAACGCCGGCATTTGTGCTCCTGCCATATCGCCCTCAAGTGGTATACCAATTCAAATGCAGCCTAGGAGGAGCCCCTGGCACTGTCAATTCTGCAATTTCGGGTGTCCGAGCGTTAGTCGGGAAAGACGGCCTGATTTCTGCCAAATAGAGGCAGGTCGGGCGGGCACTTCGGATTCCCACGGCATGGTGGAAAAATCGCTTTACAGGCGGCTGCAAATTTGTTGGTATACCAGATGGGTGACGCTTTCAACGACAAAGGGAGGAATCTTGAAATGTCACTGAACAAGCGTGGTTTCCTGATCGGCATGGCCGCCACCGCGACGCTGGCCGCAAGTGCCGGGATCGTGCGGGCCGAAAACCTTGCCGAGCGCATGAAGGCCGGCAAGGCGATGCGTCTCGGCTTTGCCAACGAGGTGCCGTGGGCCTATCCGGGCGACAACAACGAGCCCAGGGGCTTCGTCAACGCCATCGCCATCGGCGTGCTCAAGAAGATGGGCATCGACAAGGTCGAACCCGTTGTCACAGACTGGGGCGGACTGATCCCCGGCCTCAACGCCGACCGCTTCGACACGGTCACCGGCGGCATGTACATCCTGAACAAGCGCTGCGAGAACATGGCGTTCTCCGAGCCCATCGGGCGTTTCGGCGATGCCTTCATTGTCAAGAAGGGCAATCCCAAGGGCATATCGAACTACAAGGACATTGCCTCCAAGGGTGCCATCATGGTCACCGGCGCGGGTTACAACACCGTCGACGCCGCCAAGAAGGAAGGTGTCCCCGACGCCAACATTATGCAGGTCCCGGGCAACACCGAGATCCTGGCTGCCGTGAAGTCGGGCCGCGCCGACGCCGGGGCGGTAACCTTCTTCAGCGCCCAGGAGCTCGCCGGCCAAGCGCCGGACGAGATCGAGGTCACCGATCCGAACGCCATGCCCGACTGGACCTACAACTGGGTGGGCATCGGCTTCCGCAAGGATGACGAGGCGTTCCTGAAGCAGTTCAACGCCGCGCTGAAGGCCTATATCGGCTCGGAGGAGATGATGGCGGCGGTGAAGACCTACGGCTACACCAAGGCACAGCTCCCCGGCGACCAGACCACCGAGTGGGTCTGCGAGAACCGCTGAACACCGGCCGCCTGGCTGAGCCGGGCGACCTGACGGGCGGGCCGCCGCTGCGGCCCGTCGCAGCCGGGGGAGGCAAGCGGTGTCGATCTGGGACTTTCTGGCACGATTTGGCCTGCGCCTTCTCTCGGGCGCGGCCATAACGGCGGAGTTGACCGTTCTCTCTTCGGCGCTCGCCATCGCCATCGCCATTTTGTTCGGCCTGATGCGCCTGTCGGACAATGCCGTCGTGCGCGGTGCGGCAATCGGTTATATCGAGTTCTTCCGCGGCACCTCGCTGCTGGTCCAGCTGTTCTGGATTTTCTTCGTCCTGCCGCTCTTCGGGATCACGCTGGAAAAGTTCACCGCCGGCTTCCTTGCCATCGGCATGAACCTCGGTGCCTATGGGGCTGAGGTGGTGCGCGGCGCCATACAGGCGGTGCCGAAGGGGCAATATGAAGCAGCCCTGGCGCTCAACATGTCGCCGGCGACGCGCATGCGGCGCATCATACTGCCACAGGCGCTGTTCATCATGCTGCCGCCATGGGGCAACCTGCTGATCGAGCTGTTGAAGGGAACCGCGCTGGTGGCGCTCATCTCCGTCACCGACCTGATGTTCCAGGCCAAGCAGATCAACGGCTCGACCTACCTGTCGATCCAGAGTTTCGGCTCGGCGCTGATCATCTACTACATCATGGCGCGTCTCATCCTGACGCCCGGCATGCGCTGGCTTGAGCGCATCATGCGCCGCCGCATGGGAGTGGCCTGACCATGACGTTCAGCTGGCACTGGAATTTCGTCTGGGAAATCCTGCCGCTACTCCTGCGCGCGACGCTGAACACGATCATAGCCTCGGTGCTCGGCTACGCGATAGCCATGGTGCTGGGCCTGGTGCTGGCGCTGGCGCAGCGGACTCCCTGGCGGGTGTTGACATGGGCGGTGCGCGAAGCCGTCGAGTTCATCCGCTCGACGCCTCTGGTGCTGCAGATTTTCTTCGTCTTCTACGTCTTCCCCCAGTTCGGCATACGCCTCTCGCCATGGACCTCGGGCATGATCGCCATCGGGTTGCATTATGCATCCTACCTCTCCGAGGTTTACCGGGCCGGCATCGAAGGTGTGCCGCGCGGCCAGTGGGAGGCATGCGTGGCGCTCAATCTCTCGACCAGGCGCACCTATTTCGGCATCGTCATTCCGCAGGCCCTGCCCATTGCCCTGCCCGGCATGGGCAATTATCTCGTCGGCATCCTCAAGGACACGCCGATGCTGTCGGTGATCGGCGTGGCGGAACTGATGCACACCGCCAACGCCATCGGCTCCGAGCACTATCGCTACCTCGAGCCCTACACCTTGGTCGGCCTGATCTTCCTCGCCCTCTCGCTGCCGACGGCGCACCTGATCAGGATGTTCGAGGTCTGGGTACGGCGGGCGCTCGGCATGGAGAAGGCGCGATGAAAAACCATCCCTTGAAGCTCGAGAAAGGCTGCCCCATCGTCCGCTTCGACAGCGTCACCAAGCGCTTCGGCTCGCTCACCGTGATCGACGGGCTGGACCTGGAAGTGGCGGAAGGCGAGATGGTGACCATCATCGGCCCCTCGGGCTCGGGCAAGACGACGGTGCTGCGCCTCCTGATGACGCTTGAAAGCATCACCGGCGGCGTGATCTATGTCGAGGGCGAGCCGCTCAACATGATGGAGCGCGAGGGCAAGCTGGTTCCGGCCGGGCAGCGCCATATCCGCAAGGTGCGCGGCAAGATCGGCATGGTGTTCCAGCACTTCAATCTCTTCCCCCACATGACGGCACTGGAGAACTGCATGGAAGGACCGGTGCAGGTCCTGGGGCTGACGAGGGAAGAGGCGCGCCAGCGCGGGGCGGAGCTCCTCGACATGGTCGGCCTCGCCGACAAGAAGGATCAGCACCCGGCCCGCCTGTCGGGCGGCCAGCAGCAGCGCGTCGCCATCGCCCGTGCCCTGGCGATGCGCCCGCGGGTGCTGCTTCTCGATGAGGTAACCTCGGCCCTCGACCCCGAGGTGATCGGCGAGGTGACGGCCGTCATCCGCCGGCTTAGCACCGAGCACAACCTGACCATGCTGATGGTCACCCACCAGATGGGCTTTGCACGGGAGATTTCCGACCGGGTCTGCTTCTTCTATGGCGGCCGCATCGCCGAACAGGGCCCGCCCAAGCAGCTCTTTGGCAACCCGAAGAACGAGCGGACGCGCCAGTTCCTAAGCGCGGTCCTTGAAGCAAACTGATCGCCGGCGGCCGAGCCGGCTTGACAAAATGCTCGACTTGCGGGCACAGCGGGATACTGAGACCTTGCACGCAGGCAAAGACAAGCCGGAGACGCCGCGCAAGCGGACCTTGCAGATCTACCAGGAGCTGCGCGAGCGCATCTGCTTGCTCGATTATGAGCCGGGCACCGTCCTCAATGAGCGCGACCTGGCGAGCGAGTTCGGCGTCAGCCGCACGCCCATCAGACGGGTGCTGCAGTGGCTGGAAGGCGATGGCCTGATCCTGTCCAAACAGGGCCGTGGCACGGTCGTCACCGAGATCGACCTGGCGAGCCAGAAGGACGTCTACTTCCTGCGCATACGCCTCGCCGAGATGGTCGGAGCCTCAGACCCCTATCCGCCCGATCAGGAAGCACTCGAAGCCCTGCATGCCCTGGCCGAGAGGTGCCGGGCCATGATGGACCGTCCGGATTTTCGTGCCTTCGGCGAGGTCAACATCGGCCTGCACAAGACCCTGCTGAGGGTCATACGCAACGAGTCGCTGCGCGAGATGTCCGACAAGCTCTTCTACCAAGCCTGCCGCATATGGTTCAAACTGCTGCTCGATGCCAACTGGCGCAAGGAGGTCACCCTCGTTCAGCAGGAGATCGAGGCGATCGAGCACTGCTTCCGCATCGGAGACGTGGAGTCGGCCGGCTTCGTTCGCCGCAATTTCGTGTCGATGGTTCTGCGGCGCCTGAACGAGATGTTCTGAAAGCGCGGCCTGAGCCTGTGAGCGCGATGCGCAGGTCGTGCCGGCAGAAGCCGGGTGGGTCTTCTTCGCGGCTATCAGTCACCGTACCGGTCGAATCCATCTGCCTCGCGTTCAAGCAAGTTGTGCAAACGGATCGGTGACGATACGGCGCTTGCGTCCTCTGATTTTCTTGCCAGCTTCAAATCCGCGCGGGGCGTCGCCTAGGACGCAGCCCTGCAAAGCGACGCGTCCTCAGTCATCGCGCCCGGTCCACTCGTCCCCATGCCTTTCGGCAACACCAAGGAGTACGGGGATATCGATCATGGAACCGGTCAAAACAGCGACGATCCCCCGACCGAACAATGCTCTCTCATGACAGGCAAGGGCGGCAATCGGCGTGGCGGCGGCGCCTTCGATCACCACTCGTTCGTGGCGCAGCGCATAGGCAAGCGATTGCGCGATTTCCTCTTCGCTGACGAGGACGAAGTCGTCTACCAAGTCGCGCGCCATGGCAAACGTATGGTGGTTGTCGAGCAGGATTCCGCCCTGGAGGCTGTCGGCAAGGCTGTCGACTTCTTCCACCAGCACCGGCTGGCCGGCCTTGAGGCTTTCGAACATCGCCGCGCCCCGGTCCATCGAAACGCCAACCACTCGCGCAGTCGGCCTCGCCGCCTTGATGGCAAGGGCGACGCCACAGATGAGTGCGCCGCCCGAGACCGGGACCACGACAGTGTCGACACCGGGAAAATCCTCCAGGATCTCGACGCCGATAGTGCCATGACCGGCGATCGTATTGGGATCGTTTATCGGGTCGATGAGCAACAGCTCTTCGGTGTCGGCCAGTTGATGGGCATGTGTCATGGCATCGTCCTGGCTCTCGCCTTGAACGACAAGCCTTGCGCCCAGTGCCTTCAGTGCCGATATCTTGGCCTCGACCGTGCGGGCGGAGACGCAGACCGTTGCCTGGATACCGAGTGCGCGCGCGACGTAGGCGGCCGCACGGCCGTGATTGCCGGTGGAATAAGTAACGATGCCACGCCGGCGCGCCGGTTTGGGCGCCGCCAGGATTGCATTGGCCGCCCCGCGCACCTTGAAGGCCCCTGTCGCCTGCACGTTCTCGAGCTTCAGGCGGACGTCGCAGTCCAGGCGTGCGGACAGTCGCTGGCTCGCAATCAGCGGCGTGTGATGCGCGAATTGCCCAATCCGCCGCCGCGCTGCGTAAATGTCCGCCAATGACGGATGAAGCGGCGCCGCCTTCATTTCCTTATGACGAGCCGGCGCGCTACATCTGCCAGGCACTCCGCCGGTCCACTTTCCCGGATTAGGATGCTTTCGGTGATTTCCAGTCCCCAATCGGCCATCCACAGGCCCGGCATGAAATGAAACGTCATGCCGGCTTCAAGCACCGTCTCATCGCTGGTGCGCAGGCTGATGGTACGCTCTCCCCAGTCAGGCGGGTAACTCAGACCTATGGAATAGCCGCAGCGGCCCTCGCGCGAGATTCCCGCTCGCTCAAGCGCACCATAGAGCGCCTTTGCGACATCGCATGCCCGGTTGCCGGCGCGCGCGCAATCAATGCCCGCCTCGAGCCCTTCCAGCAGCGCAGACTCGGCCATCACCATCTCGCGTGGCGGGGTTCCGAGATAGACGGTGCGGCAGAGCGGGACGTGGTAGCGCCGGTAGCAACCCGCCAATTCGAAGAACGTGCCAGCGCCGGTCTCGAAGGGACGGTCGTCCCAGGTCAGATGCGGCGCCGAGGCATCCTTGCCTGTCGGTAGCAGCGGTGCGATGGCGGGATAGTCGCCCCCGAACGGTACGCCGTCGGCATCGCTGGCCCCGGAGATCGCGGTGCTGTAGATGGATGCGACGAGGTCACATTTGCGCATGCCGGGCCTTATCTCTTCGATTGCCCTGGTCATCACACGCTCGATGATCCTTGCGGCGCGGCGCATGAAGGCGATCTCGGCATCCGACTTGCGCGCGCGCTGCCAGTTGACAAGCCCGGTCGCGTCCACCCATTGCGCATCCGGCAAGCCCTTGTGCAAGGCAAGGTACGCCGCAGCGGAGAAATAATAGTTCTCGAGCTCCAGGCCCAGCCGCCGGCCCGACCAGCCTCTCTCGACAATCCAGGCCGAGAGGTGATCCATAGGATGGCGTTCCCTGGATTGGACGAAGTGATCGGGATAGCCGATGATCTGCTCTTGCGGCATGTAGACGGTCCGCCGTGCGCCGTTAGCGTCCTGAACCCGGCCCCACCACACAGGGTCGAAGTCGATGCCCACAATCACCGCCTGGTGCACATAGAAGGACCAGCCATCGTAGCCGGTCAACCATGCCATGTTGGATGGATCGACGACGACCAGCACCTCGATCTCGGCGGCTTCCATTGCCGCGCGCGTGCGGCCGAGGCGCCGGGCATATTCCTGACGAGTAAACGGAAGCTCGACATCAGGCATGCGGCCATCCCTCGCATCCGGCGGCGGCAAAGAAAAACGCCGCACTGATATACATATCTCGCTACACTTGCATGGCCATTTTCGTCAAGAGCGGCGAAATTGATGCTTGCTCGTCTCATGGATGTATTAATCTATGGAATTTCCCTGTGGTGTACGATCCCCGTTCGGGGCACGTCCCTACAGGTGGTGTAGCTCGGCGGTAACGCCTCGGATGCCAGCTGATGGGGGCCACGAGCACGACCGTCGGATTGTCCATCGTCACAATAGATGGGACATCTGAGCCTGGTTTTTAGCAGAGGCTCTGCCCACCTTCTATGCTATCGCGTCGATTTCTCCCGCTTCTTCTCGGCACCCTTAGACCGGGCTGATCCGATCCTTGGGCAACCCGTTTGCATTGAGAATGGGGGAACACGGGTGCCCGACCTGCCCGGCTTCGGCATCTCGTGGAGCGAAGCCAAACTCAAGAACCTGGACAAGGTTTGAACCATTTCCCCAAGGATCTGGAAAGTTCATTTGGGGATCGCCATATCCCGCAATTGACGTCCGGATGACTACTGCCTCACGCTTTTCCAATCGAAAGATGACTGACCTTCTGATGCCTCTCGAATTCAAATTCGATAACAGCTTTGCCCGCGACATGACGGACTTCTACATCCCCTGGAGGGGCAATGCGGTTCCCGAGCCGCGAACCGTTGCCGTCAATGAACAACTCGCCAAGGAACTGGGTCTGGATCCATCATTACTCACGGCAAAATACGCTGCGCGCATTCTGACCGGATCGGTTCTACCCGAGGGAGCCAATCCCCTGGCGATGGCCTATGCCGGCCATCAGTTTGGTAACTTCGCGCCTCAGCTGGGTGATGGCCGGGCCCTGCTCCTGGGAGAGCTTGTCGACTTAAGGGAGCGCCGCCGCGACGTCGTCCTGAAAGGTTCAGGCCCTACGCCCTTCTCGCGCGGTGGTGATGGAAAGGCGGTGCTTGGGCCCGTGTTGCGAGAATACCTGGTCAGCGAGGCCATGCATGCGCTCGGCATTCCCACCACGCGGGCGCTCGCAGCCTTGACCACCGGAGAAACCATCCTGCGCGAGCAGGGACCGCAGCCGGGTGCTGTTCTTTGCCGTATTGCCGCGAGCCACATCCGCGTGGGAATGTTCGAGTTCTTTGCGGCACGCGGTCAGGGCGAACACGTGCGCAAGCTCGCTGACTATGCAATCGCCCGCCACTACCCCCAACTCAAGGACAGCCAGACCCCCTATCTCGACCTGTTCTGCAAGGTCCGCGACGCGCAGGCTGACCTCGTTGCTCGCTGGATGCTTGTCGGCTTTGTTCACGGCGTCATGAACACTGACAACACCACCCTTTCGGGTGAAACCATAGATTACGGCCCGTGCGCCTTTATCGATATCTATGACCCGGATGCGGTCTTCAGCTCAATTGATCGCTTCGGACGATACGCCTATGCCAACCAGCCGGATATTGCACAGTGGAACCTGGCACGGTTCGCAGAATGCCTGCTTCACTTGATTCAGCCTGTCGACCCGAAAGCGGCGGCGGCACAGGTCGGCGATGAACTCAACAGGTTTCCGGAACGCTACCAGGCAACCTGGTTGAAAGGTATGCGCGCCAAGCTCGGCCTTTTCGAGGAGCGTGACGAAGATCTGGAACTCTGCCAGGAACTCTTCAACATCCTGCAGGTACAGGAAACCGATTTCACTTTGTTTTTCCGACAGCTTGCGTTGGTCGATGCAGGCAACGACGCAGCATTTTCGGGCCTGCTGAAAGACGAAACAGCCCTGCGGCCGTGGCTCGACAACTGGCACCGCCGGTTGGCATGGGAGAACGTCTCGACAGATGACCGGATCACGACGATGAACCAGGTAAACCCGCTCTACATTCCGCGCAATCACAAGGTGGAGGAAGCCCTCGCCGCTGCCCGCACAGGTGACATGCAGCCCTTCGACAAGCTCCTTACCGTGCTGCGAAAGCCGTATACGCAGCGGCCAGGTCTTGAGGAATATGCGCAGCCGGCGCCACCCGGCTTCGGCCCGTACATCACGTTCTGCGGCACCTGACGATGATCGGGCTGGCAGCCCGGCCTACAGCGCGTTAGCGTCCATCCAGCTGTTAGAAACAACTTGCCCGGAGTCATCATGACAGACCGCCTCGCCCCCGAGCCCGTTGATGCCGATGCACGCCGCTCCGTCAAGCCCGTCGTCTGTTATCCGGTCTCTGGACTGCCGCCGGTTGATAACGCCTTCTATGACCGGGCACGCTCCGGCGCGCAGAAGGTCGGGGAAATACCTGTGCCCCCGCGCGATGCCATCACGTTCGAGGTACCGGCCGGCCATCTGTTCCGGATTGTCAGCATCGAGGGACCACAGGTGGGAGACCTTAATCTGTGGAATATCCACGACCTCGGCGAGTGCTTTTTCAGTGGCAAGACACGCGCTCTGCATGCCACCCATGTCACGACCGGGCACCGGTTGTGGAGTAATCTGCCCTGGCTGCGACCTCTCGCAACCATCACCCATGACACGCTCGCCTGGTACGGCTTCGACGAATTTGGCGGTGGCGTGCATGATGTGATCGGCACGCGCTGCGACCCGTATACCAACCGGCTACTGTCCGGTGGCGAGTATCACCATTGCTGCCACTCCAACCTGACCAGGGCGCTTTCCGCAAGAACCGGTCTGGCACCGGAACAGGCGGAAATACATGTACACGACGTGCTGAATGTCTTCATGTGCACCGGCTTCACCCGTGACACCCACCAGTACTTCATGAAGGCTAGCCCGGTCCGGCCCGGTGACTTCATCGAATTTTTCGCTGAGATCGGCCTGCTTTGTGCCCTGTCAGCTTGTCCCGGGGGTGACTGCAGCGCCGAGCATTCCAGTGACACCGCAAAGTGCTATCCTTTGCTGGTCGAGATCTGGAAGCCCTCAGCCGGTGCACTTGAGGGTTGGTCGTCGCCGGATCGGAATGCATACTCGCGCAGCCATGGGCTTGCCCTATAGGCTGGCCCGGATCATCAGATCACACAAAGCGCATTGATGTACGAATGAGGAGCAGTGCGGCTTGCATAGCGCCGATTTTACGAATCTCCGGCAGCTGGCCATTTGTGTTGCAAGACCGAATGTACGCGTTGTGCAGGAGACGTCCTGAT
>CAZMSA010000001.1:0-66032 GCA_964568825.1 uncultured Rhizobiaceae bacterium | reverse complement strand
TTTAGGCTACATCCGCCAGCCGTTCACCGCGGCTCTCGTGAATAAGATGGGCTAATAAGCCGGTGAACCGGGTCTTGATCTGCGCCGCTGTCTATACTGGCTGCCCAATCTACCTCCTAGCCGGCAAACCAGAAAATGCGGTCAAATGGTCCTATCTGATTGGCGGACGCTCTAGAGTTTGTGCGTAACGGTGACGGCCTGCCGGGCGGGGCGGGCTCTCCAGTCTGAATGGCCGCATCACGCCCGATATGTCTCCCTCACCATGTCAACGCGCCCTGGCCTGAAACGTGCCGGTCGATCTGCAACCCTGCCTGCGGCATTCGGCCGGGGCAGTGCCAGGCAGCAGACCTTGCGGGTCCAGTTCTACTTGCTTGACGCCAGGCTCTTGAGCATCGCTGTGCCAATCGCGGGACAGCAGCACTCAGGCTGGCTGCGGCATCTTGAACTCCGGCCGGAAGCCTTCGTAGACCGGCCGCCCGTCATCGGGCTTGGGGTAACCGCGCGTATCGTCGTAGAACGCGTGATAGCCAGCGTCGGGGAAGGATGCCTCATAGCCCATCAGGTTCGGCACCGCGACGCGGATCCGCCTTTGCTTGTCGTCCAGCATGATCGGTGTGCCGCAGACGCGGCAGGTGCACAGTTCCAGTGCTCCGCTCGGATTGTCCTTGTTGAACGGCTGGCGGTTCAAAAGCTCCGGATGGTCGACCTCGAGATCGGCCCAGTTGAAGAATGCAACATGCGTCATCTGCTGGCCGGTCACGGTCTTGCAGACATTGCAGTGGCACATGTGATTGTCGATCGGCTCGGCGCTGGAATGAGTGTGGATGTGCTCGCATCCTCCGTTGTGTTCAGCCATTATTTCCTCCTGGTTTCAGTCGGACAGGGTAAGTGGGAAACGATCCCAGTGTGGCAAATCCAGCGCTTGGCGTCGAGGGAACGATTTGGCCAGCGCCCAATGCCTCGCGCCTGTCCGGTATCGACGGGGCGATCAGGGACAGCGTGCAATGACACCGCGATGCGCCACGGTCCGCGCCGGAAATGGTCTCATTGGCAGCGCGAAGGCTACTTGAACGCGTTGCAGACATCCGCGGTTTGGGCGGGCCTGTGTTTTTCCGTGTGCGTGACGTTGCCGCTTACAGTGCCGAGTGACACGCGCCACTGGTGATCGTGGTTTTTGGAATCGCAGACACCCTTGGTGCCACCGCCGAAGTTGGAGTCGATCCAGTAATCCACGTCGTAGGCCTTGCCATTCTCCAGCACGCCGTTGAACGTGAAGGAAAACGACGGGTTTGCCGTTTTCGACACGGTCCCGGACTTCTTGGCCACGACTTTGCCGTCCTTCACACGCACGACGGCCACGGCAATGGCCTGCCCGCCATGCGCACCGTTAAACGAAGCGTCCCCGCTAAAGACGAGATTGCTTTTCGCGGCGGCCATCGCGGCCGAACCGCCCCCCAGCAGCAACGACGCCGCAGCGAGCACCACAAATGCATGGAACGTACGCCTCTGTACCTGGTACATTTCATCGCTCCTTGGCTGACCTTGGAAATAACGGCTAAGCCTGCGCGCCTGACAACACGCAGTCAAGAGTGAGACGCGTTTGCGGGTGGAGCACACTGGCGCGCAGCGGTGACAACGCTCCCGCACGACGTCGCCCTTGATCCGTCTCCGGATGATTGTTGACTAATTCGGTCGAACGATTTAATTAAATTGGCAAAGGAGGGGCGCATGGCGCGTGTCACATCAGAGCGGGTAGCGCAAACCAGGCGGGAACTGCTGGATGCGGCCCGACGGGTTCTGACCATGCACGGGTTTGCCGGCCTTTCCACCCGCCGGGTCGCCGAAGCCGCCGGTACCCAGATGAGCCAGATCCAGTACCACTTCGGTTCCAAGCATGGGCTCTTCCTTGCCCTCTTCGAGGACATGAACCGGGATCTGCTGAAACGCCAATCGGCCATGTACGCCTCGGAAGTACTGAGACTGTCGGACCAGTGGGATGCGGCTTGCGACTACCTCGAAGAGGACATCGAAAGCGGTTATGTCCGCGTGTTTCAGGAGCTGGTTGCAGCCGGATGGGCCGACGATGCAATCCGCCAGAAGATGATCACCAGCGTGAAGGGCTGGAACGATATTCTGGAGTCCGTGGCGGCGCGGACACTGGAACGCCACGGCCCGTTGGGAGGCTTTGGGGCAAAGGAGATCGCCGCGCTCGTCTCTGCGGCCTTCATCGGCGCCGAGGCGCAGATCCTTCTGGGCATCGGTGAAGACAAATGGCCGATCCGCTCGGCGTTGCGTCGCATCGGCGATCTCATCCGGCTGCTCGAGATGCAAGACACAGGAGAGGCTCATGCGCGCTAAGCTTCCGCACACGACAGGAACGGTCGATCGCGGCGATGTCACGCTGCATTACGAGATCTATGGCAACGGGGATCACACCATCCTGTTTCTGCCCACATGGTCGATGTTCCATTCGAGGGTTCACAAGGCGCAGATCCCCTATTTCAGCGAGCGCTTTCGCTGCATCACATTCGATCCGCGCGGCAATGGCCTTTCCGGCACGCCCAAGGATCCACAAGGCTTTCGGTTGCGTGACTACGTCGAGGATGGGCTTCCGGTCATGGACGAGACCGGGACCGACAAGACAACCCTGATCGGCCTGTCCATGAGCGGGCTGGTGGTGGCCGCGATGGCGGCTCTTCACCCGGAACGGGTGGAAGCGATCATCTCATACGGCTCGAACACCATTTTCGGCGAACCTTATGAATACAAGAACTACGACCACTACACGAAAAGCTATGACACCCACGAGGGTTGGCAGAAATACAATAAGGAGTATTGGCTCAAGGATTATCCCGATTTCGTCGAGTGGTTCAGCGGCCAGGTCTTCAACGAGCCACATTCGACCAAGCAGATTGAGGACGTGACCAACTGGTCACTGACCTGCGACCCGCAGACCCTGATTGCGACCATGGAGACCTACGATGACGACATCGTGCTGACGGAAGACATGTACCGCAGTATCCGCTGCCCCGTCCTTCTGATTCACGGCGAGAATGACGCGATTGCGCCGGTTTCCACTTCAGAGGGCTTTGCCAGGATGGCGCCGCATGCAGAACTGGTGATCATCCCGGGAGCCGGGCACAACCCGCAGGGGCGCTTCCCGGCCAGGGTCAATACGCTGATGCGGGACTTCTTGGCCCGCCGCCTGGGGACGTGGAAGCCGACCCGCAAGCCACGCACCAGCCGGGCCAAGCGGGCGCTCTATCTGTCGTCGCCGATCGGGCTGGGACACGCCCGGCGCGATCTCGCCGTGACGCGCGAACTGCGCAAGCTGCATCCGGACCTGCAAGTCGACTGGCTGGCGCAGGACCCGGTGACACGGTTTCTAAACGCCAATGACGAGCGCATCCATCCGGCGAGCCGGTTGCTGGCAAACGAGTCCTCGCACATCGAGGAAGAAGCAGGCGAACATGACCTGCATGCGTTCCAGGCGATCCGCTCGATGGACGAGATCCTGATCAAGAACTTCATGGCGTTTCAGGAAATTCTGGAAGAGGAGCCCTATGACCTGGTGATTGCAGACGAGGCCTGGGACGTCGATCACTACTGGCACGAGTATCCCGATCTCAAGCGGGCGCCGATTGCCTGGTTTACCGACTTCGTGGGCTGGGTGCCTTTCGCAGAGAACGGGTCGCGTGAGGCTTTTCTGACAACCGACTACAACGCGGAGATGATCGGCCACGTGGAGGGGCATCCGGAACTGAGAGACCGGGCGATCTTCGTCGGCACTCGCGATGACGTCATCGATCTGTCGTTCGGAGACGGTTTGCCCCAGATGCGGGACTGGATACCGAAGCACTTCGATTTTTCCGACTACATCATCGGCCAGCACCCTTCAGAGTTCGGTTCACGCGAGGATCTGCGCGAAGAGTTCGGCTATGCCGACGGCCGCAAGGTGTGCATCGTCGCCGTTGGCGGCTCGGGGGTCGGTGCAACCTTGATCCGCCGGATCCTCGCGGCCTATCCGTTCGCCAAGGCCCGCATTCCTCACTTGCGCATGATCGTGGTTACCGGGCCGCGTCTCGACCCGCAAATGTTCGAGGTGCCCGAGGGTGTCGAGATGCGCGCCTTTGTCCCCAATCTCGACCGGCATCTGGCGGCCTGCGATCTGGCGCTGGTACAAGGCGGGCTGACCACATGCATGGAGCTTGCAGCAGCGGGAACGCCATTTCTCTATTTCCCGCTGCGCAACCATTTCGAGCAGAATTTTCATGTGGCAAGGAGGCTCGATCGGTACAACGCGGGCAGGAAGATGATCTATGCCGAAGCAAGCCCGGAACGCATTGCCGAAGCGATGCTTGCCGAATTGGGTTCGCCCCGGATCGCCAAGCCCGTCGCCGCCGGTGGCGCTTCAACGGCTGCAAGGATGATTGCAGAGCTGCTTTGGTGACAGCACCCGGGAAGCCCTCGATTCCGCTGTAGCGAAGGGCCACGTGCGGATGGGCCGGGCTGTGTCACCGGTGACGTCGATCACGCAACCCACGCCTTCGGGCGTTGCCGGATTCACGCCGGGTGACGGGCACGGGCACTTCGTGCAGGTCCAGAACCTTTTCTTCGGCGCTCCAGGACCCCCAAACCAGGCGATCAGACGACCGCATGACAGTGTGGAGCCGTGGTGAAGTATCCGGCCTGGAATTGGCAGGAAGACCGCGCTCGGTGCGAGAAATGACCAGCGGCGACGAACTGACGCAGGGTCCAACTGGTCGTATGTTGGCTTAAGCTGGGCAAGAATTGAATTGCCAGTTGGATCGAACGTGGTCCGGTGCCACGGCGCAAGTAACGAGTGCGCGGTTCAAGGCACCGATGGCTAAGGGGATGGCGTTGGCACAAGTTCAAACCGCGTGGGCCTCCAAGGGCGAGCGATGGGACGTGCGTCTTGAGGGCGTCACCAAGATGTTCGGTGACGTTGTCGCAGTGAATGGCGTGTCGCTAACCATTGAGAGCGGTGAGTTTTTCAGCCTGCTCGGCTCTTCTGGTTGCGGCAAGACCACGACGCTCTCGATGGTCGGAGGCTTCGAGGAACCGACCTCCGGCGCCATTTATCTGGGTGGCGTGGACGTCAGCCACCTACCGCCCTACCGGCGCGACGTGAACACCGTGTTCCAATCCTATGCGCTGTTTCCGCACCTGAACGTTTACGACAACGTTGCCTTCGGGTTGCGGCGCAAGCGCGTGGCGCAGGGTGAGGTCGACCAGCGGGTGCGCGAAATACTGAACCTGGTTGACCTGGCGGGATACGAACAGCGCAAGCCCGCAAACCTGTCGGGCGGCCAGCAGCAGCGCGTCGCCCTGGCCCGCGCGCTGGTCAACCGGCCCAAACTGTTGTTGCTGGACGAGCCTTTGGGAGCCCTCGATCTCAAACTGCGCAAGCAGATGCAGATCGAATTGAAGCGCATCCAGTCCGAAGTGGGCATCACTTTCCTTTACGTCACGCACGATCAGGAAGAAGCCATCGTGATGTCCGACCGCCTCGCGGTGATGTCACGTGGGCAGATCGAGCAGGTAGGCCCGCCCAACGAGGTTTACGACAATCCGGCCACCGAGTTCGTAGCTGGCTTCCTGGGAGCCTCCAACCTGATGTCCGGCGAGGTGGCGGCACGCCACGGCGAGCTGTCATCGATAAGGCTCGATGGAGGCCATATGCTGCACATCCGCAGCGAACGGCTCGACGGGCATGGGTCCCTCGTCAAGATCGGTGTGCGGCCCGAAAAGCTCGTGGTGCTGCCGGCCGGCGAGCCCGTCGAAAAGGAGTGGAACAGCCTGGAGGGCGTCATCAACCTCAGCGTCTACACCGGTATCGGGCATCAATACACGATCAGGGACGCCCAGGGCCGGGATTTCAGCGCCTATGTGCAGAACCGCGATGTGAGTGGCGCGGCTTCGCGCGGCGATGCGGTCCGCATCGCCTGGCGTCCCGAACATACTTTCATCGTGACACCGTCAACAGTTGAGCAACAAGGGAGTGCGAATGATGAGTGATCAAAACAAATCGAAGAGTGGCTGGCGCCTGGACGATCCGGCACTGCTGCGAGGGCTGACACAAGCGCGGCTGTCGCGCCGCGGGTTTCTGGAGGCGGGTGCCCTGGGGCTGGGAGCGATGGCGTTGCCGCCGGCGGCGTTTGCCGCGAGTGCCATGCCTGCCAAGCTGGACCCCAAGTGGCAGGCCTATTGGGACAAGCAGAAGCCGACCAAGGAACTGGTCTTCGCGAACTGGCCCTACTACATCGATACCGACGACAAGACGGGCAAACATGCTTCGCTCGAGCAGTTCACAAAGGACACAGGCATCGATATCAAGTACCTGGAAGTCATCCAGGACAACGCGGCCTTCTACGCCAAGATCGCGCCGGTCCTGAAGGCCGGGCAGTCGATCGGCAACGACATCATCGTCATCACCAACGGCTGGCAGCTCACCGAGCTGATGATGCAGGATTTCCTCACCCAGCTGTGGCAGGAGAAACTTCCGAACTTCTTCAAGAACGCCAGCCCCAGCGTGATCAACCCCGCCTATGACCCGGGCAACAAGTACACCGTCACCTGGCAGTCGGGCCTGACGGGTATCGCCTACAATCCGAAAATGACCGGCCGAGAGATTACCTCGTTCGATGACCTGTGGGATCCGAAGTTCGCCGGCCACGTCGGCATGATGAGTGATCTGACCGAGCTGGGCAGCGCCGCGCTTTTGAAGCTCGGCATCAAGCCCGTTCATTCGACACCCGACGACTGGGCGAAGGCCGCCGCCATCCTCGAAGACCAGAAGAACAAGGGCATCGTGCGCCAGTACTACGACCAGGGCTACATCAAGGCGCTGGAAAACGGCGACACCTGGATCAGCCAGGCCTGGTCCGGCGACATCTTCCAGGCGCATGCCAAGGGCTTCACGGACTTGAAGTTCGTGGTGCCGAAGGAAGGCGCAATGTTGTGGCACGACAACATGATGATACCCAAGGGCGCGGCCAACCCCTTGAGCGCGCTGACCTGGATGAACTACTACTACACACCCGAAATGGCCGGGTTGATTGAGGACTATGACAATTACATTTGCCCGGTGCCATCTGCCCAGGACTACATCCTCAAGCAACTGAAAGACCCGGACGTGGCCAACAGCCCGCTGGTGTTCCCGACCAAGGAAATGTACGCCAAGGCGAACGATTTTTACGTGTTCAGCTCCTATGATCAGAACAAGAAATGGAGCGACACGTTTAGTCCGATCACGCAGGCATGACCACAACCACGCGAGCCTGGCGGCTGCGCAGGGGGGCGGCAATGCCCTACCTGCTCAGCCTGCCCAGCTGGCTCTATCTGGCTGTATTCTTCGTGGTGCCGCTGGTGGCCATGCTGTCGATGTCGCTGGCCACCGGCAACCCGCTGGTGGGCTATGCCGTCACCTGGCATTTCGTCGAATTCGCCAAGGCGGTGGACCAGTACTGGCTGCAGATCGTGCGTTCGTTCTGGTACGGGGGGCTTGCCACTTTTCTGACCCTTGTCCTCACTTATCCCGTGGCCTACTGGATCGCCTTCCACGGCGGGCGCCACAAGGGCAGCATTCTGTTCCTCATCCTGCTGCCGTTTTTCGTCAGCTTCGTCATTCGCACGCTGGCCTGGCAGTTCCTGTTGTCCGACCAGGGGCTCATCCTTGGCACCCTGAAATCCTGGGGGCTGTTGCCGCAATCCACCTACCTGCTGTCGACCTCGACGGCGGTCATCGGTGGACTGGTCTACAACAGCGTGGCCTATTATGTGCTGCCGCTCTATGTGGCGCTGGAAAAGATCGATCGCAGGGTGGTGCGCGCGGCAGGTGACCTCTACGCCTCACCGGCCTCGGCTTTCTGGCGCGTGGTGCTGCCCTTGTCGGCGCCGGGCATCTTCGCCGGCTTCCTGCTGGTCTTCGTCACCAATGTCGGCGATTTCGTCAATGCCGCGGTGCTGGGCGGACCCGGCACGAGCATGATCGGCAACATCATCCAGTACAATTTCTTCAACGCTCAGGACTACCCGATGGCAGCGACGCTGTCGTCGATCCTGATGTTCCTCCTGATCATCGCCATCTACTTCTACGCCCGGGTGTTCGGCACCGAGTCCATTCAGGATTACGCCGCATGAGCGCTACGGCCCAAATCACAACGCATGCCAGTTTCCTGCGTCGCATCGGGCTCGCCTGGGTGCTCCTGGGGGTCTACACGGCGCTGTTCCTGATCTACACCCTGGTGCCGATCGCGGTGATGATCGCCTTCAGCTTCAACAACTCGCCCAACGGTCGGGTGTCGCTGAAATGGCTCGGCTTCACCACCCGGTGGTATCACAACGCCTTCGTGGTCCAGGATCTGACGGTGGCGATGTGGCATTCGCTCCTGGTCGCGACCGTGGCCATGGTGGTCTCGGTGACACTGGCCACGCCCATGGCACTGGCGCTGGCGCGCTATCGCTTCAAGGCCAAAGCGGTGACCGATGTCGTCATCTTCGCCGATATTGCCGCGCCGGCGGTGGTGGTGGGAGCTTCGCTGCTATCGCTGTTCCTCACGCTCAACCTGCCGCGTGGGCTGTTCACGATCTTCATTGCCCATATCGCCTTCGACATCGCCTTCGCGGTGGTGGTGATCAGGGCGCGTGTTTCGGTGCTGGACCGGGCGCTCGATCGCGCCGCGGCCGACCTGGGCGCCACGCCCTGGGTCGCCTTCTGGACCGTCACCTTCCCGCTGATCCTGCCAGGGATCATAGGCGCAGGACTGCTGGCCTTTGCGCTGTCCATCGACGATCTCATCATCACCAGCTTCGTCGCCGGCCAGACGCTGACCTTCCCGTTGTGGGTATACGGCGCCGTCAAGACCGGCATCCCGCCGCAGGTGTTTGTGCTCAGCACGTTCATCTTCGCCGGCGGTGTGCTGATCGCTCTACTGAACAGCGGCGTGGCCCACCGCAATCAGCGCTGATCGGGCTCGGCAAACCAGCAGATGCCCGGCGCCAGTTCCACCATGTCAGGAGAGATGCTGGCAGCGGGTGCGACGAACCGCAACTGCGCAACTTGAGAAGAAAGCCACTTCGCGTTCAAACACAACGAGCCGGCAACCGACACAGGTGGATGTGTTTTGACGGCCTCGCATGAGGACTGGCGCAATCATTGCCCAGGCGAGGGATCAAGCCGGTTGCAGTTATCGCTTCGCCCTTCGCCACCGCCACTTATATCTTCATCGAAAATTCAGGTGGCTGGACGTTTCTCCGGTCTGCGAATATGCAAAGGGGCGGGGCAAGGGAGAAATGGCGGGCATGGCCTTGTCGGAAACCGAACTGAAGGCTTTGCGACAGGCGCTGGAGCGGCGTCTCGATGATCTGCGCCGGTCGATCGAGGGCACGGCGGACAGCCGCAAGCCGGTCGAGCTCGATCAGGCCTCGGTCGGGCGGCTGTCACGCATGGACGCCATGCAGATGCAGGCCATGGCCCAGGCGGCGGAACGCATGCGCGGCCAGGAGATCGAGCGCATCAAGATGACGCTCGGGCGACTCGACGATGGGGATTTCGGCACCTGCCTGACCTGCGGGGAGGACATCTCGCCCAAACGGCTGGCGATCGACCCGACAGTGCCGACGTGCATTCGCTGCGCCAGCGGCAGCGCTCGCTGACGATCATGCGGCAGGGCGGGCGAGTTCGCGCCGCAGCCGCCGTTCGATCAGCACACAGCCAAACGACAGGCAAAAGCACCATCCGCCCATGAACTGGCTCTGGGTCGGAAAGTCGATGCCATGATCGATGGACCTGGTGAAAGAACACCACGGTACCGATGAAGCTCGGCGTCAGCAGGACCGGCAGCAGGGCCGGCAGCAGCCAGTGCCGCACCGCATCGCGCCGGCGCCATTGGCGGTTGTCGAGCCCGGGCCGCTCAGCGAGGCTCTGCATCCCCTGGGGCGAGCGGCTCTCGACCAGCAGCGACAAAAGGGCCGGTATCACCGCCACAACGAGGAGCACGGCGACGATAGCCCAGGTCGGTCGCCAGCCGATCGTGCCGATGGCCAGTACGGTCAGGATCGGCAGCAGCATTTCTCCCGCCGGGTGGCCCAGGTTGGCGATCGAAACGGCGCGTCCGCGACGGGCCTCGAACCACCGGCCCATGGCGGTTATCGCGATGTGGCCCATCATGCTTTGTCCGCAAAATCGCAACAGCACCAGCGACAGGCCAAGCAGCCAGATCGCATGTCCGAAAGCCATGCCCAGTGCGGCGATGGCAAAGACGAGGACAATTGCCGGCGCGAGGCGGGACAAGCGGATACTGTCGGCCAACGACCCGCGCCAGAACATCAGGGCCGCGGCCGTCAATGTGGCCAGGGTGTAGAGGCTGCCCCAGCCGCCGTCGCTCAACCCGTACTCGGCCTTGATGTGGCCCGCAAACAGCGAGATGAAAAATGTCTGCCCGAACGCCGAGGCAAAGGTCAGCAGAAAGCCGGCGCCCAGCCAGCGGATATTGCGGCGCAGAAATTCGAGCATGGTTTACTGCATTCGCTGTCGCTGCGCCTCAACAGTCCGGATAAGCACCATGGACCGCTACGCGATCACAACGGCTTTGCCGGATCGCCGCAGCCTTCGCACGAGACGCTGGAGGTGAGCAATCCAATCTTCGTGTCAAGCGCCAGCCGGGCCGCAGGCAGGCGCTCAGGAGTTGGCCCTGCTTGGCTTGGGCGTGTCCAGCGACCGGGGGGCAAAGCCGGCAGGGCTGAGGACTTCGCGGGCTTCTTCGGCGGGACGGCGCAATTCGGCCTCCAGCGCCTCGGCGAAGGCCTTTGCCCTGCCGTGCCACTCCCAGGCGGTAATCACCGACATCTGGAAGCGATTGCGGTAGGTGCCGGTGAGCAACAGCACCGGCACCGGCATCACCGGCACCGTCATGCACCACAGATCGCAGGCCTCGCGGCCGGCGAAATACACCGGACGGCGGCCGAACGGGATTAGCGTCAAGAGCCCGTCCCATTGCGTTGCCATGCCGGCGGTAAGGCGTCGGGCGAGCGATGAGGGAAAGAACGACAGCACCGTTTGCCCCGCCACCATGAACCATTGCCGACGGGTGAGACGGCTGACCAGTGCAGCAAAGGGCGACAGCCGGGCCGGCAGGTCATCCGGGCCTGAATCGACTTCCACGGCGGTGATGGCGTTGGCCTCGCTTGTCTGGCGCCTGCCGGTCATGGAGACCATGCCGCAGCGCCCGTTGATGCGGCGCCCTGGTGACACCCGCGCCACGGCCCGGGTGATGGCCTGGGTGAGCCGCCGGGTGGCGCCGGCGCGATTGCCGTTGACCGGTGTCAGGTCGTCGCGCAAGTCGGTGGCGATGAGGGCGACGTCGGGGACGTTGATGCGCTGATCGCGCTGCAGGCGCACATACTCGCCGTAGGAGATCCGCCGGGCCCGCGCCGCCGCATCGGCGAACTCCACCGGCTCGCGGGCATGGCTGCGGCAGGCGGTCAGGATGTTCACAAAACGGATGCCGTCGGCGATGGTATGGTCGAAATGGACGATCACCCGGCAGGGGCCCTCGGCGTCGCCGTCCGCGGCGTTGATCAGGATCACGCGCCATGGCGGAATGTCTTCGTCGGTCGAACCGGTCAGGGTATCGACCAGCAGGTCCTCGACGGGCGTATCGCCAGCCTCGACGGCAATGACATGGCGCGCCAGGTCGATTTCGGTCTCGTCGGCCCGATTCCAGGGGCCGAAGTCGCGAAACACCATGGCAAAACGCGGCCACAAATCGACCCAGGCCATGACCTGCGCCATCGCCTCGGCTACCGTCACCGGCGCATCGAGAGTGAGCAACAAGATGTTGCGGCTGGGTCCGAGAGCGATGAGAACCCGCTCAACCGGTGTGACGAGCCGCATTGGCTAGGCCGATGTCCGGCAGGTCGGCAATGTTTGAGTCATGGGCTCCCCTGGTTTCCGCCGACTTGAAGGACGTCATAAAAATTGGAGCCGGCCGCGGCAGGAGCGCGCCGACACTGATTCCCGATCGATTCCCTGCGTGTCCCAATCTGACGCAAATGGCCGCTCGATGGCAAGACCCGCACCGCAACCAGAAGTATTTGACAGGGTGGCGGCGGGCGTTTCTGGGGATAACCGCACGCTGTGGCGGCCGGGACTTGTGGTCCACGACCGGTCATGCTGGCATCGACAACCGGATGATGGAAGGAGTGGTCGAATGGCGGAAGAATTCGAAGGCGGGTGTTCGTGTGGGGCGGTGCGGTATCGGCTGACGGCCAAGCCGATGTTCGTGCATTGCTGCCATTGTCTCCACTGCCAGCGCGAGAGCGGCAGCGCCTTCGTGCTCAACGGCATGATCGAGACGGCGTGCATCGAGGTGCTGAAAGGTACCCCGGTGGCAGTGCCGCTGCCCACCGAGAGCGGCAACCCGCATGACATCCATCGCTGTCCGCACTGCCAGACGGCGGTGTGGAGCGATTATGGCCATCGCGCCTTTTTACGCTTCGTGCGCCTGGGAACGCTCGATGATCCTTCTGGCGTGGCGCCCGATGTCCACATCTTTACCCGCACCAAGCTGCCATGGGTCGAATTGCCGAAAGGGGTACCGGCGTTCGATATCATTTACGACCGCAAGACCTTGTGGCCGGCGGAAAGCCTTGAACGGCTGCGAAAGGCAGTCGCCGGCCGATAGGTCCTTCAGGCGGCGCGTTTCAGCATGTGGCCGGGGCGGGCGGCGGCGGCGCGCTGCTCGTGCCAGACCTTCTGGCCGTTGACCCAGACGGTGTGGATGCCGGCGGCGGGCTGTTGCGGGGCCTCGAAGGTGGCGGTGTCCTTGATGGTTGCCGGGTCGAACAGCACCAGGTCGGCGAAATGGCCAAGCGCCAGGCGGCCGCGATCTTTCAGGCGGAAGCGTTCAGCCGGCAGGCCGGTCATGCGACGGATGGCCTCGTGCAGCGGGAACAGGCCGACATCGCGCGCGTAGTGACCGAGGATGCGGGCGAAGGTGCCCCACAGGCGCGGATGCGGATGGCTCTGGCCCTGCAAGCCGTCGGAGCCGATCATCGTCAGGGGGTATTTGGGGATGCGGCGCACGTCTTGTTCATCCATGTCGAAATAGACCGCCCCGGCCGGCTGCAGGCGGGCGATGGCGTCTTCGCGGCTCACCCCCCATTGGCGCGTCACCTCGTCGAGGTCGCGGCCGGTCATTTCGGGATGCGGTCGCGACATGGAGATGAGGGTGCGGCGGGCGTTCGCCACCCACTCGGGTCTGAGCATGGTCGAGCAGGCATCGTAGGGGTAGGCATCGAGGCCGGCGTCGGTCATCTTCACGGCCCGATCGAAGAGCGCAAGGGTTTCCTTCGAGCGCCCGAAATTATGGACGCCGGTGCATTTGTGGTGGGAGATGACGAGGCGCACGCGGGCCTCGCGTGCCGTCTCGAAGGCCTCCTGCATGGCTTCGATGACGCCGTCGAATTCATCGCGCATGTGGGTGGCGTAGATGCCGCCGCGGCGGCCGGCGATGGCGGCGAGCTGCTCCACTTCGGAAGGCAGCGAATGTTCGGCGGGCGGATATTCGAGGCCGCTCGATAAGCCGATGGCACCGTCATCGAGGGCTTGCGCGAGGCTTTTCTTCATGGCCTCGATCTCGTCTTGAGTGGCCGGACGTTCGAGGTCGTCCATGGCGGCGATGCGCAAGGTGGTATGGCCGACGAGGCAGGCGGCGTTGACGGCGCTGCCGGCACGCTCGACGGCGGCGATGTAATCGGCAAAGGCGGGATAGCGGAAGGTTTCCGCGCCGCCGAACAGGGTGAAGGGCGGCGGCGGGTCGCGGTGCGGCGTCAGGGGGCTCAGCGACACGCCGCAATTGCCGACGATCACCGTGGTGACGCCCTGGCTGATCTTGGGCGCCATGTCGGTCTCGATGACGGCGAGGTCGTCGTGGGTGTGGGTGTCGATGAAGCCGGGGGCGAGCGCCAGACCCGATGCATCGATTTCCTCGCCGCCATGGTTGGGTGTGATGGCACCGATGGCGGTGATGCGCTCGCCCTTGACGGCAAGGTCGGCGGTTTCGGGCTCGCCACCCGATCCGTCGTAGATGCGGGCGTTGCGGATGACGAGGTCGGGCGGGACGGTCATTTCTGCCTCACGTGATGGCGCCGAGACCGAGCGAGGCCCAGAAGAACAGGGCGCCCAAAAGGGTGATGAAGATGCCGGCGGCAAGCTTTAACCCGGTGGCGGTGCGGGCGAGCCACACGGCGTCGCGGCCGGCCAGCCGCAGCGCCAGCCGGCGCGAGGTGACCGCCAGAACGGCGATGGAGGAAACGGTGATGGCGGTGCCGATGGCCATGGCGAAGGTGGCGGCAATGCCAGCCCAGTAGAGCCCTACGGCGCTGGCCAGCAGCAGCACCAGCAGGGCGCCCGAGCACGGCCTGATGCCCACCGCCAGCGCGATGGTGACGGCCTGGCGGACCGAGAAGTCGCCACTGAGCGCACGGGCATCGGGCATGTGGGCATGGCCACAAGCGCAATTGTCGTCGTGGACATGGTCTTGGTGGGCGTGGTCGTGGTCGTGATCGTGATGGTCATGATGGCCGTGGTGGCGGTGATCTGGTGCGCGGCTGCTGCCCGTTGCGGCGGCGGCCAAACGATGCGGCGCCAGCGTCGACCACAGGAGATAGAGGCCCATCAGGGCGATGAGGGCGAAACTGGCCGATTGCAGCGAGCCGGCGATGGCGCGGGCGGTGGAGCCGGCACGCTCGACCAGCATCAAGACGGCGGTGACGATGACGATGGCGGTTGTGGCCTGCACCAGGGCGCCGAGGCAGGCGATGATGACGCCGCGGCGCAACTGCCGTTCGTTGGCCATCAGCCAGGCCGAGACCACCGCCTTGCCGTGGCCGGGGCCGGCGGCATGCAAGATGCCGTAGACAAAGCTCATGAATATCAGCATCCACGCCGCCGTGGCATGATGGGCGCGCAGGGCGGTCATGTACTTGGCCATCAGATCGTAGAAGATGCGCTGCTGCACCCTGACCCAGCCGAGCGGATCGGAGAAGATGGAAGGGGCGATGTCCTCACCCGTGGCCGAGCGCGGTCTGACGATAAGCCGCGAGGGATCTATGCGCTCCACCTGCGTGGCGGCGGACGCCGGGGTGGACCGGACGGCGAGCGGTGCGGCGAGCGCCGCGATCAACAGACAAAGGCACAGAAAGATGCGGTTCATGAATTGGCCTTCGAACATTCGACCCTCACGACCTGGGCGAACATGGAGCCGAAGTCCTCGCCCGGGTCCGGCTGCCAGTCCCTGGGCTTGGCGGCCAGCATGTTGCGGGTCTGTTTGGTCCGCTGGTCGGATGGCGAGGGTAACAATACGACCTTGCAGCCGTGCGGCGGGGTGCCGATGACGGTAACCGGATCCTTGTCGGCAAATTCGATGTCGATGTAGAAGGTGGGGTCGTAGATGCGGAAGTTGAAATCGGCATGGCGTGGATCGATGGGCTTGACGAACGGCAGGACCATCTGCAGGTCGAGGCGCTCATCGACGCTGTGGCCCATGCCGTAATCGTCGACCATGCCCCATGGCAGCTTTGCCTTGCCGACCCGGGCATAGACGAAATAGTCGTATTCCCTGAGCGCCTTGACGTTTTCATCGGACAGCACCATCAACTCGCCGGGCGAGAACTTGCCGTCGCCGTCGGTATCGAGGCCGTCGATGGCATAATGGGAATAGTCCTTGTCGAATATCCAGGCAATGTTGAGGGCGGTGATCTCGCCTTGAGCGTTGAAGACCACCGCGGCGGTGGTGGTGATCCAGGCGTGGGGATGGGCGGCGGCCGGCAAAGCGCTAGCGGCCCACCAAACCATGCCGGCAATCAGGCATATGAGCTTTGGCAAGGCGTGCCCCGACGATCCAAGCGTATCGTTGATTCTCCAGCGTTCTTGATGCTCGCTGATTGCAGCGAAAAAGTGAAGGCAGCGGACAAGAGGCGCAATGACGCGGAGTTGAGGGGGCGCGACGGCGTTGTGCATTGCGCTTTTTGCCCTGAGCGGCCAAGTTGGCGCCGCCCGATTGCTGGAGCCGATTGCTGGACCAGATTAATGGAGCTGAGTGAATTTCGATGAATGCCGAAGTCACGGTCTGGGCGGCGTTCCTTGCCGGCCTGTTGAGTTTCGTATCGCCCTGCGTGCTGCCGCTGGTGCCGCCCTATCTGTGCTTCCTCACCGGGGCATCGCTGGAGCAGATGACCGGCGAGGAGGGCGAGGCTCGGGTGCCACTCGGCGCCGTCATGCCGCCGGCCGTTGCCTTCGTGCTCGGCTTTGCGACGGTGTTCGTGGCGCTGGGGGCGACGGCTTCGGCGGCGGGCCAGTTGCTGCGCGACCATCTCTATCTTCTGGCCGAGATCGCCGGTGTGGCGATCATCATCATGGGGCTGCACTTCCTCGGGGTGTTCAAGCTGGCCTTTTTATCCCGCGAGGCGCGCTATCACCATGATTCCAAGCCGGCGGGCCTCATCGGCGCCTTCGCCATCGGGCTGGCCTTTGCCTTCGGGTGGACGCCGTGCATCGGCCCGGTGCTGGCCCCCATCCTCGGCATCGCCGCCTCCAGGGACACCGTCGCCCAGGGTGCAGGACTGTTGGCGGTCTATTCGGCCGGTCTGGGGGTGCCGTTCCTGCTGGCGGCGCTGGGCATCCGCCAGTTCCTCGCCTTCATGAAGCGCTTCCAGCGCCATCTGGGCACGGTGGAAAAGGTGATGGGGGGATTGCTGGTGGTCACCGGCGTGCTGTTCCTCACCGGGGGCTTGCAGTCGATGTCCTACTGGCTTTTGGAAACGTTCCCGGCGCTGGGCAACATCGGCTGAGCGCACCGGAAATGCTCCATTTGACGTTGGAATTACCTGCGGGCAGCGGCTAAGGTCGCGGGCGCAAGGGGAAGACCGATGGCACGCCGACTTGCCGCCATACTGGCCGCCGACGTGGTGGGCTATTCGAAGCTCATGGCCGAGGATGAGGCGGGCACGCTTGCCACGTTGAAGGCGCATCGCGCCGGGCTGTTCGATCCGGAAACCGAAAGACACGGCGGGCGCATCGTCAAGTTGATGGGCGACGGGGTGCTGGTGGAATTTCCCTCCGTCGTCGATGCGGTGGAGTGCGCGCTTGCCATTCAGACGGCATTGGTGGCAGGCGAGGGGAAAATCAGGCTGCGCATCGGCATCAACCTGGGCGATGTCATCATCGACGGCGATGATATCTACGGCGACGGCGTCAATGTGGCTTCACGACTGGAGGCGCTGGCCGAGGCGGGGGGCATTGCCGTTTCAGGCATGGTGCACGAAGGGCTCGGCAACCGGGTGGAGGTTGATTTTTCCGACGCGGGCGAGCATCAGGTGAAAAACATCGCGCGGCCCATCCGGGTGTTCCACTGGTCGCCGAGCCGCCATGAAGCCCCCCATGCCGAGGTGAAACCGGTGAGTGAAAAGCCCTCCATCGCGGTCCTGCCCTTCAACAACATGTCGGGCGATCCCGAGCAGGAGTATTTCTCCGACGGCATCGCGGAAGATATCATCACCGCCCTGTCGCATTTCCGCGAATTCTTCGTCATCGCCCGCAACACCACCTTCACCTACAAGGGCCAGGCGGTGAAGGTCGACCAGGTGTGTCGCGAACTGGGCGTGCGCTACCTCCTGGAAGGCAGCGTCAGGAAGGCCGGCAACCGGGTGAGGGTGACGGCACAGTTCATCGACGGCGAGACCGGCGCGCATCTGTGGGCGCAGCGCTTCGACCGTGATCTCGATGATATTTTTGCCGTGCAGGACGAAATTACCCAGGCCATCGTCACCGCGGTGGCGCCGGAAACACTGGGGGCCGAGTTCAAGCGGGCGCAGTTCAAGCAGGTGGCAGACCTCAACGCCTGGGAAAAGGTGTTGAGGGCGCGCTGGCACACCTACAAGCTGACCAAACAGGACAACGAGACGGCGCAAGGCCTGCTGAACGAGGCGATCGCAGCTGCTCCGGGGCTGGCGGAGGCCTATTCGACGCTTGCCCTCAGTCACATCCATGCCTTGCTGCACGTGTGGAGCGATGACCCGGTCGCCGCCATCGTGGCAGCCGACACGGCCGCCCGGCAGGCGGTGGGCCTCGATGGCAACGATGCCGGCGGGCTCGTCGCGCTCGGCATGACGGCCCTGTTTTCACGGCGTTATGACGATGCCTACCAGTACCTGGAGCGGGCGGTGCAGCAGAACCCCAACCATGCGCGTGCCCATGGCGCGCTGATTGTCCTGCATGGGGTATCGGGCGATTACGAGGCATCGCGCCAGGCTGCCGAGCGCGCCATGGCCCTCAGTCCGCGCGACAGTTCCAAGGTATTCTGGTATGGCGGGCGCGGGATCGCCGCTTACGTCGCTGGGCGCTATGAGGAGTGCGTCGACATCTGCAATGAAGCCCTGCGCGAACATCCAGGCTATGCCTCCTCGCTGCGCCAGCTTGCCGCCGCGCTGGCCATGCTGGGGCGCCAGGACGAGGCGGCGGCGGCCCTGAAGCAGCTTGTGGAGCGCATGCCCGGCCTCACCATTTCACAGGTTGCCAGGATCGTCCCGGTGCGTCATGCAGCCGACCAGGAACGCTTGCTGGAGGGTCTGCGCCGGGCCGGGTTGCCGGAATAGGTTCAGAGCCTGATGCCGAAAAGTGGATACCACTATTGGGATAACATCATGCTCTATCTTATTGAAATCGATCAGGTTCATGACTTTGGATCGACGAGATCCAAAGTCATCCTGATCTAATGGGCGGCGCGCGCTTCCTGACGGAGGATCTTCAAGAGAGCGGCCGCCTGGCCATTGCAATGGCGCTCGCCCAGCCAGGCGAGGATCTCCGCCACGTTGCGTACGTTCGACGGTGGCAGGTTGAGGGTGAGGGTCACCTCTTTACCGGCAAGGCTCGCCTCGATTTTGGCATGGTCGACCATGAAGGCCGCGGGCATGGCGATGCGGTCCTTGCCGGCCGGCCAGGTGAGCGTGACGGACTTGCCACCGGGGCCAGTCAGGTTGAGGCTTTCAGTCGAGGTGGCATCCTTGCGCCACAGTTGCGGCGACGTGGCGACGATGCAGCGCGGTCCCGGCGCCATGACGCTGATGAGGGTCGGGTGCGGCACCGGGTCGGTGGGGGCGGTGCCCAGGGCGCGCGAGGCGCCGAACGCCACGACCGAATCCTTGCCCTCCATGAGGCCGCCGATCTTTTCCATGATGCCGTCATCGCCCGGCTTGGTCTTGGACGCGGCAACGGCGCTCGAAAGCTCGCCGTCGAAGGGTCCCTTGACGAGAACCAGCCGGCCTTCCTGGTTGAGCAGCGACAGGCGGGCGCCGGCGGGCAGCGAAATGGAATCATCGAAGTTGACTGTGGTGCCCGGCTGCAGATCGGTGCCCGTCCCGGCGGCGTCGATCACCACCAGAACCTCGCTGGCCCGGGCGCTGGGTGCGAGGCCCGCGAGGCAGGCCAGCATGACAAGGGCTAATATGAGGCGCGGCATGGTATTTCTCCGACATTCAAGCGGCTCGACTGCTTTTTGCGGTCATTTTTCGGTCATGGCGATTCTGACCCCGGTTTCGCCGCGGCGCAAGCGCTGAAGATGGAATTCGACCAGCGGATCGTCCGGCCAGCGCGCCGCGAGGTCCTCGACGGCAGCCAGAGCGCTCGCGTCGCCGCGTTCGATCAAGGCGTAGGCGGCGCGGTAGGCGACTTCGAGTTCGCCATCGAGGCTGTCTGGCCCGAGCGGCTGGAGGACGTCGACGGCTTCGTGCTTGCCCTTCAGCACGACGCTGGCGATGGGGCGGAAGCGGTGGGCGGGGCTGAGGGCGGCAACCGGGCCGGAAACGCAGACGCGGGTGCCGAAAACCTTGTTCGCCCCCTCCAGGCGGGCGGCGGTATTCACGGTGTCGCCGAGGCCGGTATAATCGAAGAACTTCTTGCCGCCGAAATTGCCGATGATGGCGGGCCCGGTATGGGCGCCGATGCGGGTGACGCCGAGCGCCAGTCCGTTCTCGGCCTGGGTCTTGCGGAACGACTGGCTGAAGGCGTCAATCGCCAGAACCAGGCTGACGGCCCGCTCGGCGTGGTCGGGTTGTTCGATCGGGGCACCGAAGAAGCCTACCACGGCGTCGCCGATCAGCTTGTCGATGGTGGCGCCGTGTTCGAGAAACAGGCCGCAAAGCCCGTCCAGATAGCTGTTGAGGAGGCGCGACATGACCTCCGGATCGGTCGATTCGGCAAGGGTGGTGAAGCCGGCGATGTCGGTGAACACATAGGTCACCTCGCGACGCTCACCGCCGAGGCGCAACTGTTCGGGATGGGCGATGAGGGAGTGGACATAGGCGGGGCTTACATAATGGGAAAAGGCATTTTCGATGAACCGCCGCTCCTGCCGGTCGCGGTACCACAGATGGGTCGAGGCAAGCCCGTTGGCGATGGCGATGGCCAGGCTGGGCAGCACCATGTGCACGTAGGTGCCGCGATAGTGGAACATGGCGAAGCCGGCGCCCCATAGCGCCAACAGCAGCAACAGGACCAGCAAGACGCGCCGGTAAGGGCTGGCATTGACGTAGGCAACGGCGATCGACAGGCCCACCAGGAAGGCGGTCAGCAATCCCATCAGCGGACCGCGGACGAGCGTGAGGTGGTCGCCGGCGATGATTTGCGCCAGAGCCTGGGCATGGATGACGACGCCCGCCAGGGTGCCGCGCGCGGGGCCATTGATGAGGGCGAACGGCGTGCGGTGGCGATCGTCGGCGGGAAGATCGGTGCCAATCAGGACGTATTTGTCCTTGAACCAGGCGGTCGGCAGCAAGGCGACGGTCTGTGCGGGGTATTCGGGGAAAGCGTAGGGCTCGCCGCCGGGCCTGCGGTAGTAGGTCATGGGCAGTGCCTGCCGGGGCACGGGGATGGCTTGAGTTGCCGCCATCGCCGCGACCAAAGAGGGATGCCATTGGTCACCATGGTCGTGGCCGGGCAAGAAGTTCCGCACGGTGCCGTCGGCGCGATCCTTGGCGATGTCGACGGCGCCGGTGGCCAGGCCTTCGGAAAAGTGGGCGAGATAGGCGGACTGGTGCGATGTCAGCCCGTTGGCGGCATCGGCATAGGCGATGATGACCGGGTGGGGGGCGCTCTTCAGGACGGCCCGCAAGGCTTCATCCTTGGCGGGCTCGGTTGCCTGGTCGAAGAGAATGTCGAGGCCAACCACCTTGGGGCCGGCGGCGAGAATCTTCGTCAGTATCCTGGCGAGGAAGCCGCGATCGATGGGCGAGCGGTAGGCAAAGTCCTTTAGTGTGTCCTCGGTGATCGCCACGATGACGATGTCCTTGGGCGGGGTGGTCCACGGCGAGGCGGTGGTGAGCAGGAAGTCGCGCAAGGCGTTGTCGGCCAGACGCACGAAAGGCAGGCTGACAGCAAGGATGACGATCAGCACAAGGCCCGCCATGGTCAGGCCGGCAATGGTTCGGGTCTTGGCAATCAGGGGTCGCATCTGCCGGGCCGGGGTTCGAGGTGGGAGTGAGTATGGTCACTCCGGTCGGGCCGGTCCAGACACTACCTGCCGCTGCCGTCCGGGCGCGGTGTCCTCACGCGGCCGTCGCGCAGGCCCGGCAGTGGCCGCGGATCTCGATGGTGGTCTTGGTCGGATGGAAGGCATGGGCCGTGGTCCAGCGCGACAGGCGGCGGGCGACCTCGGCGTCGGAGAATTCGGAGACCTGTCCGCAGCCTTCGCAGATGGCAAAGGCGATCATGGCGCCTTCGGCGTGGTGGTGGGGACGACAGCAGGCAACGAAGGCATTGAGGCTTTCCAGCCGGTGGACGAGGCCGAGCGCCATCAGCCGGTCGAGGGCGCGGTAGACCTGCAAGGGCGCGCGGATACCGGCGGCGCGGACTTCATCGAGGATGCCATAGGCGCTCAACGGTCCTTCGGCCTTGCCAAGGGTATTGAAGACGAGGGACTGGTTGCGAGTGAGGCGGGGCTGGTCGGTCATGGGCGGTTTCCTTGCTCCAGGGTGCCGCGGGCAAGCCCCGGTATCAGGCTGACGAGGAAGAACACGAGAGCGGCCACCACCATGGACGGCCCCGAGGGGGTGTCCAGCTTCAGCGAGCCGAACAGGCCGCAGACGGCGGCTGTGGCGCCGGTCAGGGCAGCCAAGGCGGCCATGGCCTCGGGCGTTGCGGCAAACCGGCGGGCGGTGGCGGCGGGGATGATGAGCAGCGCGGTAATGAGCAGCACGCCGACGATCTTCATGGCGATGGCGATGACGAGGGCCATCAAGAGCATGAACAGCAGGCGGGATCGCTCCGGATTGAGGCCCTCGGCGGCGGCCAGCTCGGGATTGACGGTTGCGGCCAGCAGCGGGCGCCACAGCCACACGAGGGCGGCCACCACCAGCACCCCGCCCAGCCAGATGATGGCGATGTCGGCACGCGTCACCGCCAGGATGTCGCCGAACAGGAAGGCCATGAGATCGACCCTCACCCAGGTCATCAAGGCGATGAGCACGAGGCCGACGGCAAGGGTCGAGTGGGAGAGGATGCCGAGGATTGAATCGGACGACAGCGAGCCGCGCCGCTGCAACGCCAGCAGCGCCAGCGAAACACCGGCGGCGACCGCGAACACCGCCAGCCCCAACGGTAGCTTGAACAGCAGTGCAAGGGCCACGCCGAGCAGGGCCGAATGAGCCATGGTATCGCCGAAATAGGCCATGCGCCGCCAGATGATGAAGCAGCCGAAGGGCCCGGCAACCAGCGCCACGCCGATGCCGGCCAAAAGGGCGCGGACGAAGAAGTCATCAAGCATTGGACTTTTCCCCTGCCTGGTGAGTGTCGACGTGGTGATGGTGGTCGCCGGCGGCCGGCACCGGGGTGCCATCGGGCAGATGGGTGTGGTCGTGATGATGGGGGTAAAGGGCGATGGTTTCAGCAGCGCGGCGGCCGAACAGGCGGACGTATTCCGGGTGGTCGGCCACCGTTTGCGGCGTGCCGTGGCAGCACACATGACCGGAAATGCAGATCACCCGGTCGGTCTGGGCCATGACGATGTGGAGGTCGTGGGAGATCAGGAGGATCCCAGCGCCGGTGCGGTCGCGAATTTCGCCGATGAGCTGGTAAAGCGCCACCTCGCCGGAGAAATCGACCCCCTGGATCGGTTCGTCGAGCACCAGCAGGTGCGGCTTGCGGGCCAGCGCGCGGGCGAGGAGGGCGCGCTGGAACTCGCCGCCCGACAGCGCCTGTACCGGGCGGTCGCCCATGCCCTGAAGCCCCACGGCGGCCAGGGCCTCGTCGATGTCGCGGCCGGGCAGGGGCCCGGTCAGGGTCATCAGGCGGGCAACGCTCAACGGCAGCGTCCAGTCGATCGACAATTTCTGCGGCACATAGCCGACGGTGAGGCCGGGACGGCGGGTGATGGTGCCTTCATCGGGCGCCATGATGCCGAGCACGACCTTTGCCGTGGTGGTCTTGCCGGCGCCGTTGGGGCCGATGAGGGTGACGATTTCGCCCGCATGCACGCAGAGATCGACGCCGCGGATCAGCCAGCGCCGGGCGCGCATGACACCGATCCCGTCGGCGGTCACCAGAGGCGGGGAAGACGGGGCGGTGCTGGGCATCTGGTGCTTCCGGAAAGGGCTGTTGTGCGCCCTTATGCCATATGTTATAGCATTACACAACAAATGTTATGTCATAACATATCGCGATCGGATCCGGTGAGGGAGATTTGGCGATGAGGATGCGATGGTCGTGGCGCGCGGTGTGGCGGGTGACGCGGCGGGTGACGGCCGCCGGCCTCTTGGGCGCATTGTGGCTGGCGTCGGGATCGACCTTGCCGGTTGGCGCGGATGTGCGGGTGGTCGCCTCCATCAAGCCCTTGCATTCGCTGGTGGCGGCGGTGATGCAGGGGCATGGCGAGCCCTATCTGATCGTCGCGGGCGGCTATTCGCCCCATACCTATACCCTGAAGCCTTCCGACGCCGCGGCCCTGCAGGATGCCCGGGTGGTATTCTGGATGGGTCCCGGACTGGAGCGTTTTCTGGTCAAACCGCTTGAGGCGCTGGCCGCTAACGCGCATATCGTGGCGTTGTCGGAGACGCCGGGCCTGGCGCGCTATCGGGTGCGCCAGGGCGGTGCCTGGGAGCCGGACAGCGACGGCGATGAGATCGCCGGAACCACCGACATGCACATGTGGCTCGATCCGATAAATGCCGCTCGCATGGCCGATCGGATAGCCGCGGTGCTGGGCGAGGCCGATCCCGTCGACGCGGCCGCCTACCAGGCCAATGCCGAACAGCTCAAACATCGCATAGCGACGCTCGGCAAGCAGATGCAGGATGAACTGTCGCCGGTCAGGAAAAAGCCGTTCATCGTCTTCCACGACGCCTACCAGTACCTGGAAAAGCGCTTTGTTCTCAACGCCGCCGGATCGATCACCATCGCGCCGGAGATCGAACCGGGGGCAAAGCGGGTGGCGGCCATGCGCCAGCGGATCAAGGCGCTGGGTGTGCGGTGCATCTTCTCCGAGCCGGAATTCGCGCCCGCCATCGTCGATGTGGTGCGCGAGGGAACCGGCGCCCGGGTCGGCGTGCTCGATCCGTTGGGTGCCGATATCCCCAAGGGCCCGGACCTCTACATCGCCTTGATGCAGCGCAACGCCAAGGCGCTGGTCGATTGCCTAGGCAAGTGATTCCGGAGTAGTTGCAACGGCCTGGGGCGTGTTGCTGGAGTGGAGTGTGAACTAGAAACTCTTCAACAGCCGGGTCGTCTCGGGATCGAGGAAGCCGGTCACGGTGGCTTCGGTTTCCAGCCGCAGGGCGCCCTCCAGATGGCTTTGGGCGGTGGCGCTGAGAACCCGCTTCATGGCGCGGGCAGCCAGCGGCGGCAGGGCGGCGAGGCGTTCGGCGACCGTTTGAGCCTCGCCCAGCAGCGATCCGTCGGGCACCACCCGCCAGGCAACGCCATAATCGAGCAGGGTGCGGGCATCGTAGCGCTCGCCGAAGAACAGCATTTCGCGGGCCCGGTTGAGGCCGGCCAGCGCCGGCAGCAGCGACGTCACGCCGCCGGTGACGAAGAGGTTGAGCGAGACTTCGGGAAAGAAGCCGCGCGCCGTCTCGCCCCAGATGGGGAAATCGCAGTTGATGGCCCATTCGAAGCCGCCGCCCACCGCCCAGCCGTTGATTGCCCCGATGACCGGTGTGTCGCCGAACACGATGGCGCGGGTGGCGCGCTGGATGGCATCGACCAGATCGCGAGCCGCCGCCTCGCTTTCGGGGTGGACGTGTTCGTGGCGATCGTCGCCGGCGCAAAAGGCGCGCCCCGCCCCGGTGAATATGATGGCGCGGGTGGCGGCATCGGCGTTGGCGTCGTCAAACGCGGCCGCCACATCGTCGATGAGCTGGCGGTTCATGGCGTTGAGGTTTTGCGGCCGGTTGAGGGTGATGGTCCTGACGCCGTTGTCGCCGAGGCTGGACAGGACGGTGGAATAGGTGGTTTCGCTCATCGATGGGTCCTTATCACGCGACGGGTCTTGCCTTCGCTGCGGGGCAGGGTGTTGAAGTCGCAAAGCTGCACCCGGGCGGTGGCGCCGAGTGCGCTCTTTATGCGCTTTGCGACCGCTTCGGCAAGGCCGGGCTCAGCCTTGTCGCCCTCGGCCAATTCGGCCTCCACCGGCAGCAGATCGTAGGGCGGCGGGGTATCGAGGACGATGCGGTATTCGCCCGACAGTTCGGCAAAGCCGGCGATCACCCCGGCCACCATGGCCGGAAACATGTTGAGACCACGCACCACCACCATGTCGTCGGAGCGCCCGACGACCCTGAAGCGCGGGGCGGTGCGGCCGCAACGCGCGGTGCCGGTCGCGGTCAGGGTGATGATGTCGCCGGAGCGGAAGCGAACCAGCGGCTGGCACTGTTTGGCGAGATGGGTGAGGACCAGTTCGCCCGTCTCGCCCTCGGCCCAGGGGCGCAGGGTGCCGCTTTCGGGGTCGACGAGTTGCGGGTAGAGGACATCGAGGCCGACGAAATGCAGGTCGTTCGAGACTTCGCTCTGGCCGGCGAAATTGCACAGCACATCGGAGACGCCATAGTTGGAATTGCGCGCCTGAAAACCCCAGGTGGCCTCGATCCGAGCGCGGAATTGGGGCTCATCGAGGCCCGCCTCACCGCCGAACATGCCGAGCTTCAGGCCGAGATCGCGGGGTTTGAGGCCGGGGAAATGTTCGGCGATCACCCGTTCGAGCACCGCCGGATAGGAAGGGGTGCAGGAAATCGCCGTTACCTTCAGTTCGCGGATGACGCGCACCAGGCCGGCAGTCGAGCCGACGCCGTAGGGGATGACCGTGGCCCCGGTCGCCTCCAGGGTGGCATGGTCGGTATAGCCGCCCATCCAGAGCTGGTAGTTGAGGCAATGGACGACGCGGTGGCCGGGCCCGAGGCCGCCGGCGGCCTGGGCGCGGCCGCCGACCCTGGCGGTCATCGCGGCATCGGCGGCGCTCAAGGCGAGGTTCATGGCCACACCCGTCGTGCCGGAGGTGCGGTGGATGCGCGAGATGGCCTCGGCAGGGGCCGCAAGATACGATCCGAACGGCGGATGGGCGGCTTGGTCGGCGCGCAGCATGTCCTTGTCGGTGAACCCGAGGTCGGCCAGCTCATCAAGGTGTCCGGTGAGCGGACGGCCGCCATGCAGCGCCCGATAGAAGGGTGATGCCTCGCTCACCCACGCCGCCTGCTGGCGCCAGCGCTCGGCCTGAATCCGGGCGATGTCGGTGAGCGGGAGAAAGTCGGCTCGCTCGAGGGCGGGGGCTGGGTGCATGGTGGGATCCGGACAGCTAAGGTTCGCCAAGGTGCCACAGGAAGGCCAAGCCGTACAACGGCGGCTTGTCGCATCCCGCCCTTTGGAGGCATCGAGGCTTGTCGCCGCGATGCGGCTTTGCTTCCACCCAGGAGGACAGCGTCCTCAGCGAGGATGAGCAGTGGCAAAAGCTCGCCTTCGTGGAGGAGACGGCGAGGGAAGTGTGGATCATGATCTAGGCCTGTCCATGCCCGTCGCCGCTGCTCGATGAGGGCGCGTGATGGGTATGCCTGTGGGTACCCTCGCGCATGGTCTGGAAGGTGACGAACAGCATCGGGATGAGGAAAATGCCGATGAGCGCCGAGGCCAGCATGCCGGCGACAACCGGCAGGCCGACGGCGAACATGCTGGAAGCGCCGGGGCCGTTGGCGTGCAGAAGCGGGCTCATGCCGAAGACGAAGGCGAGGCTGGTCATCATCACCGGCCGGAACCGCTGGCGGGCACCCGTCACGGCGGCCTGACGGATCGACTGGCCCTCGGCGCGGCGCAGCAACGAGAATTCGGTGATCAGGATGGAATTCTTCGCTGCCAGCGCGATGAGGACCACGATGCCGATCTGCACGTAGAGCACGAAAGTCAGGTGCGTTACGGCCAGCGAGATCATGGCGCCGAGAATGGCCACCACCACCGACAGCAGCACGGGTATGGGAATGTTCCAGCTTTCATACAAGCCGACCAGGAACAGGAAGGAGAACACCAGCGCAAAGCCGATCAGCAGCGGTGTCTGCCCCGCTGCCAGTTTCTGCTCCAGCGCCTGGCCGGTCCATTCGAAGCCATAACCGGCCGGCAGCGTCGAGGCCGATACGCGCTCCATGGCGGCGATGGCGTCACCGTCGCCATGACCGGGACCGGGATTGCCGTTGATGGAGATGGCGCGATAGTTGTTGTAGCGCACGATGGTGCGCGGGCCGACGTCGAAGCTGGCGCGGGCAAGCGACGACAGCGGGATCATCTGGCCGGCCGCATTGCGCACCTGGATCGCATAGATGGAATTGATGGAGGAGCGGAATTTCTCCTCGGCCTGCAGGCGAACGGTCCAGGTGCGCCCGAACAGGTTGAAGTCGTTGATGTAATAGCCGCCCAGCGTCGATTGCAGAGCCGCAAAGACGTCCGACAGGTTGACCCCAAGGGTCTGGACCTTGTCGCGGTCGATGTCGAGGCGGACCTCCGGCGTGGCAGCCTGGTAGGTGGAAAACACCCGCGACAGGGCGGGGTCCTGGTTGGCCTTGACGATGAGCCCGCGCATCACTGCCGCCATGGCGGTGGGTTGCTGGCCTTGCAGGCCCTCGAGGATATACTCGAAGCCGCCGGTTCGCCCGATGCCGGAAATGGCCGGCGGATTGACCGCAAAGAAGGTGCCGTCGGGAATTTGCGCAAGCGCCCCGAACAGCCGCCGGGCCACTGCCGATGCGCTCATCGATGGACTGGTGCGCTGATCATAGGGTTTCAGGCGAATGAAGGCGACGCCGGCACTCGATGAGGTACCGCCACCGAGGAAGTCGAGACCGATCACCGACACCACGCCGTCGACCGCAGGGTCCTTCATCACGATGGCCTCGGCCTTGGCGGCGGCAGCGCTTGTGCGGTTGATGGAGGCGCCAGGGGGCAGGTTGTAGATGGCGATGAGGAAGCCCCTGTCTTCTTCCGGCAAGAAGCCGGAGGGCGTGTGCTTGAGGAGGAAATAGACCGCCCCGCCCATGGCCGCGACAATCAGCAGGCCGACGAGCGATACCTTGACCAGGCCGCCCACCGCCGAGGCATAGCCGTTGCGGATGCGCTCGATGGCGCCGGTGACGCGGCCCATGCCGGGCAGGGGCGGGCCGGGGCGCAGCAGCAGCGAGCACAGCGCCGGCGACAGGGTCAGCGCGTTGGTGGCCGAGATCACCATGGCGGCGCAGATGGTGACGGCGAATTGCCGGAACAGCGCACCGGACGAGCCGGGCAGAAAGGCGACGGGAATGAACACCGACAACAGCACCAGGGTGATGGCGATGATCGGCCCGTAGATTTCGCCCATGGCCCGGCGGGTGGCGTCGGCGGGCGACAGGTCGGGGTGCTCCTCCATGACGCGCTCGACATTTTCCACCACGATGATGGCGTCATCGACCACGATGCCGATGGCCAGCACCAGGGCGAGCAGCGAAATGGTGTTGGCGGAATAGCCGAAGGCCAGGAGCACCGCGAAGGTGCCGACGATGGCCACCGGCACGGCGATGAGCGGGATGAGGGTGGCCCTCAGGCGGCCGAGGAAGATGAACACCACCAGCGCCACCAGCGCGAAGGCCTCCAGCAGCGTGGTCGCCACCTTCCACATCATCGAGGAGACGAAGGCGGCGGTGTTGTAGACGTAGGAATAGGAAACGCCGGGGGGAAACCGCGACTTCAACTCCTCAAGGCGCTTGGAAACGGCGGTGGCCACCGCCACGGCGTTGGCGCCGGGCGCCAGGTAGATGCCGATGGGGGCCACGGGGCTGCCGCGGTAGCGGGCGATGGTGTCGAAACTGGCGGCGTCCAGCTCGATGCGCGCCACGTTCTTGAGGCGCACGAAAGAGCCGTCAGGCTCGCCGCGCAAGATGATGTTGCCGAAGGCATCTGGCGATGACAGGCGACCCTTGGTGGTGACGGTGAGCTCGAGGCGCTGGTTGGGGCCGAGGGGGGCGGCACCGATGCGCCCGGCGGCAGCCTGGACGTTTTGCGAGCGCACCGCGTTTATGATGTCGTTGGTGGTCAGTCCGTAGCCGGCGAGCTTTTCGGGATCGACCCAGATGCGCATGGAATAGTCGCGGGCCCCAAAAATAGAGGCATCGCCGACGCCCGGCACGCGCTTGAGTTCATCGAGAATGTTGAGCGTGACGAAATTGCTCAAATAGAGCTGGTCGTGGGCAGGATTGGTCGAGGTGAACATGAACACCTGCAGGATGTCGGACGACACCTTGGCGATGGTCAAGCCGTTGGTGCGCACGTCCTGCGGCAGCTTCGATATGGCGAGGTTGGCACGGTTCTGCACGTTCACCGTGTCGATGTCGGGATTGGTATTGATGTCGAAGGTGACGCTCAGGCTGTAGGAGCCGTCGTTGGCCGACGTCGACTGCATGTAGCGCATGCCGGTGACGCCGTTGATGGCTTCTTCCAGCGGTTGCGCCACGCTTTGTTCGACGGTTTCGGCATCGGCACCGCTATAGGAGGTCGTCACCCGTACCGTCGGCGAGGCGATGTTGGGATACTGCGCCACCGGGATGACCATCAACGAGATGAGACCGGCCAGGGTGATGACCATCGAGATCACCATGGCCAGTCGCGGCCGGCGAATGAAAAGGTCGAAAATCATCGCCGGCTACTCGGCCTTCGCAGGGGCGGATGCATCGCTTGCAGCGGCCGCCATCTGCGGGGCAACGGTCATGCCGGGACGGACCTTCTGGTGGCCGCTGACGATCACCTCGTCACCGGCCTTCAAGCCCTTGGTGACAACGATCAAGGGCGCCCGCTGCTCGCCGGTCTCGATGCGCGTGATCTTCACCTTCTTGTCGGCCCCGACGGTGAGGACATAGGGGCCCTGCTGATCGAGCAGCAGGGCTGACTGCGAGATGACGAGGCGCGGCGCCGGCTGCTTCCTGATCACCAGCACCGATACCAGTTCCTGGTCGACGAGCAGGCGCTTGGGGTTGGGCATGGTGGCGCGGACGATGACCGAATCGGTCGAGGCGTTGGCCTGCACGTCGGCAAAGCGGACCTCGCCCTGCTGGTTGTAGATGGAGCCGTCTGCCAGCTTGATCTTGACGATCACGCTCGAGCGGCTGAGGCCTGCCCGCTTGACCTCAAGCAACAATTCCTGCGGCACCGGAAAGGTCACATAGACCGGGTCCTGGGAGACCAGGGTCAAGAGGGGATCGCTCGTCGGTCCGACCAGATTGCCGACGGAATAGGTGGAGCGGCCGACGCGGCCGTCCATGGGCGCGGTGATGCGGGTGTAGCTGAGATTGAGCTTGGCGGCATCCAGCATCGCCTGCTGGCCCTTGACCGTGGCCTTTGCCTGCATCAGCGCCGCCTGGGCGCTGTCAAGGCTGGCCTGGGCGACAGCGCTGCGGGCGACCAGTTCCTTGGTGCGATCGAAGGTCTGCTGCGCCAAAGTCAAGGCAGCCTGGGCGCTGGCGAGGCTGGCCTCGGCCTGCAGAACGGCATTCTGGAAGGTGTCCGGCTCGATCTCGAACAGCAACTGGCCCTTCTTGACCTCAGCGCCTTCCTCGAACAGGCGCTGCTTGAGAAAGCCCTGGACGCGGGCGCGTATCTGCACCTTGTCGATTGCCTCGATGCGGCCGGTGAAGCTGTGCTCCTCGGTGAGGTCCTGCATGTGGGCCTTCTGCACGATCACGGCGGGCGGCGGCGGGGCCTGGCGCTTGGCCTCGGGGTTTGGAGAACCGCAGCCGGCAAGCTGCACACCGATGATCAATGCAACCATCCCGGCAATACGGCGCAATGTGCGTGCAGCGCTTCGGAGCGCTCCGGATTGCCTGCTCACCATCGCCATGGCTTTCCCGCTTGTCGGCCTAACACAGCAGCCTGAATTCGCTGTTCACGAGGTCGTCAACGGCGAATTCAGGCCAGTCGCCGGACTGTCTATCATCATGACGGCATCGGGTCGATGGCAGCGCGCATCAAATTGCCGAGACATGGGAGGGCGTTGATGGCATGGCGACGGGCAATGGGGCGGGCTGCGAGACGGGTCGGAATTTGTAACAAATCCTCTTGCCGGCAATAACAGAATGGTGACGAAAACGGAGCATACAGGCGACAGACCACAACCAGAGGGACATTAAATGACATTCAGCAATCATAGCGTGAATATCGAACAGCCAGTACTCACTGGGGGCATGCCGGGCCGCCTGGACGCGCAGGCGGTGGACGTCGCGCAGGGTCCGACGACCCAGATCCCACGCCTCCTGTTCGCCGACGATGCCGTGGCGGCCCGAGTGCTGATGTCGGCCCTGCTCAGGCGCATGAACCTCAAGGTGGACGTGGCCCAGGACGGCGAGGAAGTGCTGATGCTGCTTGGCATCTTCAAGTTCGACCTGGTGTTGCTGGATATCGACATGCCGGTCTTGGACGGGATCGCGACGGCGCGGCGGATCAGGGAGATGCCCGGGGACATGGCAAAAACGCCGATCATCGCCATCTCGGGCTATCTTTCCGAAACCGCAGGCCGGCAGGGAGACTTCGATGCGACAGTGCCCAAGCCGGTTACCATTGACCGGCTATGGAGTGCCATGGCCCAGGTGCTGCCGGACGGTCATTTCTGCGCCGACCGCTCCAGCGTGCTGAAGGTCAGGCGCAGCGAACTGCCGTTGATCGATGCCGCCAGCCGGGGACCTGCCGCCAACGGGAATGGGCTGTCGCCCGATGCCATCACGGCGGCACTCGGCGAGTTGCGAACCATCGCCGGCAACCTGGAACGCGCCATCGCCGATGGTCCGTGCCGCAAAAAGGTGAGGGCGCTTGCCATCGAACTCGATGGGTTGTCGACGCGCATCGCCGCCCCCCGGCTGCAACGCCAGGCAGCCGTCCTTGCGGCCCTGGTGCTGCAGAGCGGCGCGGACGAATTGCGGGTGCGCACAAGGGCTGTCCTCTCGTGCGTTCTGGCGACCCTTGGCGAATTCAGGAAGCAGGCGGCCCTGGCCGGGTGACAGGCAGCGCCCGGCCGCGATTGTACCGCCCCGCCATTGCTTCATGCGAGGGGCGGGGTGATCCGTTCGCGCACATCCCGGTTGCAAATCGCCGGCTTTACGGCGCTTCGCCGCGAAAGCCGGTGGCGACGACGAACAGTTCGGCGCTGTCGGCGCGGCTGGCCTCGGGCTTGACGTGGCGCACGCTGGCGAAGTCGCGCTTCATCCCGGCGAGAAGCGTATTCTCGGTACCGCCGCGCAGCACCTTGCAGATGAAGGCGCCGCCGGGCCGCAGGACCTGGCGGGCAAACTCCAGCGCCGCCTCGGCCAGCGCCATGATCTTCAGATGGTCGGTCTGGCGATGTCCGGTGGCATGGGCGGCCATGTCGGACAACACGACATCGGCCTTGTCGCCGCCCAAGGCTTCAATCAGGGCAGCGGGGGCGCCGGCTTCGAGAAAATCCTGCTTGAGGATGGTCACGCCGGCGATGGGCTCGATGCCGTGCAGGTCGATGGCCACCACCTTGCCTTGACCCTCGATGCGTCCCAGCCGGTCGCTGGCAACCTGCGACCAGCCGCCAGGCGCCGCGCCCAGGTCGACCACCCGGTCGCCACGCTTGAGGATATGGTAACGCTCGTCGATCTGGATGAGCTTGAAGGCCGAGCGCGAGCGCCAGCCCTGGGCGGCGGCGGCGGCAACGTAAGGATCGTTGAGCTGACGCTCCAGCCAGTCGTGGGAGGAAGCCGTACGGCCTCTGGCCCGCTTGACGCGCACATGCAGGCGGCGCTCGCCGCTGCCGGCGCCGCCGACCTTGCCCGCACCCGGCCGGCGCGGCTTACGTGGTGCCGCCATAGGTCTGGTCCTCGATCATCATCTGGGTGAGCAGGCCCTCGCGCAGGCCGCGGTCGGCGACCCGGATACGCGAGGCCGGCCAATGGGCGCGGACCTCTTCAAGGATGGCGCAGCCGGCCAGAACGAGGTCGGCACGCTCGCGGCCGATGCACGGGCTGGCGGCGCGCTCTGCATGGCTCATGGCCATCAGATCGCCGGTGACCCGGGCAACGTCGTCGGGGTCCAGCCAGCATCCGTCGACGCGCGAGCGATCGTAGCGGCGCAAATTGAGGTGTACGCCGGAAATGGTGGTGACGGTGCCGGAGGTGCCGAGCAGGTGGTCGGGATCGGCGGTGGCCCCGTTCATGCGCTCGCGCACCCGGTCGATGAACTGCTCGATGAGCGGGCGCACATGGGCTCGCATGGCCGCAAAGGCGGCTTCGTCCACGTGGGTCCCGCCATAACGCTCGGCGATGGTCACGACACCGGCAGGTATCGAGGTCCAGGCCTCGATCCAGTGGTTGCCCGGCTCGCAGCGCAGCCACATCAATTCGGTTGAGCCGCCGCCGATGTCGAACACCAGGCAGGATCGGGCAACGCTGTCGATGAGCGGCGCGGCGCCGGCCACCGCCAGCTTTGCCTCGGTCTCGCGGTCGATGACCTCCAGGACGAGGCCGACTTCGTCGCGCACCCGCTCGATGAAGTGGGCGCCATTGGCGGCCATGCGGCAGGCCTCGGTGGCAATCAGGCGGAAGCGCTCGACTTCCCACCAGCGCAGCTTGTTGGCACACACCCTGAGGGCCGAGACGGTGCGGTCCATGGCTGCGTCCCCGAGCGTCCCGGATACGCTGGCCCCTTCGCCCAGCCGGACGATGCGCGAAAAGGCATCGACGACAGCAAACCCGCCCGGGCCCGGTTCCGCCACCAGCAGCCGACAGTTGTTGGTGCCAAGATCGAGGGCGCCATAAAGCCTGGCCTCACCGCTACGCGATTTGGCGCGCATACGGCGATCGATCCTGGAGCCAGCTGCTCCATCGGGTGGCCGCGGACGAGCAACTCTGTCGCCCGCGTCGCTCTCAGCGTTCAATGTCAATCCGCCCGGACAACCGGCGATGCCACGGCGCGTGTGGCCGATGGCACTTCGGATCATCCTGAAATTCATGTCGTTGGCCGCAGTGTAGCAGCTTGCCGCTCAAGGTAAAGCAGGGCTGAGAAGATCGCATTGAGAGGTGCAACTTAACTTGAAATTATGGCCTTTCAGATAGCTTCACCGCCACATCCGGGGAGCGACATGCGTACTTACGGCAACCATTGGTTCAAAGAGGGCTCGCTGATTGGCGAGTTTTCCGACCACTTCTGCAGCGCGGCGAGCCGCCGGAAGTCGGCCCTCAGCCTGAGCGCGGCCAAGGTTGAAGCCGAATTGGCCTCCAAGGCGAAGTCCGAATTCATCGCCAACATGAGCCATGAACTGAGGACTCCGCTGAATGCCATCATCGGCTTTTCGGAGATGCTCGGCACCCTGAAAATCAGCGATCCCGAGCGGGTGCACCAGTATTCCGGCTATATCAAGGAAGCCGCCGAGCACCTTTTGTCGCTGATCAACGGCATTCTCGATGTGTCCAAGATCCAGGCCGGCAAGCTGCAGGTCGATTGCGAGGATCTGAACCTTCGGCCGATCATCGAGAGCTGCCTGTTGATCATCGACGCCAAGGCGCGGGAAAAGAGCATCGCCGTGCGCCACCAGGTGGCCGCCGATCTGCCGCTTGTGTTCGCCGACCGGTTGCGGGTGAAGCAGATCCTCATCAATATCATGTCGAACGCGATCAAGTTCACGCCGGAAAACGGCACCGTCATGCTTGCCGCACGCCGCCATGATGATGAATTTCTGCTGATCTCGGTCAGTGACGACGGGCCCGGCATGAGCGCGGTCGAAGTCGACATGGCCCTCAGGCCCTTCGGCCAGGTCAACCAGGGATTCAACAAACGCCACGAGGGCACCGGGCTGGGCCTGCCGATCTCGCTTGCGCTGGCGAGACTGCACAACGGAAATCTTTCCGTCGCCAGTGAGCAGGGCAAGGGCACCTGCGTCAGTCTCTTCCTGCCGATCTATCGCAACCAGGACGCCGAAATACCAACGATAGAGGCGACCGCGGCCGCGCCGCCGGCGGCAAATCCGGTCGTCAATCAAGATTGTTAAGGCAAATGTAAGGGGCTCGGCGACTTAATGGGCCGTCAGACATCAGGAAACCGGCATGCACGCTAACGGCGAGCTTCAAATAGAAGAACGGATCGGTCGCATCGTGGCCGTCACCGGCGGGCACGCCATTATCTTGTTGGACCAGGCTGGTCCGCTGCCCGGCGACGGCGAATTGAAAAGCCCCGAAATCGGCACTCTGCTGAAGGTCGACACGCCGGTCTCGCTGGCCCTCGCGCTGGTCTCGGCGCTGTCGGCGCCGACCCCTTCGACATCCGGCGAACACGAAACGCGCATCGTCGAGGTTGAATTCATCGGCGAATTGCCCAAGGACGAAACGGGCCGGCCGATAAGCTTCCGGCGCGGCGTTTCCACCTATCCGGCGCTGGGCGACGTCGTAGGGCGGGCCACCAAGGACGAACTCTCCATGGCCTATGCCTGCAATTCAGGCACCGCGGTGCGGATCGGCCATATCCAGCAGGATTCGTCCATTCCCGCCATGGTCAAGATCGACGAACTGCTGGGCAAGCACTTCGCGGTTCTGGGGACCACCGGTACCGGCAAGTCCTGCGCGGTGGCGCTGATCCTCAGGCGGATTCTCGAAAGCAACCCCAACGCCCATGTCCTGCTGCTAGATTTGCATCGCGAGTATGCGCCGTGCTTCGGACAATTGGCCGAGGTGATCAAGCCGGACAATTTCAATCTGCCCTTCTGGCTGCTGAACTTCGAGGAAATGGTTGAAATCATCGTCGGCGACCAGCCCAATCGCGATGCCGATATCGAAATCTTGCGCGAACTGATCCCCATGTCGAAGCTGCGCTATATGGGCCACGGCCGGCGCGATCGCGCGGCGAGCCTCAGGCAGAGCGGCCATGAAATCCATAGTGTCGGCGTCGACACGCCGGTGCCCTATCGCACCTCGGATCTCATCGGCCTGCTGGACGAATATATCGGCAAACTCGATCTGAAGGGTGAGCTGGCGCCTTACAAGCGTCTCAAGGCGCGCATGGAGACCATTACGCGCGACCCGCGCTATACCTTCATGTTCGGCAGCCTCACCGTCCAGGATACCATGGCCGAGGTGCTCGGCCGGCTGTTCCGGGTGCCCGTCAACGGCAAGCCGATCACCATTCTCGAACTGGGCGGGCTGCCGTCGGAGATCATCAACGTCACGGTTTCGGTTCTGGCGCGCCTGGCCTTCGACTTCGGCTTCTGGAGCAACGGGCGGGTGCCGATCACCTTCGTGTGCGAGGAAGCCCATCGCTACGTGCCCATCGACCATACGCTCGGCTTCGAGCCCACCAAGCGGGCTATTTCTCGCATCGCCAAGGAAGGGCGCAAGTACGGCGTGTCGCTGTGCCTGGTGACGCAGCGCCCGGCCGAGCTCGACCCGACCATCCTGTCGCAATGCAACACCATCTTTTCGCTGCGGCTTTCGAACGAGCACGACCAGGAAATTCTGAAAGCAGGCATCTCCGATGCCGCCGCTTCGCTTCTGGAGTTCATGCCGACCATGGGCATGGGTGAGGCCATCACTTTCGGCGAGGGCGTGGCGCTGCCGACGCGCATCAAGTTCGACATGCTGCCACCCGAAGCCTTGCCCAAGAGTTCCACCGCCTCGTTCTCACAGAACTGGGTGCACGATATCCAGGATGACGGCTTCCTGGTCGAGGTGGTCAACCGCTGGCGCCAGCAGGCCCTGAGCGCACCCGGCAGCGAAGAGCAGGCTGAACCGGCAGCCCCACCAGCCGCCCAGCCGATGCGTCCGCCGCAACAGGCGAACGGGTTGCAGCAAAATACTTTCGGGCAGGTGCGGCAGCCGCCGCAACGGCCGGTCCAGGCGCAACCAGCCGCCACCGGGCTCGCCGCATCGCCGCAGCCCAGCCTCAGGCAGCAACCGGCGGCCAATGGCCATCATCCCGGCATCGTGCCGTCGTCGGTCGATCCGCGGATGGCAGCCGCCGCCGTCGCGCAGCGCCTCGGCCAGCCCTCGGGCCTTGCCCAGCGCGCCTCGCCCGCCCAGCAGTTGGGCGACCAGAAGAGTCTCGCCGCCCTCATCCGGCAACTGAAAAGCTGAACATTGCCACTGTCCGATCGCCGGATGACAAACCGGCGGCACGGGACTAGAAGTCGCCTCGCCAGAAACTTGGGGGACGATGCATGGCGCGTGATCCACGCTACGATATCTTGTTCGAGCCGGTGAAGATCGGGCCAGTGACAGTCAAGAACCGCTTCTACCAGGTGCCGCACTGCAACGGCGCCGGCTATCGCGATCCATCCGCCAATGCTGAAATGCGTCGGGTCAAGGCAGAGGGCGGATGGGGCGTCTTGTGCACCGAGCAGGTGGAGATCCACCACACCTCGGAGATCACCCCGTTCATCGAATTGCGGCTGTGGGATGATGATGACCTGCCGATGCTGACGCGCATCGCAGAGGCTATCCACGAAGGCGGGGCACTGGCCGGCATCGAGCTGTGCTACAACGGCATGAACGGCCCCAATCTGTATTCGCGCGAGACGCCGATGGGCCCCATGAACCTGCCCATCCTGACTTTTTCCAACGATCCGGTGCAGGCCCGTGCCATGGACAAATCCGACATCGCCGACTTGCGGCGTTGGCATCGCAGCGCCGCTGTGCGAGCAAAAAAATGCGGCTTCGACCTGATCTATGTCTACGGCGCCCACGGGTTCGGGACCATCCAGCATTTCCTGTCGCGGCGCATCAACCAGCGCAGCGACGAATACGGTGGCAGCCTCGAGAACCGGGCACGATTGCTGAAGGAACTCATCATCGACACCAAGGAAGCGGTCGGCGACACCTGTGCGGTGCCGGTCCGCATCCTCGCCGACGAGGCGCTCGGCGACGGTGGCATCACCAATGCGGAAATCCGCGACGTGGTGGCGATGTTGGCCGAACTGCCCGATCTGTGGGATTTTGCCCATGGCTCGTGGGAAGAGTGCTCCGGCACCTCGCGCTTCAAGCCGGAAGGCCACATGGAAAGCCTGGTTCGTGGCATGAAGGCGCTCACCTCCAAGCCGGTGGTGGCGGTGGGGCGGTTCACCTCGCCCGATGAAATGGTACGGCAGGTGAAATCCGGGGTGCTCGATCTCATCGGCGCGGCGCGGCCCTCCATCGCCGATCCGTTCCTGCCGAAAAAGATCGACAACGGCGAGGTCGACGACATTCGCGAGTGCATCGGCTGCAATATGTGCGTCACCGGCGACATGACCATGGCGCTATCGCGCTGCACCCAGAACCCGACCTTCATGGAAGAATGGCGGAAGGGCTGGCATCCCGAGCGCATCGCGACGAAGGGGGCAAGCGAAAAGGTGCTGATCGTCGGGGCGGGGCCGGCCGGGCTGGAGGCGGCGCGGGCGCTGGGCCATCGCGGCTATCATGTCTTGCTCGCCGAGGCGGGGATGGAACTGGGCGGGCGAGTGGCGCGCGAGTGCCGCCTGCTGGGGCTTTCCGCCTGGGGCCGGGTGCGCCACTACCGCGCCCAGCAGATCGCCCGCATGGCCAATGTGGAGGTGTTTCTCGATTCGACGATGACCGCACCCGACGTGCTGGAGCTTGGGGTCGATCATGCGGGGCTGGCCACCGGCTCGACGTGGCGTCGCGACGGGGTAGGGCGCTACAACACCGCCCCCATCGCCGTGGCCGCTGGCATGGCCTGCTTGACGCCCGACGATCTCATGGCGGGTGCCAGACCCGAAGGCCATGTGGTGGTCTATGACGATGACCACTATTACATGGGCGGCGTTGTCGCCGAGGTGCTGGCGGTGGCGGGCAATCGGGTAACGCTCATCACGCCGGCCACCCAGGTTTCCGACTGGACCGCCAATACGTTGGAACAGGGCTTCATCCAGGCGCGGCTCATCGATCTGGGCATCGACATCCGCATAGCCCGCGGCCTCACCGCCATCAGGGCCGGCGGGGTGGAGATCGCCTGCACCTATTCCGGCCGCCGCGAGGATATTTCATGCAACAGCGTCTGCCTGGTGACGGCGCGGCTGGGCAAGGACGGGCTTTTCCGCGATCTCGTGGCGCGAAAGGACGAATGGGCGGCGGCGGGGCTGAAGGGTGTAAAACTGTTCGGCGATGCGCTTGCCCCGGCGCCCATTGCCTGGGCCACCTATGCCGGGCACCGCTATGCGCGCGAACTCGATGAGCCCGACATCGGCGATGCTCTGCCGTTCCGCCGCGAACTGGCGCAACTGGCGTAGCTGACGAGCTGACGCGCTGACGCGCAAAGGGGCGCAGCGACTTCCAAACCGGGGGGATTATGGTCTAATTTTGCCCGATGACCATCGGGGTTCGACGAGCTGTGATGACTGCCGGCATCCTCGTCGTGGCGGGCGGGCCAGCGCTTGCTGCCGGCGATGCCGGTCACGGGCGGAAATTGGCGCAAACCGATTGCGCGCGCTGTCACGTGCTGCCAGGCGAGGACAACATGGGCATCGGCATGTCGCCATCGTTCAAGGCCATGGTGAGCCTCGACATCAAGGATTGGCGCAAGCGCTTCGTCAATTTCTACGACCGCCGGCCGCATCCCAATTTCACGCGCATTCGCGAACTGCCGCAGGTGCAGCAGACCGTGCCGGTGATCGTGCCGTTCGAGCTGACGCTGAAGGACCTCGATGACCTGATGGCCTTCGTCGACACTCTGGCCGCGAAATATCGCAAGTAGCACCGGGCATGAAAAAAGCGGCGCGGCATAAAATGCCGCGCCACGTTTCTTGCAGGAGTGCCGGGTGTCGATCAGGCGACGGTGAAGTAACCGACGAGAAGGAGCCCGCTGACCACGGTCGAGGCGACGATGTAGTTGATCAGCGAACTCACCGGCATCTTCGCCACGCTGGTGCGGGAAAGAATGATACCCAGCACCACGAAGACGACTATGTCGGTCAGGCCGTGTGTCACCCAATGGTGCCCGGTGATAGCGACCATCCCGTCCTGAAAGCCGGGAATGTTCTCCTTCACGATCACCAACAGGACGTTGAACAGGGCAGTGATGGCATAGGAAATGCCGAAAGCCGTTGCGGTTGTGCCGGCGTTTTCGCCACCGTTGACTGCATTAGTGGTAGACATTGTGGTGATCTCCTTAAGATGCCTGCTTGGCCAACAGGGCGACCTTGACGCCCATGCTGATCATGGCGCCGGCACCTTCCATGGCGAATATCATCAGAACCACCAGGCCGGAGGTGTAGAGCACCAGCCTGCGCGCCGCGGCGAGCCGGGCGATATTGGCTTGCACCGCAATCGCCAGAAAGGTGGCCAGCATCAGCAGCATGAAGAACGCGTGTTCCTTGGTCTCCATGAAGAACGAGTGTGAATATTTCCACGGGCCCTGAAGGATGATGGCCTTGTCGGCCCCGTAGTAGAGCACATAGAAATAACCGCCGATGATGTAGGCAAGCCACACCAGCACCGCCGTCAGCACGCCGGCAGTGCGGATGCGCCCGACATTGGCGTCACTGGCATTGAGCGTTGCCACGAACGTCCATACTGCAGCAATCAAAGCGAGCACACCGAAGGTGGGATGCATCATCAAAATCAATTCCTTGGACATGGGTTGCCTCCTCAAAGTTCATGCGAACTGGTGGCACGATGCCGGCGAGCCGCGCGCAATACGAATGCCGCCGCGAACCCGAAGAGCACCTTTGAGGTGAGACTGGCGCTCAAAGGGACCAGCGTCACGAAGGCGGGGTTGATGGCGGGCAGAACCACGAAGAAATTGACCGCCCAGACGCCGATGAGCGTGGCGACCACGGCTGCCGGCTCCATTATCGTGCCGACAAGACGCGGCAACAGGCGGGGCAGGGCCACGGCGATGACAATGCCGAGGGCTATCGCCAGGCCCATGTGGATGGCGAGCCCCAGCGGCACGGCAGCCGGCGCCGAGACCATGCCGGGCAATACGGACTGGGTGACGCCGCGCGCTACGGCTGCGCCATCGGCCCCGGCAATCTGCTGGTAAAGGGCGATCCATGCCACCTCGATGGCCCCGCCGGCGAGCCCGGCCACTATGCCGGCGCTCCACGCATTGCCGGTGAGAACCGGAGCGGGGCTTCGAACAGATTTCACGTTCATGACTGCTACCTCCTTGCAGACCGGATCACGCCAGTGACCGGGTAATCTCGATCAATATTGATTTGCACTCGCGGCGCCTTGATCTGCGTCAACGGCAAAAAACGGGCAGTTTTCGAGGTGAACAGCTTGCGCGGTTGCTGAAGCACCTGGCGACACTGCTGATTGGCGGCAAATTTTTCGACGAATTTTGCCTAAATCCTGTCGTCGAGGTTAACCGCTCCTCAACCGCGATTTCTGGTTAAGAGAGTGTTGAGCCAAGCATCATGCTAAACAAGAGATGACCGAGCAAGGTTACCCACTGATTGTTTTTTGGGGAGACAAAAACATGAACACGGCAAGCAACCTGCAATTTACCTGGAAGCGCATGGCCGAAGAGCGCGAGGAAACCGCGCGCAATCTCGGGAGAATCGCCATCGGCTTGTTCGTTGCCTGCAATGTGCTGGCCTTCGTCAGCTATTCGGGACACGCGCGCTATGCCGAATTGTGTCATCGCCTGGATGGTCTCAACCCGTCGGCCGCCCGCTACATGGGCACCGATGTGGTGTCCAGCCTCGATGCGGTTCGGGCCCAATGCCAATGACTGCAACTTGACTGCCCGCGCCATCGGCGGCAGCGGGATTTGCGTCGCCGAACAGCCAAATGAGGTCTGCCATGTCGGACAACAATGATCTTATTGCCAGACTGACCGAAACCAACCGGCTCATCGCCAGGGGCCACACGGTGGAGGAGGCGTTACAACGTACCGGTGTCAACCGGGTGGTGTTCACGACCTGGCTCAAGGAGCATGACGGCAATGTCGCGGTACCGCTCGATATCCTGCAGCATCTGCAGAGCGAGAACAGCCGCCTCAGGCGCGTGCTGGCCAAGCTGTCGATGGAACAGCGCACCAAGTCCAGGGCGCAACCGGATTTCTTCTCGCGACCGCTGAGGATAATGTAGGCCGCATCCGGGTTTCAGTTTCCGATTCAGGTTGCTGCGGCAAGCCTTTATAACAACTGACGTTTTGACCCTGGCAGGGAGCGCCTGCCTAGCGTCGGGCCTTCATTGCGCGAGCCGCCTTCATTGCATAGACTTCCTCCCTGGCGTGAGGGTGCGCCAATGCACGGCGCTGACCAGGGAGGTTCCGATGCGCGCGATCATGTCTCTAATTCGGTCGATGGCCGGGAGGGCGTGGGGAGGGGCCTTGCTTGTGGCAGCCATGGGCCTGGCGCTGGCCTTGCCGGGAGGCCATCCCGCAGCAGCGGCCATCAGGGGACTGGTCATCGGCATCGACAAATACGTTAACCTGGGCCCGCAAAATCAGCTCAACGGCGCCGTCAACGATGCCCGCGACATTGCCCAGGCGCTCGGCAAGGCTGGCGGCAAGGACATCACCTTGCTGGTCAATGGCGATGCCAACAAGGCGCAAATCGGCGAGGACTGGGCCAAGCTGGTCGCTCGTTCGCACCCCGGCGATACGCTGGTGTTTTCCTATGCCGGTCACGGCAGCCGCGAGCCCAAGCCCGGCGGCCCCGACGCCAACGGCGAAAAATACAACGAGGACTTCATCCTCGGCGGTTTCGCTCCGCATGGCGAACAGAGCAAGGAGCGCGTTGTCGGCTACGAAATGAATGCCTGGCTGAAGCTGGCGGACGACAAGGGAATAAAAACCATCTTCATTGCCGATTCGTGCCACTCTGGGCACATGTATCGCTCAATCGGTGCCGACAACGGCGTCCACTATCGCTTCTTGACCATACCCAAGATCACCGACGATCAGCTCAAGCTGCCGCCACCGACGGTGGCCAATGCGACGCCAGCCGACTTCAAGCACCTGACCTTCGTGGGGGCGACTGATGATGCTCACACGATCCCCGAGGTGAAGATCGGCAACCAGATGCGCGGGGCGCTCAGCTATTCGTTCGCGCGCGCCATCGAAGGCGGCGCCGACCGCAATCACGATGGCGAGATTACCCAGGAAGAACTGGTGAGCTACCTGGTGCCGAAAATATTCCAACTGGTGCAGGGCCAGCAGAACCCGCAGGTGCTGCCGATCAGGACGCGGGGCGAAGCGCTGATCGCCTCGGCGCCGGAACCCACCGGGCCCAAGGTGGTGCCCAAGAATGCTGACGCCTTGGCCATCAAGGTGATCGGCGGCGACGGCGCTTCGCTGGCGGCGTTGCCGGATGTGACGCTCACTGATCAATCCGGAAAGGCCGACCTGATCTGGAACGTGAAGACCGGCAGCGTCGAACAAGTGGTCGGCGGGGTGGTGGCCGAGCATGTCGATGCCAATGCCATGATCCCGATCGTCGCCAAGTGGGCGACGCTCAAGTGGCTGGGCAATCACGCAACCGGCGCACCGGGCGAGTTCATTCTGCGTTCAGGTAACCAGCGCTACAAGCCGGGTGAGGAGATCGACGTGTTGTTCAAGGGTGCCGAACGTCCCTACATGACGTTGTTCAACCTGGCGCCCAATGGACGCGTGGAGTTTTTTGTGGAGCCTGATGAAGTGAACGTCGACTGGAGAAAAAAGACGACGGAGTGGAAGTTCACACCGGAAAAACCGCCTTTCGGGGCAGAGCACCTGGTGGCGATCTTCACCGACAAGCCGTTGCCGGCTTTTCAGGCGGCGCTCAAGCAGATGTCGAGTGCGGATCGCGCGGTGGGCCTGCGCGGCGTCGTCGAAGCGGCGCTAGGCTCGCAGCCGTTCCAGTTCGGCGTGGCTTCCATCTACACCGGCACGGGAGGATGAGCCGATGCACCGCCTGGCCACCGCTGTTGTGCTCGTTGCCATGGCTGGTGCCGCAAGCGGTGCGCTTGCAAGCGATCGGGCGTTGCTGATCGGTATCGACAGCTATGCGGATGCCCGCCTCAACGTGAAACAGGGAACCCCTGCCGTCAACGATGTGGCGGCGATCCGGTCGCTGCTGCGGGGCAAGCTCGGCTTTGCCGCCAGCGATATCCGTGTACTGACGAACGAGGCGGCAACGGGTGCAGCCATCCGCGACGGACTGGCAAGCTGGCTGGTCGCCGGCAGCAAGCCGGGTGACAAGGTCTATCTGTATTTCGCCGGCAACGGCTATTTCACCCCCGATACCAGGGGCACGCAGGCCGATGGACTGGCCGAAGGGCTGGTGCCCTACGATGCGAAGATGTCGGAAGACGGCGGCAAGCTCGCCATCTCCGGGCTGGTGCTCGGCGACGAGATCAGCGTTGCCCTGAAGAAGCTGACCGGCCGGCACGTGACGCTGGTCTTTGATGCCGGGTTTTCCGGCCGGGTCACTCGCATCGCCACCAACGATCAGCAGAACGTGCTGTTCCGCGCACCGCCCGTCGCGGCAGCCAGCCGGGCCATCGTGGTCGAGGCCAAGGTGGCCCAGCAAAAGCAGGAAGGCGCCTTCCTGCATGACTTTCCCGCCGGGCTCGACCTTGCCGTGTGGGAGGCCGTCTCGGCCAGCCAGACGGCCATGCTCGACCCGTTGCGTCCCGGCTACGGCGGCATCTTCACGAGCCTTTACCTGGAAGCGTTGCGGGACGGCAAGGCCGATGCCAACCACAACGGCCAGATCTCCAACCCGGAGTTGCTCGCCTATCTCACCGACGGCTCCAAGGCCTATTGCTCGAGCCGCGCCGATGTCTGCCAGATGGGCCTGACGCCACGGCTGGAGCCGCCATCGGCCTTCGGACATCAGGCCTATGTCGAAGCCAAGACGACCGTTGACTCGCACAAGCTGTCGCTCGATACGGTCAAGGATTATCTCACCGAGGGCAACAAGACCGACGTGGTGCTGACCCAGACGCCGCCAAGTCCGCTGCACGTCGGCGACAAGGATATCCGCTTCCACATCGCCTCCAAGCATGACGGCTATCTGGTCCTGCTCGACCTGAGCGACGATGGGCAGCTGACCCAGCTGTTTCCCAACCAGTTCAGCCGCCGCAAGAACGCCGATGGCGAGGTGAGAGCGAATGCAGAACTCATGGTCCCCGACGACTATTACGGCTTGCGCTTCAACGCGACGTCGGCCACGTCGGGCGAGATAATCGCCATTGTCGCACGCCACAAAGTCGACTGGCAAAGGGCGGTGGGGACGCGCGCCATCGAAGTGATCCCGCGCCAGGAGGCCGTAACGACCTTCCTGCCGCAGATCGCGGCCGCACTCGGCAACCCGGTGGCCGACGCCAATCCAAACGACAATACGACAGCCACGGATTGGTCGGTCGCCACCCTGCGCTATGAAATCAAACCGAGGTAATAACCCATGAAAACGCCCACCGCCCCCATAAGAACGCCCAGCAAACCGACAGGAAGGCTATTGCCATGAGACAAGTAACCTTTACCGCGATTGCCTTGGGCATCGGTCTGACGATGGTCGCCAGTCACGCCGGCTGGGCCGGGCAGACGCAGGATAACAGCCTGCTTTCGCCGACGCCGGACACAACGCTGCAAGCGAGCGCCGATGCCTTGTTGCTGTCGCCCAGCGAAAAGGACGTCGAGGCCGCCGCCGCCAAGATCCCCAAGCCCACCAACCCCATCGAGGCCGCCGCCTATCAGGCGCTCGACAGGAACTGCGCGCGCTGCCATCAGTTCGGCATGCTGGACGGCCGTGTGAAGCCGGCGCACGGCTTCGGCAACGTCTTGTACATGGACCAGATGGCCAGGGACCCCAGCCTGGTGATCCCCGGCAACCCGGACGGCTCCAAGCTGGTGCAGACGATTCTCAACAAGAACATGCCCTACGACTACTATCAGGATCACAACACATCCATCGATCCGCCGACCCAATCCGAGGTCGCCGCCATCCGCAACTGGATATCCTCGCTGGGCGATCAACGAGCCGCGGCGTGCGCCAGCCACACCTTCATCAGCAATGATGATGTGCTGAACATGGTGAGCGCCGACCTCAACCATCTGCAGGATTACCGCGTCGCCGGCACCCGCTACATCTTGCTCACCAATCTCTACAATGCCTGCTCCAGCAACGAGGAGATGAAGGTTTATCGCCAGGGCACGATCAAGCTGCTGAACAGCCTCAGCCGCAATTCCGACCTGGTGAAGCTGGAGACCATCGATCCGGCGCAGACGATCATCCGTTTCAACCTCGACGACGTCAAATGGACGCCCGAGGACTGGGACCGCATCGCCCAGGTCTACCCGTACGCGGTCAAGCCGGACGCCAGGCAGTACGATTTCGTCACCACGCAGCTCAATACCAAGGTGCCGTATGTGCGCGGCGACTGGTTCGCCTTCACCGCCTCGCGGCCGCCTCTATATTACGACCTCCTGAAGCTGCCGAAGACCTTCCAGGCGCTGCAGCAGCAGATCGGCGTCGATGTCGAGAAGGATATCAGGAATTTCGTCGCCGTGCGTTCCGGCTTCCAGAAGTCGCTGGTCAGCGAGAACAACCGGCTGATCGAGCGCCACACCATTTCCACCGGCGTGTTCTGGACGTCCTATGACTTCTCCGGCAACGTCGGGGTGCAGAGCCTGTTCGAACACCCGTTGGGCCCGGGCGGCGAGGACGGCTTCCAGGAACAGGGCGGCGAGACGGTGTTCACGCTGCCCAACGGCCTCAACGGCTATTACCTCAACAAGGCCAGCGGTGAGCGGCTCGACAAGGGCCCGACCAGTATCGTTCGCGACAAGGACCGCAAGGACCTGGCGGTGGCCAACGCCATCTCGTGCTTCGGTTGCCACGACCACGGCTTCCGCCGGGCGCATGACGACATCCGCGAGCATGTAATCCACGACGTCAACTTCCCCAGGGACGTCCGCAAGGCGGTCGAGGCGCTGTATCCGCCGCACCAGGTGGTTGACAAGTACCTCGCCGACGACACCGCGCGCTTCGATGATGCCATGCGGCGCGCCGGGCTCGATCCTTCGCTGAAGCTCGACGGCATCGAGATGATCAACGCCTTGTCGAACAAGTATGAAAAGGACGTCGATCTCAATCTCGCCGCCGCCGATTTCGGCATGAAGCTCGATGATTTCGAGAAGGTGGCCGGCGAGCGCGGCGGCGATGCCCGCAACCTGCTCGACCGGTTGCAGCAGTCGGTGGTGCCGCGTGACAACTTCGAGGCTCAGTTCCCCAAGCTGATCTCGGAACTGACCGACAGCGAATCGCTGTTCAACCAGTACGATCAGCCCATCACCATCGCCAAGGTGAACACGGCCGATACCAAGATCGACGGCGATATCCACCTGTCGTTGTTCTCCACCAAGACCACCTACCACCAGAACGAACTGCCGGTGTTCATCGTGCAGTCCGACACCGATTGCCATCTCACGCTGGTCGATGTGGACGACAAGGGAACCGGCACGGTGCTGTTCCCGAACAAGTTCGAGAACGACACCTTGATCAAGGCCAACCAGGCGTTCGAGTATCCACGGCCCGATGCGCCGTTCCAGTTCCGCCTCAAGGACATCGGCACGGAAACGGTCATCGCCCTGTGCAATGCCAAGGCGAGCGCCGTTGACACCATCGTGCATCACTTCAAGGAGAAGAACTTTACCGACCTGGGCAACTACAACTCCTTCGTCACCCGGGCGATCTCGGTGGAAGCCAAGCAGGTAAAGGCCACGCCGGTCACCAAGGTCTCCGATGTGCCGGTGCACTCCGGGGTGGCGCGCGTGGCCATCAAGCTGACCGTGACGGGGCAGTGACGATGAAGCTGCGTGTTGCAATAGGGTTGCTGCCGGCGGCGTTGCTGCTGGCGGCACTCGCTGTCGCCCAGCCCGCCCGGGCCGATTGCAAGGCGATCGACACGGCAGCGCGGCAGGCGATGCAATCGGGTGCGGTGGCGAAGTATTCCGGCCTCTTGGCCGAGGCCCGCAGCGACAGCAGTTGCGATGCGATCTATCGCGGCAACCTGGCGCGGGTGCTGGCGCTCAGCGCCTTTCGCCATCTGGTCACCGCCAACCCGAACCCGTCGTCGGCCGAGATCGAGGCGGTGGCGGCGCTGGCCAAGCCGTGGCAGGTGATGATCACCCTGGGCGACAGCTACTTCGACGCAAAGGACTATGCCAAGGCCTTCAGGGCCTACGAGACGACACTCGACGACATGCGCGACGAAACGGCCAATCCCACCAAGCCACCGGCCGACATGGAGCGCCACGCCTACAAGCGCGCCATCGAGGCCCGGGCGTTGGCGCCCGCCTTCATCGCCAGCCGCTCCACCCGCGGCGTGCCGTCGGGACTGGCGTCGCCGAAATTCCGCAACTTTACCGCCGAGGCGGTGCCGGTGCCGATCCGCTTTGCCTTCGATTCCGCCGACCTGACGCCCGACGGCATCGCCGCCGCCAAGGAAATCCTGAGCTATCTGCAGGCCGGCGGCTATGACCATGTGGTGCTCATCGGCCACACCGATTCCAAGGGGCCGGCCGCTTACAACATGCAACTGTCGATCCGCCGGGCGGCGGCGGTGCGCGATTACCTGCTGGCCAATAATTATGCCGGCAAGGTCGATGTCGTCGGGCGCGGCGAAGAAGAGCCGTTCCAGGCCGACGATCCCTCGCGCTACACCCAGGACCAACTCGACGCCATGTCGCGGCGGGTAGAGTACAAGACCGAATAGCCCTAGATCATGCGCCCGGTTGGCCGGCCGGGCGCGGCTTTTTCAGTCCTTACGAGCAGTTTCAATATATATAAATCTTGCATGCAACCGGCATCCGGCGGCGGCGATGCGCCGTTGCGCAAGGCTGGGTAACAGGAAGGGAGAACGACGTGAGCGGATGGGCGAGGATTTTTCCGGGTGCGCTGCTGGTGGCGCTGTGGGTGGTAATGGCGGCCGTGAGCCCGGCGATGGCGGGTGAGGTCCATCGCCTGGCGTTGCAGATCTCCGACAAGGACCCGCAGAAGATGAACACCGTGCTCAATGTGGCGGCCAACGTGTCGCGCCACTACGCGGAACTCGGAGAAGCGGTGCAGATCCAGGTGGTGGCCTTCAATCAGGGCCTGCACATGCTGCGTGAGGACACCTCGCCGGTGAAGGAGCGGGTCCTGGGCTTTGCCAAGTCGGATGCCCAATGTGGTGTTCAATGCCTGCAACAACACCCTTCAGGGCATGGCCAAGAAGGAAGGCAAGGTGCCGCCGCTGGTCTCCAACGCCGTCGTGGTGCCGTCGGGCGCCGTGAGGCTGATGGAACTGGCCGAAAAGGGCTGGGTGATCCTCAGGCCTTGACCGCAGCGCCGTTGGATCAGGATAATTCTGGGTCGAGTCGATCCAGAATCATCCTGATCGATTCCAATAAGACAGAGCATGATGTTATCCGAAAAGTGGCACCCACTTTTCGGCATCAAGCTCCAGCCAGCCAGCGGGCGCATTCGGGGCCCAGTTCGGCGAGCGCCGTTTTCTTGTAGGCGGCGATCTCGTCGGCGTTGAGGGTGTCGCGCCAGCGCCCGTTGGTGCCCTTGTGCATGAAGGTTTCGGCGCCGCCCTCCCACAAGGCGCCGCCCAAGGGCACGCTTTCGCTGGCATGGGCCTTCATGTAAGTAAAGCTGCAATGCTCCAGGATGGCCGGCCATGTTGTTTCGTGGACGGGGATGTCAAGAAATTCGGCGAGGCGGCGGATCTGGCCCGGCATGTCGGCCTTGAGGTCGGCGAAGTGCAGCAGCTTGACATTCGGCAGATCGCGGATCTCCCACCACGACCTGATGTTTTCCCAGAACGGCCAGAACGGATAGCCGTTGCCTTCGAGCCATTCGTTGAAATACTGGCGGATAGAGGCAGGCGGCGGCTCGATCGGCGGGCCGATGCGGCCGGGCGTGTTGTTGAGCGCGTCGTACCACATGTCGTTGGCGGTGGCGTGGTGGTTGTACATGGACCAGATCACGTCGCGGCCGTCGCGGGCGATGTAGATGTATTTGGCCTTGGGCGAGAACACCAGCGCATCGACCGGCAGGTGGGTCTTGAGGAAACGCCTGTGGTCTTGCGCCTCCACCGCCGGCAGCTTTACCTCCTTGGGCGGCACCCTGAGGTCGAGCCACGGCGACATCTCGGCCACCGGCAATCCCTCGGCGCCGTCGAAGATCAACTGGGCGACGATCTGCTGCAGCCAGGTGGTGCCGGATTTGCCGTAGGTGGCGATGATGATGTCGTCATCGCGGAACGGAAAATCGTTCCAGAAGGTTGAATCCATATGATGGTTCTGGAACTCGCGGGTCTTCTTCGGCCACGCGACATCGGATGAAGACATGGGAGCAAGTCCTTTGCTGACATAAATTTCCGCTCAACGGATCATGTAGACCTTGCGCACCGTTTCATGCACCCGGCAAGTGCCCTTCCAGTCCTTGGGAAAGAACGCGATGGTGTCGGGGACGATCTCGATCACCTCGCCCGTCTCGTGGGTGTAGGTGCAGTGGCCCTCAAGGAAATGGCAGAACTCGTCGGATGTCACGTGGCAGTCCCAGAAGCCTGGCGTGCACACCCAGATGCCTACCTCGGAGGAGCCATCGGCATTGCACGACAGCATGACGCCGGAGGTGCGCGAGTGTCCCTCGATCATGGTGGGGATGATGCCCCAGTCCTTGAGGTCGTGGTCGTACTTGCGCGCCGGGACGAGATGGGGGGCGGAACTGGAAAAGGCGGCTTGCATCTTCATTCACCGTTTCAGGAGGTCATCGAGGAGGGTTGCCGCCTTGGTGGGGCCGTGGCGGGATTGCATGTGGCGGGAGGTTCGCTCAAGTTTCCGCTTCATTGCCTTGTCGGTCAAAAGCGTCTCGATGGCGGCCCACAGGCCGGCGTCGGTCCAGTCGCCGCGATGCATCTTGATGCCATGGTCGGTCTCGGCGACCCGCGTGGCGTTGTCGTGGCCGTCCCACACATAAGGCATGATGATCGCCGGCTTGCCGAAATACAGGCACTCGTTGAACGAGTTGTTGCCGCCGTGGTGGATCACCGCGTCGCATTGGGCGATCACCGAGGGTTGCGGGAACCAGCTTGCAGCGTGCACGTTGGCGGGGAGGGTGCCATAGTCCGCGAGGCCTTCGCCGAGATTGATGAGGACGCGGACCGGCATCTTGCCCAGCGCCGCCACCAGCCGCTTGAGCGTCGCGGTATCGCCAGTGCCGAGGCTGCCGAAGCTCACATAGATGAGGGGCTTGTCCTGGTTGTCGGCAAATTTGGGAATTTCATAGGGGGCCTCGTCGCGCACGCAACCCTCCAGATACTGGAACCTTACCGGATCGAGCGGGTGGCGGCGCTTGAAGGCGACGGGTTCGGGATACAGCAGCAGGTTGAGGAAGGGCGAGGCCTCGAAGAACTGTCCTGTCGGATAGGGGTCCTCGCCGGTGGTGATGAGGAAGCCGTTGAAGCCGTCGTGGATTGGCTTCACCACTTCGTTGAAATGGGTCTCGAAGGCTTCAAAGCAGGCCTTGTCGTTTTCCCCGCAACCGGAGAGATGCGGCGGGATGTCGGGATCGGGGATCTCGTTTTCCGAACACGAGATGATGCGAACCCAGGGCTTTCCGGTCTCACGCGAATAGCGCTTGATGGCCGGAAACAGGATCACATTATCGACGCAAACGACGTCGGGCTTGACCTCGGCAAGGACGCCGGGCAGTTCCTTTTCTGCCCATTCGGCGGTGGAGACGATGACTTCCCAGCAGTCGCGCACGTAAGTGTCGATCTGCTCGTAGGGCGTCTTGTTGAAGTTGGGTATGTGGCCGTTGATGAAGTCGGCCCAGAATTTTGCCATTTCCTCGGGCGGCATGGGTTCGGACATGTTGACGGCGCGGACCGGAAATCCATAGCCCTTGTAGACGTCGAGGAAACCGGGATCTGACAGGAACACCGCCTTGTGGCCGAGCTCTTCAGCCGCCTGGGCGATGCCAACGGAATTCAGCGCCGGCCCGAAGGCGGCTTCGGGGAAGAAGGCAATGGTCTTCTGGCTCATGGTGGAAATAATCTCCCGCTCTCTCTCGCCACAGATTAGGCCACAAGTCGGGGGGGCGCCGCAACGCCTTGAGTGGCGGTTCGGTTGCGCTTTGGCCTTGACGTTGGCGGTTGCGGTGGACGAGAGATGCCGGCATGCGCCTCTATCATCCTTCAGCCTTCGATTTCTCCACCCCCGTCGACAGTCACTGGCAGGCCACCGCGCCGCCGCTGCAGCGGGAATGTCCGCGTCTCGACGGGTCGGCGACGGCGGATGTCGCGATCATCGGCGCGGGCTTTGCCGGGCTCAACGCGGCGCTGCGGCTGGCAACCGCGCACGGCATCAAGCCGCTGGTGCTGGATGCGGCGCGTCCCGGATGGGGCGCCTCGGGGCGCAACGGAGGCTTTTGCTGCGCGGGTTCCTCAAAACTCTCCTATGGCGACATGATCGCCCGCTACGGGCTGGAGGAAGCGCGCCGGTTCTACACCGCGCAGGCTGAATCGGTGGAGCATGTAGGGGCGCTGCTGAGCGAGCACGGCATCGATGCCGAGCGTTCGGGGGCGGGTGACTGGGCGCTGGCCCACCGCGCCAACCGCATGCAGGGCCTCAAGGCAGAGCGCGACTTCATGGCAGCGACTTTCGGCCTCGACATGATGCTGGCGGATCGTTCCGAGCTTGAGGCGCGGGGGCTGGCGGGGCCGCAGTTCCATGGCGGCTTGTGGAGCCCGGTCGGCTTCGGCCTGCATCCGCTGCGCTATGTGCTGGGGCTGGCGCGGGTGGTGATCGACCTTGGGGTCAGCGTGCATGGAAATTCGCCGGTCACCGGCTGGCGGCACGAAGCCGGACTCAATGTCCTGACGACGCCGGGCGGTGAGGTGTGGGCGAAAAAGGTGCTTGTGGCCACCAACGGCTATAGCGACGAGGAGGTGCCGGCATGGGTGGGCGGGCGGCTGCTGCCGACGTTGTCACGGATCATCGTCACCCGTCCCTTGAGCCAGGAAGAGCGTCTGGCGCAAGGCTGGACCAGCCATGACATGGCCTATGACACCCGCGACCTCTTACACTATTTCCGCCTGCTACCGGACAATCGCTTCATGTTCGGCGGGCGTGGCGGCACCGATGCTTCGCCGTCGGGTCTCGATGCCATCACCCGGGCGCTCAGGGCGACGTTCGAAACGATGTTTCCGGCCTGGGCGGCGGTCGAGACTGAACGGGCGTGGGCGGGCTTTGTGTGCCTGGCACGGCGGCTGGTGCCGTTCGTCGGCGAGATCGATCAGATACCCGGTGGCTATGCGACGCTTGCCTGGCACGGCAACGGCGTCGCCATGGCAAGCTATGCCGGGCGGCTGATTGCCGACCTGATGGCGGGCGCCGACGGCGCGGCCGAAGCCATTCCGGGCATCGTGCGGCAGGCTCCACCGCGCTTTCCGCTGCCCGGCCTGCGGCGCCACTATCTCAAGGCCGCCTATGCCGGCTTCGGAGTGAGGGACGAATGGTTGTGAGGGTAGCGGCCGCGCGCTTATGATGGGCGGGCAACGGCCAAGGGAGCAGCAATCGATGGGCAAGAAGAAGAACGACGCGCCAACCGAGGCGCTTCCCGAAGCGTTGTATTCGCTCGATCATGAGGCGCTGCCCGATGCGATCGCCGAGCGGGCGTTTCCGCATGGCGATTATGTGGTCTCCAAGGAGATCAAGAAGAAGACCTACGAAAGCGAGCTCAAGAAGTTGCAAATCGAACTGGTGAAGGTGCAGGACTGGGCGGTGGAAAAGGGCGAGCGCATCATCTGCCTGTTCGAGGGGCGCGATGCGGCCGGCAAGGGCGGGGCCATCCAGCGCTTCGTTCAGTATATCTCACCACGCCATGCGCGCGTGGTGGCGCTGGCCAAGCCGACCGACATCGAGCAGGGCCAATGGTATTTCCAGCGCTATGTGGCGCATCTGCCGACCCGCGGCGACATGACCCTCTACGACCGCTCGTGGTACAACCGCGCCGGGGTCGAGCGGGTCATGGGCTTTTGCAGCGAGTCGCAGGTTGAGACCTTCTTCGAGGAGGTTACGGTGTTCGAGCGGCTGCTGACGGGCGACGGTATCCATCTGTTCAAGTTCTGGCTGACGGTCGCCCGGGCCGAGCAACTGAAGCGCTTCTATGAAAGGAAGCTCGATCCGCTGAAGGGCTGGAAGCTGTCGCCGATCGACCATGACGCCGTGCACAAGTGGCACGATTATTCCCGCGCCATCGCCGACCTGCTGGCGCGCACCGACAAGCCGGAGGCACCGTGGACGGTCATCGATTCCAACGACCAGAAGCGGGCGCGGCTTGAATGCATCAAGACGGTGCTCAACAAGTTCGATTATGCCGGCAAGGAACCCGACAACATCGCCGCGGTGGACACCCGGCTGGTGACGAGCGCCAAGGACTTCCTCGACCGGCCCGACGGCAATATGTGAAGGGGAGCGGCCCGCCCCTAAATGGCTGAGTTGAACAGGCCGCCGTCGATCAGGAAATTCTGCCCGGTTATGTAGCCGGCCGCGTCCGAGCACAGGAAAGCGCACAGTTTGCCCAGTTCGTCGGGATGGCCGAAACGGCGGGCCGGGACGGTGGAGGCGCGGGTATCGGCCATCTCATCGACACTGACGCCCTTCATTTCGGCCTGGGCGCGGGTGGAGTTCTTCAACCGGTCGGTGTCGAACATGCCGGGCAACAGGCCGTTGATGGTGACGTTGTGGTGGGCGATATCGCGCGCGGGTCCGGCGAGGAAGGCGGTGAGGCCGGCGCGCGCGCCCGATGACAGATCGAGGCCGAGGATGGGCATCTTCACCGACGCCGAGGTGATGTTGACGATGCGCCCGAAGCGGCGCTCGATCATCGCCGGCAACACCTTCTGGATGAGTTCGATGGGGGTGACCATGTTCTGCACCACGCCGTCGAGGATCATGGCGCGGTCGAGGGCGCGAAAGTCGCGGAAAGGCGGCCCGCCATTGTTGTTGATGAGGATGTCGGGATCGGGGCAGGCGGTCAGAATCGCTGCCTGGCCCTCATGCGTGGAGACATCGGCGGCAACCGCCATGACCTTTGCCCCGGTGGCTTTCCTGATCTCTTCGGCTGTCGCTTCGAGGACGCTCACATCGCGGCCGTTGACCACTACCTCGACACCGTCGACAGCCAGCGCCATGGCGCAGGCCTTGCCGAGCCCGCGGCTTGATGCGCACACAATCGCCTTGCGCCCCGTGATGCCCAGATCCATGGCCTTTGTCCTTTCCTCGTCAGTGCCTCCGGTGGGCACCGGCAGGGAATGAACCTGAAAGCCGCCGGCGATGCAAGAGTGCGACGGTGGCGGCTATCAATTGGTGGAATTTAACCCGTAATGACCGCCGGGAAGGGCAACGAAGGTGGTGGCAGGGGCTCGGCGAGTGGGCTATAGAGCCTGCGGCATCAAGGATGAGGCATCATGCAGGGCGAATTACCCGATTTCAGCGATATCGAGGCGGCAGCGGCAAGGCTGAAGGGCGAAGCGGTAGAAACGCCGCTGCTTGAAAGCGCCGGGCTCAATGCTCTCACCGGCGCACGGGTGCTGGTGAAGGCGGAATGCCTGCAGCGCACCGGCTCATTCAAGTTTCGCGGTGCATGGAACCTCATCTCACAGCTCGAAGGTGCCGGCGGGGTGGTGGCCTATTCTTCCGGCAACCATGCGCAAGGGGTGGCCGCGGCGGCGCGCCTCAAGGGGCTGCCGGCGATCATCGTCATGCCGGCCGATACCCCCAACATCAAACAGCAGAACACCCGCGCGCTGGGCGCCGAGATCGTCCACTACGATCGCGCCACCCAGTCACGCGAGGAGATTGCCGCAGCGATTGCCCGCGACAAGGGCTGGGTCATCGTGCCGCCATACGAGCACGCCCATATCATCGCCGGTCAGGGGACCGCCGGGTTGGAGATGGCGCGGCAGGCCGAAGCGCGCGGCGTCCACCTCGATGCGGTGGTGGTGAACACGAGCGGCGGCGGTCTGACGGCTGGCATCGCACTGGCGTTGCAGGCGCTGTCGCCGGCAACGCTTCTCTACAGCGCCGAGCCGGAAGGGTTCGATGACTATCGCCGCTCGCTGGAAAGCGGCGAGCGCCAGACCAATGCCAGCACCGCCGGGTCGATCTGCGATGCGCTGCTGTCGCCGACGCCGGGCGAGATGACGTTTGCCATCAACCAGCCACGCCTGGCCGGCGGACTGGTGGCCAACGAAGCGCAAGTCGGGCAGGCCATGCGGGCGGCTTTTCAGCACCTGAAGATCGTCGCCGAGCCGGGTGGCGCGGTGGCACTGGCCGCGGTGCTCTCAGGCGCCATAGAGACCAGCGGGCGCAACATCGGCGTGGTGGTCTCGGGCGGCAACGTCGATGCGGACCTGTTCTGCCGGCTGATAAAGTGAGAGCGCGGCACAAAACGGCAGGCATTGACTGGTCATCACGCGGAAATGGATAGTTTGTAGGCCGCACCCGGGACGACTGCGTCGTCGGCCATCGCGGAGGGATCAGACCCTCCAGCTTCCGCCGGTCACCAAACGCATTACCCCTTTGCGGATATTGTGGAAGTCAACCCCGATCAGAGCGTCATTGGCATCCAGTCCCTTCATGGCGCGGATGCCATAGCACTTGAGGAAGACTTCCTGCTGGCGTTTGCGGCCCTGTGTGGCATGGCGGGCATTCTTGTATTGCTTGCTGGTGTCATCGACGCTGGTTTCGTCGTGTTCGTGAATGCTCTCTGGCGTGAAGGCCAACGCCCAACCGGCTTTTTGCAGATCGATCATGAAGGCCGAGTGTTCACCCTGAATGGGCAGTTCCTCGTTCCATTTCACCGTTTGAAAGACTTCTCGCCGAATGAGCAGGAAATTGCGGGTGTAATTGGCATAGGCAAAGCGCAAACCATCGGCGTTCGACCACAGCCATTGGTCGGCCGGCACGCTGAATTTGTAAAGAATGCCGTCACGAATGATCATGTGGCCTTGCTTGTTGCTGATCTGGCCCGACTTGATGCCCTTGCCGTCGCCGAGCTGGCATTCAAGGCCGGACAAAGCCCCGATTTCAGGGCGGTGGGCCATAATGCGCAGCATGGCGGCGAGGTCGGTGCGCTCGGAAAAATTGAAATCGTCGTCGAGGCGCAGGACATAGCGCTCATCGCGCAGCTCGCCCACCAGTTCATTGCGGGCCGTCGTCACGTTTACCCGGCCTGGATAGGTGCGCACAAAATGTCCGCCGGCGGTCAGGGTGCGATACAGATCGGCGACGGCTGGCGAACTTTCTCCATCGTCGGCGATGTAGATCCGGTAGTCCTGATTGCAGTAGGCTTGAATGCGCTCGACACACTTCAACAGGCGGTTTGGCCGGTTGAATGTCTTGATGAAGATGGCGATGCGATGGGGGGGCATGTCGGCTGCTCGGTAACATGGGGTTTCAAGGAATTCAAGCGTCGCAGGCATGGCGACAAGGGCGGCTGGTGAAGGCTACGGCAGCGGCGCGAGACCATGATCGCAGGCCCTTGAGGTGGCGGACACGCACACCTCCTGCAACAGCATTTCGGCCTTCACCGGGATCATGTCGCGATAATGGCCGATCTTGAACTTGACCCGGTTGCCGGGGATGTGAGGATCGATGTCGCCCTCGGCGCGAACGATGAAGCGGTCGTTGGCGTAGACATCGATGCGGGCACCCTGAGGCCCGCCGGCGCGGATGCGGTAGGTCATGCGCACCCAGCCGTTCTTGGGGTCGGGCAGTGTCGCCAGGGTGGAAAGATCAGCGGCCTTGAGTTTCAGATGGACGGGCTGGCAGCGCTGGCCGATCCTGTCGCCTTCCGAATAGCGGCACTGCAGAGGCGGTACCGGCACCAGCGTGGTATTCTCTGGAGCATTTGAAAAGTCCGGATCGCCACCCGTCTTGGCGAACATGCAGCGGCAACCGTCGTCCTCAACCGTGAGGTGGAGGACGCCGTTGTCGAAGCGCTGGGCAAGGAACGGGCTGCCTTTGAAGCCGGGCATCATGTGCTGGTACTTCCATTGCCCGATCACCCAGCGCGCCGATCCGCAGGCCGGTATGGTGTCGCCGCCATAACCCTTGAGCCTGAAGGTGAGGGAATACCAGGTGTCCTGGCCGATAGCGGGATAGAGGTCGGCGGGCGCAAAGCGCAGCTCGTTGCGCTGGATGATGGGCTCGCCGTTGCGCCGCTCGGGCTTCGGGCAGTCGAAGCCGGCAATGGCGGCCATCGTCGAGGTATTGGCGAAAAAGCTCGGGCCAAGGGTGTCGGCTTCGGCCACCAGATCGCCTTGCGCAACGGACATGCACGGGCCGGGATCCTCGTGCCTGCCGTCGATCTTCATGGCCAGATAGGGGCGTCCGGTTGCGGTATCGACGCCGAAGCTGAGAAGCGCCGGGTCGGCCTGGCAAGTGCGCCACAGGCTGGTGTCGACGGTGCCTTCGGCAAAGGTGTCCAGAGCCTCGCCGGCGATGGCTGTGGCGGCGGCGAAAAAGCAACCAACGGCCGCGGCAACGGCGGCCGCCAGCCGGGGGTAGAGATTCGAACGGGTCGATCGTAGGTGCATGACCGCAACTTTCGATTGGCGTCGCATGATGTTTCGGGGCCGGTGGAAACCACCGCCTTGGGGCGACGGCAAAGGCGATTGAAGCCGTCCGTCGGCCTCGCCGGGAATGGTGCCTATTGATCCGGATCAATGCAAGGCGAGCTTGAGCGCGCGAAAATACTATTCTCAGTTGAATTGGTCAGTTTTCGAAAGATGGAGGACTGAAAAATGCCAAACAAAGCCAGCAAGCAAGCGCTAACCACAGGGGGGTGGAACGATCCGTTCCAGGCCTATCGTGCCGAGATGGACCGTATGTTCGATGCCTTCTTCGGCGACCGCGGTTCGGTTGCGCCACAGATGGGCTTTGGTGTGCCGGCGGCAGCCAATGGGCGTGGCTTCATCGTGCCGGACATCGATATCACCGAGAACGACAAAGAGGTTTCGCTGACGGCGGAATTGCCCGGCCTCGATGAATCCGACGTCGATTTGAGCGTGCGCAACGGCATGCTCACCCTCAAGGGCGAGAAGAAATACGAGCATGTCGATGACAAGGACGATGTCCACATGGTGGAGCGGCGCTTCGGCAGCTTCCAGCGCAGCTTCCGGCTTCCTGACACGGTGGACGCCGAACGCATCGACGCGAAGTTCGACAAGGGCGTGCTGCGGGTGGTGATGCCCAAGAAGGAGGGCGCCGTGGAGCCGGTCAAGAAGATCGCCATCAAGGCAACCTGAAATCCCTGAATGGCGTCTGTCTGCCGCCCGCGGGCAGGCGCTTTTGGGGGTTGGCCCGGCATCCAAGTGATCCGCAGTCGCTGGTGCCGGGCTTCTTTGATTCGATAAGGAGTGCTTGCGCGCGGTGAGGCACGAGATGCATAATCGCCCGTACGCAGCCCTCATCCTGGATCAAAGCACCATGTCCGCGCCCACTCAATCGGAAATCGAAGCCTTTCGCCGCGACGGCGCCACCGTGCTGCGCGGCGTCCTGGACGCGACGTGGCTCGACCGCCTTGCCGCGGCGGTGGAAGCCAACATCAAGAGCCCGGGCCCCTACGGCAAGAACCACACCGAGGAAGGCCGGCCCGGTGCCTATTTCGGCGACTATGCGAATTGGCAGCGCTTTCCCGAATTCCGCCAGGTGTGCGACGAGGGGCCGCTGGGCGCCATCGCGGCAGTGCTGATGGGCGCGCGGCGGGCGCAGCTTTTCCATGAGCATGTGCTGGTGAAGGAGCCGGGCACCGCCGATCCGACGCCATGGCATCAGGATCTGCCCTATTACTGCATGGATGGCACCCAGACGGTGTCGATCTGGGTGCCGCTCGATCCGGTCTCGGAAAAAGTCTGCCCGCATTTCCTTGCCGGCAGCCACAAGGGGGCGGTCACCTTCGTGCCGCGCCGTTTCAAGACGCTCAAACCTCTGGAAGGCGATACCTCCACCTATGAGCCGTTCCCCGACATCGATGAGGAACGCGATGCGACCGCGTTGCGTGCCTGGGCGCTGGAGCCCGGCGATGCGGTCGCTTTCGACTACCATACCCTGCACAACGCCCCGCCCAATTCGACTGGGCGGCGGCGGCGGGCGGTGAGCTTCCGCTTCCTCGGCGAGGATTGCCGCTATGTCGAGCGCAGCCATGAAGTGTCGCCGCCGTTTCCCGAGATGGGCCTCAAGCTCGCCATGGGCGATCAGTTGCCGGAAGACTGGTTTCCGGTGGTGTGGCCGACGCCGTGACGATGTCGGGCGGATGCCAGTGCGGGGCGGTGCGCTACCGCATATCGGGGGGGCCGTTGGGGAATGCGGGCATCTGTCATTGTCGCATGTGCCAGAAGGCATTCGGCTCATGGGGAGCGGCGCTGGTCAGTGTCGATCGAGGTCATCTCGTGTGGACGCGCGGCCAGCCTGGCGAATATCGCTCGTCGGCCATCGTGGCGCGTGGCTTTTGCCGTGACTGCGGGACGCCGCTCTACATGAGCGAGGACGGCGATCCCCACTACGAGATCGCCATCGGCAGCCTTGATGATCCAGAAGCCGCCGTGCCTGATCACCAGGTCGGGGTGGAAAGCGAGCTGTCGTGGTTCGCCAGCCTCAGCGCCCTGCCGCGCGAAACGACGGCGGAAAACCGTTCGCCCGAAGACCTGGCGCGGCTGAAAAGCCGGCAGCATCCCGATTTCGATACCGCCGAGTGGCCGCCCCTCAAGCCGTAATCAGGCCTGCGGCGGATTCCTTTTGTTGATGGCTTCAAGGCGCTGGCGCGCCACCTCGCGCACAGCATCGCCGATCTCGGCATTGGACTGCACGAGGCGGCGGAAATCGCGCACGCTGAGCGCCAGAAGCTCGCAGGTGCGCGCCGCGGACACGGTGGCGGTGCGCCTGGTGTCCTCCGAGATCATCGCTACCTCGCCGAAGAAGTCGCCCTCCGACAGCCGGATGGGGCCGGAGGGCGTCTCCACCTCCACTTGCCCCGATGCAATGAAATACATGGCCTCGGCCTCGTCGCCCTTGGTGATGATGACATCGCCCGCGGCCACCCGGCGCGCCGTCAGGAGGCCGACAAGCCGGGCCACGGCGGCGGCATCGAGACGGGCAAACAGCGGCACCCGCGCCACCATGGCGAAGCTGACGACGAAGTCGCGCCGGCGGATCTGCTCCTGAAAGCTGGTGGCGATGATGCCGACCGGGAGGGCGAAGAACAGGATGCCGAAGATGATGGTGAAGCCGGCGACCATCTTTCCCACCACGGTGATGGGCACCACGTCGCCGTAGCCCACCGTCGACAGCGTGACGACCGCCCACCACATGGCGCTCGGCACATCGCCCAGCCGGTCCGGCTGCGCCGTTCCCTCAGCCAGAAACATGGCGACGCCCGCCACCAGCAGCAGCCCGGCAAACAACAGCGCACTTCCGGCCAGCGCCCGCCATTCAGCAGCGATCACCCCGATGATGGTGTCGAGGACCGGCGAATAACGCGCTAGGCGGTAGAAGCGGATAATGCGCAGGATGCGCACCACGGCCAGGTTGGGCCCGAAGAAGATCTCGATGAAGAAGGGCATGATGGCCGCGAAGTCGAGAAGCATCATGGGGCTGGTGGCGTGGGTCAGCCGGGCCCGCCAGTCAGGTCTCTGGCGCAAGGCGGGATGTTCCGGCGCCGTCCAGATCCTGGCCGCATATTCGACGATGAAGATGACGACGCAGAAATGATCGAACCACAACAGCGCGGTGCCATAGACCTGATGAATGGTGGCAACGGTATCGGCAACCGAGGCCGCGACGTTGGCAATGATGATCGCGACCATGGCGATGTCGAAGGCGCGCACCACGGCATCGCCGCGGCGGCTGCGTTCCAGGACGTCAAAAAGCCGACGCCTGAATGGTTCGGCAGCCGTCATGCCGATCATGGGGAGCGGTTCCCGCAAGATGCCGTCGTCGCGCATCGCCATCGTGTGAACCACGTCCCGCATTCGGCCGCATTGCGACGTCGCCACGGTAGCGACGCGATGCCCGGCAATGCTGATCGATTGCCCAAATGAGAGGCACAATCTGGGCGGAATGTTGCCGGTATTGAGGCGATCATGCGCCGATTGTTGCCTTGATGGCGGCGATCGCCTCGGCGGCCCTGGCGCCGTCGGGGCCGCCGCCCTGGGCCATGTCGGGCCGACCGCCGCCGCCCTTGCCACCGACTGCCGCAACGCCGGCGCGCACCAGGTCGATGGCGTTGACGCTACCGGCGAGGTCGGGGCTGACGCCGGCGGCGACAGCTGCCTTGCCGTCGTTCACCGTCACCAGCGCCACGACGCCCGAGCCCAGTTGCTTGCGCGCTTCGTCAACGAGGTTGCGCAACTCCTTGGGGTCGATCCCTTCAAGGACGCGGGCCACCACCTTGATGCCGCCAACGTCTTCCGGGGTGCTTTCAGCGCCGCCGGCACCGCCCATGGCGAGGCGCTTTTTTGTATCACCGAGTTCACGCTCCAGCCGCCGGCGTTCTTCCAGAAGCTGGCCGATGCGGGCCTCGACATCGCCCGACTGGACTTTCAGCAGGTGGGCAATGCGGCCAAGGCGGTTATCCTGGTCTTCCAGATAGCGCCGTGCCGCCTCGCCGGCCAGCGCCTCGATACGCCGCACGCCGGCCGCCGAGGCGCTTTCGGCGACGATGCGGACCAGGCCGATATCGCCGGTGCGCGCCACGTGGGTGCCGCCGCACAGCTCCAGCGAATAGACCGGCTTGTTGGGACCGCCCTCGGGTTGGCGGCCCATGGAAACCACGCGCACTTCATCGCCGTATTTCTCGCCGAACAGCGCCATGGCCCCTTCGGCGATGGCATCATCGACGCTCATCAGCCGGGTGGTGACGGGATCGTTCTGCAGAATGACGGCGTTGGCGATCTCCTCGACGCGGTCGATCTCTGCTTCATCCATGGCCTTTTGATGGGAGAAGTCGAAGCGCAGTCGGCCGGGCTCCACCAGCGAACCTTTCTGTGCGACGTGGGTGCCAAGCACCTGGCGCAGCGCTTCGTGCACCAGATGGGTGGCGGAATGGTGCAACCTGACGCCCTGGCGGCGGGCATGGTCGACGGCAAGTTCCACGGGGTCGCCGCGATGCAGCACGCCCCTCACCAGGCGGCCGTAGTGGACGAAGAGGTCGCCCAGCTTCTTTTGCGTGTCGCTCACCTCGAAGACGGCGCCGTCGGCGGTGCGGATGGTGCCACGATCGCCCACCTGGCCACCCGATTCGCCATAGAACGGTGTCTGGTTGACGATGACGGCCGCTTCGGCGCCCTCCGAAAGGGCATCTGACTCCTTGCCGTCGGCGGCGACGATGGCCTGCACCACGCCTTCGGCGGTCTCGGTGGCGTAGCCGAGAAATTCGCTCGCCCCCACCCGGTCGCGCAGTTCGTACCACAAGCCCTCGGTGGCGGCCTCGCCGGAACCCGCCCAGGCCTTTCGCGCCTCGGCGCGCTGGCGCTGCATGGCGGCGTTGAAGCCGTCCGTGTCGACGCCGATGCCGCGTGCCTTCAGAGCATCCTGGGTGAGGTCGAGGGGAAAGCCGAATGTGTCGTAGAGCTTGAAGGCCACCTCGCCCGGCAGGCGCTTGCCGGACTCAAGGTGGCCGGTTTCCTCATCGAGAATGCGAAGCCCGCGCTCCAACGTCTTGCGAAAGCGGGTTTCCTCCAGCTTGAGCGTCTCGGTGATGAGCGCATCGGCGCGCTCCAGTTCCGGGTAGGCGGCGGACATCTCGCGCTTCAGGGCCGGCACCAGCTTCCACATCAAGGGTTCGCTTACGCCCAGCAATTCGGCATGCCGCATGGCGCGGCGCATGATGCGGCGCAGCACATAGCCGCGGCCTTCGTTGGAGGGAAGGACACCGTCGGCGACGAGGAAGCAGGCCGCCCGCAGGTGATCGGCGATGACCCGGTTGGAGGCCTTCGCCGTCCCTTGAGCGGCCACCCCGGTTTTTTCCTCGATGGCGCGGATGAGGGCCTTGAAGAGGTCGGTCTCGTAGTTGTCATAGGTTCCCTGCAAGACGGCGGAAATGCGCTCCAGACCCATGCCGGTGTCGATGGAGGGACGCGGCAGGGAAACCCGCTCATCGGTTGTCACCTGCTCGTACTGCATGAACACCAGGTTCCAGATCTCGATGAAGCGGTCGCCGTCCTGATCGGCCGAGCCGGGAGGGCCACCGGGTATTCCGGGTCCGTGGTCGTAGAATATCTCCGAACAGGGCCCGCAGGGCCCGGTCTCGCCCATGGCCCAGAAATTGTCGGAGGTGGGGATGCGGATGATGCGATCATCACCGAGGCCGGCGATCTTCTTCCACAGGCTGTGGGCCTCGTCGTCTTCGGCATAGACGGTCACCAGCAGGCGATTGCCGTCGAGACCCATTTCGCGGGTTACCAGGTTCCACGCCAGTTCGATGGCCAGGTCCTTGAAGTAGTCGCCGAACGAGAAGTTGCCCAGCATCTCGAAGAAGGTATGGTGGCGGGCGGTGTAGCCGACGTTTTCCAGGTCGTTGTGCTTGCCGCCGGCACGCACGCATTTCTGGGCGGTGACGGCACGCTTGTAGGGGCGGGATTCAAGGCCGGTGAAGACGTTCTTGAACTGCACCATGCCGGCATTGGTGAACATCAAGGTGGGGTCGTTGTGCGGCACCAGCGGGCCGGAGGCGACGATCTGATGGCCGGCCTTGCGGAAATAGTCGAGAAACTGCGATCTGATCTCGCTGACGCTGGTCATGGTCTGATCTCGCTGACGCTGGTCATGGGCTGCAAAAATCCTGAAATCGGGCCTGAAGTCGGGCCGGGGTGCTTGGCGGGTGCTACGCCGACGTATTCAAGCAAGGGGTAATAGCCTCCTTGGCCAAGTCGTGTCCACAGCATCGCATGGGGGCGAGCGGGGTACCCATGGTGCCGCGGGGGCGCCATGAAAAAAGCGACGGCCGGATCGCTCCGGCCGCCGCTTCGACTTGCTCAGGGTCTTAAAGCGTCAATTCGCGCCTATTCGCCATCGCCTTCGACACCAGCCTCGTCGGGATCGATGATACGCTGGGCGATCAGGCCGGCATTGGCGCGGATGGCCTGTTCGATGGTCGCGGCGATATCCGGGTTGTCCTTGAGAAAATTCTTGGCGTTCTCGCGGCCCTGGCCGATACGCTCACCAGCGTGGGAATACCAAGACCCCGATTTGTCCACCACCCCGGCCGTTACGCCGAGATCGATCAACTCGCCGGTCTTGGAGATGCCCTGGCCGTACATGATGTCGAATTCCACCTGGCGGAAGGGCGGGGCAACCTTGTTCTTGACCACCTTGACCCGGGTCTGGTTACCCACCGTCTCGTCACGGTCCTTGATGGCGCCGATGCGACGGATGTCGAGGCGTACCGAGGCGTAGAATTTCAGTGCATTGCCGCCGGTGGTGGTTTCCGGGTTACCGAACATGACGCCGATCTTCATGCGGATCTGGTTGATGAAGATCA